>NYTG01000072.1 GCA_002683395.1 Halieaceae bacterium | reverse complement strand
GCCGCAGTCGCCGCCATCGCGACACGCGACACCTCGCCAGTGGGACTCATCTTGCGCCAGCAGGAATTCTCGGCACCAGCGGCCATCTGCAGCGGGGAAGGTCAGCACCGACCGGAACTGGCGATCACCGTCGAGTGACTCCCAGCCTGCGGCTCGCGACGGAGAATGTTCCAGCACACTAGCGAGCTGGTTATCCATCGTCATCGGATTGAATACCGCGGTCTGATTGACGTTGACGAACAGGGCCGCGGCGATTGCAAAGGAGGCCGCTACCGCGGCACCGGCCCAGCGTTGCCAGTGTCGAGCGGTGCCGAGCACTGTCACATTTTCAGCGGCGACCAGGGGCGCCAAATGCTCCGGGACGTCGTGCTTATCCCGAGCAAACAGCGTCTTGACCAGCGTCTCGTTAGCTTCCATCGCAGTCAGGCGAGACCGCAATGCCGGTTCCGTNCGGAGCCGATTGACCAGCNCAATCGTGCTTTCCGCGTCCAGCTCACTGTCGATATACATCGANAGCAGGTGGTCGTCATCCACCCGTNTNCCAGCNATATCAACCACATTTTGACGATCATCGGTCATCGTTATCACCCTGTTTTCNTCGGCNCGTCCCAAGTGAGCCGAATNAATGCTGGAGGCTTAGGCCTCTCTCTCTGCATTCCACTCCAAATCGTTTGCCAGCGCTTTTCGGGCCCGCGCGACACGACTCATGATCGTGCCGATCGGTACTTCCAATAGCGCGGCTGCCTCAGCATAGGAACATCCTTCTACTGCCACTTGAACCAACGCTGCGCGTTGCTCAGGGGGTAATCGTTCCATCGCCGCCGAGACCCGATCGAGCTGCACCGANTCGTCTGTGTTGGCCGAAGTGGTTCCGGCTCCNTCCACCGCGCTTTCAGACAGCGCGTAACGACTCCGTACGTCTCTGGATCGAATCTCATCAATCCAACAATTTCGGCAGACCCGGTGAGACCACTTTGCAACGTGGGCGTCTTCTGGCATGCCTTTTTCAAGCAATCTCTCTACCGTGATTTGCAACAAATCATCGGCATCAGCGGGATCTGAAGTCAGCGACAGGCAAAAGCGCTTCAGTCGCGGTAATTCTTCGATCAGATCCTGTCTCTGTTGGGCGGTTAAATTCGCCATATATTGCCTTCTAGTCACTTGACGTTTCAGAGTGGGGCTTATTCCCCCTGTGTAGCGCTATTTTTGCTGCTCAGCGCCATACCGGCGCCACCCCGAAAAAAGGTAGACTCGCATCATGTCCAGCATCTGCGCGCCACTGCAAGCCAAATATTCCCCGTTAAGCGCCACTTTTCGGGGATTTTGGGCGTTGTTTNTCTGGTTTTGGGTCGTTGTATCTGTCCCCGCTCAGGAGGTGGAAGACCAAGTTGCAGACATCGTGTCTGAGGCAACTGAAGAGCGAATCGAGCAGGCGATGGAGGACTTACTGGCCGATATTGAATCTCGTATTAGTGAGGACGCGCTGCGAATTCAGACCGACCATTGGTTGGTCATGGCAGAAGCCGATGTCTTCGAGCAGTTGGAGCAAGAGGGGTATCTGTTTGACCGGGTCAGTGAGCTCGACGGACTCGGGTTTCTCCTTGCAGAGGTCGCCGCTCCAGCCAGCTTTGACCTGTCAGCAACCCGGGCCGGAATTTATGAGGTCATCGGAGGCGATAGGGCGGATGTCGATCTCAATCACCTGTATACCGCGGGCGTNCCGAACTCGGCTGACTCTNCTGCAGAGGCGGCGGGGCTGGCCCCCCGGGAACTCTTGACGTTACCGACCGACCTGTCTGACCTTTCTCTACGGATTGGCATTATCGATAGTAGTGTCGATCAAACACATAGCGCTTTTTCTGGAGCGTCGATTACGACCCGACGTTTTATCAAGAACGATACTCCGCCCAACTTCCATGGCACTGCGATTGCTTCCATTATTGCGAGCAATGACCCGTCAGCATTAGGTCTTGCTCCCCGCGCTGAATTGTTTGCGGCAGAGGTTTTTGATGAAACCGAAGAGCGGGGCGAATTTGCCAGCACGGTGAGCCTGATTAAAGCNCTCAATTGGCTGATCACGGAACAGGTCTCAGTGATCAATATCAGTCTCGCGGGCCCCCCTAATCGATTGCTCGAGACCGCCTTGGCTCGCGTGCGTGAACGAGGGGTATTGGCCATTGCCGCAGCCGGCAATGGCGGCCCCATGGCGCAGCCCATGTATCCGGCGGCTTATCCCGAGGTGGTCGCGGTCACCGCCACGGATGATCGTGGACGGGCATTCCGCCTTGCCAATAGGGGCGAATATGTCGATATCGCTGCACCCGGCGTCAATATTCGTCACGCACAGGCTGGGGGGGGTTACGCGGCGTCTTCAGGCACTTCCTATGCGGTGCCTTTCGTGGCGGTCGCCGCCGCACGGCTACTCCAGTCAAACAGCGAGCCGGCAACGATGTTGGACGCTCTCTATTCCAGTGCAATCGACATTGGCGCGCCGGGACGCGACCAGATTTATGGATATGGGCAGCTCCGGTTCAAGTGATCTTCGCTGCTCGTCCAACAGCCAATCGGGCTTAGCCGGTATTCAGAAAGACAGTCTTATCTCGCTACCGACCACCAGGTCGCTGTAGCTCGCGGTCGGCAGGTTGGAGTCATAGTCTGAGTTCTTGATCATCAGTGCCCATGAGAGGTACTGGGTCACTGAGAGCCTCGCCTCTGCTGAGAACCGCCATCGGATATCCTCTCGTTCGGTGCCGATTATGGGGTCGGGTGCTTTGTACTGGCGGTCCTCATATTTTCCCTCGAGTTCCAGCTCCAGAGGGAATCCTCCCAGCGTTTCGCGATGCAGGTAGCGAAACTTGATCGCATGGGACTCGTAGTCATAGCGGTTGGCGCGCGCGTTGTCGACGCGAAAGGTATAGCCCATCACGGCGTATCGTTTGAGCCCTTGTATAAAATAGTAGGTGTCCATTGACACGCTATGGCTGTCGGCTTCTCGGGCCGGGCGTCGGGCGATCTCTTTTTCGCCGTAGACATATTCACCCCGCAGGAACCACTGCTTGCTGACAAAACCTGCTACGTAGGGTGAGAGACGCTCGTATGTCAGAAACTGCTCGTCGTCGAGCTCTGCCGAGACATCGAACCAGTTGATTCCCACCGTGGCCTTGCCCAGCTGAGCCTCGAGGTTGACNCCCAGCGATTCAGTCCGTCGGTCAACCTGGGAAAACTTTTGATAGCTATCGTCGACCAATCCCGCCGAAAGTCTCAGAGAGGCACGGTCTTGATAGGTGAATAGAGCAGACCCTTGTGCTTCCAAGGTGGTGAGCTCGTCGGACTCGCCCGTCGCTCGCTCCAGTTCATCGAGGCCTACGTTGTCATCCCACGCATACCCCGCCGCTAGTTCCAGATCCAACTCAGCGGAGCTGCCCGCAAGTGCGTGCAGAATCGTTAACAAACCACCGGTCAACGCTACACTTTGTCGGAGTTGGTTTAGCAAGAGACAGACCGTTTACGGATTGCCCGTAGTATAGTGTCGNCTGACAATCCTGAGGCAACTGCTGACGGTAAAATGGCAGTGAAAAAAAGGTTTGAAGGAGAAAAAAATGGTTGCTCCGGCGACACAACAAGAAGCNATTCAACAGTTTATTGANCTGGCTAATAGTATGAAGGACGNGGGCGCCTCGATAGAAGCTGTGTCCACCGCCTTAATGCGTGCCTGTGCAATTTACTCAACTTACGTAGTTACCGGCAATGATGGAGCACTCGAAAAGAGTGGGGTAGAGAAACTACAAACGATTTTTGGTGAGCAAGTGACAATAGTGCAGCAGGCGAAAATGGAAAGGGCCGGAGTGGAGNGACCTTAANCAAGCAATGGTTCCGGNGCCCCTTGAGCGGAAATGGTAAACGCATGTTTTGCAGACAAAGCGCGCGGGTCAAGAACGCCACAACTGTGCGCAATAAGCCGCACTTCCTCGTGCATTGAGGTCGCGTAATTCGCCACACGAGTCGACTTGACGGTCGGATCAAGCCCTTTCTGTAACTTTGGGTTATGCGTAGTGATGCCGGTAGGGCAGGTATTTTCGTTGCACTGCAGCGCCTGAATACATCCTAATGCGAACATGAAACCCCGAGCTGAGCAGACAACATCAGCCCCGAGGCAGAGCGCCGCGGCGACCCCGGCCGGGTTAATCATTTTGCCTGCGGCAATGAGTTTGATCCGATCGCGCAGGCCGACGGCGCTGAGTTTTTGATGGACCAGCGGCAGACTGGAGGCAATCGGCAGTCCCATGTTGTCCATCAGGCCCTGTGGGGCAGCGCCTGTGCCACCATCGGCGCTGTCCAGGGTGATGAAATCTGGAGCAGACCTGATGCCGCGCAGTTGGATGGCATCGCAAAGATCGTCCAGCCATTCCGTCTGGCCCATGACGAACTTGATGCCTGTCGGTTTACCCGAGGCTGAACGAACGCGTTCAATCAGATCGAGTAGAGAAGCCGCGTCGGTCACTTCCGGATGGCGGTTGGGGCTGATCGAGTCATGTCCTTGCGAGATTCCCCGGGTACTGGCAATGAGGGCGGTGACTTTTTTTCCCGGGAGGATCCCGCCTTTACCCGGCTTGGCACCCTGCGAGAGCTTAATCTCGAACATTCTGACTTCGGGTATCGCAGCCAACTCAGCCACCTTGTGGCTATCCAGATTACCCGCCTCATCCCGCACACCATACTTGGCGGTGCCAATCTGAAAAACAAGATCACAGGCCGCAGCCTGATGAAACGGCGCGAGGCCTCCTTCACCCGTATTCAGCCAGATACCACTTTGCTGGGCGCCAGCCGAGAGGGCCGAGATTGCCGGCCCGGACAGCGCGCCGTATGACATGGCCGATATATTGAAGAACGCGTGTGTTGTAAAAGGATGAGCCACATGCCCCTCGCCAAATATCACGGGAGCCTGACAGTGAGCATCGATTTCGGGCTTGGTAGGGGGATAGGCGCTATTGAGAAAAAAGATATCGCCAGGACGATTCAGGGGTTTTGTAGAGCCAAAGGCGAGTGTGCTGTCGAGGCTTTTGGACGCTCGCGCGACCCACGCTCTTTGTGCTCTATTAAAGGGTAACTCTTCTCGATCCATCGCGAAAAAATATTGCCGAAAGAACACGCCAAGGTGTTCGAAAACATACCGCAGGCGACCTATCACCGGATAATTTTTGCGAATAGCCTGAGTGTTCTGGGTCACATCAATGACGAACAGCACAACCACCGCGATGAGTGCCAACAGGATCGTCAATGCGATGACCATCATCGTCGTGTCGAGCACACCATCAAGCAGCTCAAGGAAGGAACTCATGTTGTTACCCCGCTGATCACCACTAAAAGTGTAGCACCGCGAGTTGAGGGGCTAACAGGGGCGCGCGACAACAGCGCGCCGGTGGCGCTAGCGAGGGCAATAACGAGTTGCGGGTTGGTACCGAAGGCTCGACTTCTTGGGGTTTTTGGGGAGTTCGGTAGAGGAGCGTTGCGTCTCCATAAACACAGACATTCACAGTGCTTTTAGAGCAGTTTTTATTTTATTGTCACTGCATTTGTCTTCTTTGACTTTTGTAATATGTTACTGTCACGAGCCGTAACTTGATCATTTTGCCTACCGAGAGCATCTGCAATCAGGATCCCTACATTATGCTAGGTCTTTCTAATAAGACGCCGTTGGTATCTTATGCTTCGCTGGCTGTTTGTTTGTCTCTCTTCGCGCTTGCGGGTCAAGCCCAGACCATCACCTTTGAAAAGTTGCCTGATAATTCCGACCCCGTCGATAATCTGCAGTTGCCTCTCAATACGGTTTTTCAAATTGGATTAACGGGCCTCAGCTTCGGATACGATATCGATGGCGACAAGATCGCTGATCAGGGGGTAGTGATCGAGCAGCGCGGCAATAACGATGTCGTTGGTGGAACCCTCACTTGCGCGGCCTATACAAATGCTTACGACAATATAGCTAATGTGCTTACGGAAGAAGACAACACAGTTTCAGGGGAGGGCGGACAGTGGCTGATTCGGGAGAAGAGGAAGTGCGCCAATGACGTAGACCCCTCGGGTAATGTCATCAACCAAGAAACTCAGTACTCTATGAGGGACGATAAACCTCCGTCCGAAGGCACAGTCTTCAACGTGGATTTCGTTGTGACTTATACGGGTGTATTACCCGTCAGCATGGCCGGTCAGATTTGGGATATTGATAATGGAGAGGCGTTCGATGTAACGGCTTATTCTGAGGCGGGTAACCAGATTGGTCCGACACAGACGCTTGGACCTTATTGTGCCAACCCGAACGGCACCACCAATAGCGGCCTTGCCTGTAAAGGTACTCATCGTGATGGTCTCCCGACGACTTTTACCTTTGCAGATCTCGATACACCAGTAAAACGACTCATCATCTCTTTTAATAGCTCGGACAGCAGCCACGGTTTTGCGTTTGATAACTTCGCCGCAACATCAGCTGCCGTCGACCTCTCCAAGGAATTGAATCCGAATGATGACGATAGCGATGGCATTGCTGATGGCCAAGACAACTGTCAGTTAGTGAGTAACCCGGACCAGAGCGATGCCGACCAAGATGCTGTTGGGAACGTTTGTGATTTGATTTGCCCGACCACCCCGACCGGCTCAGTAGGAATCGACACTGACCCCTTTTCACCCACTTATGGCTGTGCTGCAGGAGAAGACGCCAAGCGGGTACCGATGTTTAGTCCCGCGTGGATGCTGATTTTAATTAGCCTATTAGGCTTGCTGGGCCTTTGGTGGAGTAGACGTCCCTCAGCAGAGAAGACTACTAAATACACCTAACAATGGATGGCTATAAGGCCTCTCGTACTCGATCCATGCGACTAATGACGAGAAATGTCTTAGCACGCTCTGACCTCGTCTTCTGTGCGCTGCTCGCGCCTTCCTCTATGCCGAGGATAGCGACGGTGACGGTCTGAGCGATACCGGTGAGATGACGGCAGGCACCAATTCAGCTATCGGCAACTTTATCTGCAAAGGCTTTTAAACTCGTTTTGATGTCTTGATGGTACCGAAGGCCGGACTTGAACCGGCAAGCAGTTGCCTGCGGGGGATTTTGAATCCCCTGTGTCTACCAATTCCACCACTCCGGCTCGCACAGACGAGGCCGCGGAGTATACCAACTCCTACCACGCGGGCAACGGGAGACTAGGCAATTCTGCCTCGTGCTGTATACTTTTGCGCGATTCAGCCGAGCCCCACTCCGGTCGGTCCGGTGAATCTGAGTATCTTCAGGGAGAAAAGATATGGCGATGAAGCTCATTAAGAAGACGGCTGAGTACAAGATCTTTATGCGCGGTGACGAGCGGTACGCGGTGCAAGATGCCAGCGGCAGACCCATAAATGGCGAAGAAAAGGTCAAGATTCTGGTAGCAGAGGACTTGGTAAAGGTCGCTATTCCTAGTCCCAAAGAGGAAGCACCGGAAGCCGAGGCCGAGGGTAATGAGGCGGAAGTTGCCGCTGATGACGCGCCCGCGGCAGAGGAATCAGACGCTACTGCAGAAGACGCAGCTTCATCAGATGCTGCTGACGAACCCGAACCCGAACCCGAGCCCGAGCCCGAACCCGAACCCGAACCCGAGCCCGAGCCCGAACCCGAGCCCGATGCGGCTGAGGAGCCGGAGGCGGAAGCCGACCCTGAGGCCACTGACCCGGAGACCGAGGCTGAAGAAAAGGAAAAGTGATGCGGGTAAAGTCTGTGTCGTACAAAAAAGCCGGCCCAAGCCGGCTTTTTTGTGGGCTCGACGACATCCAAGCTATTAGTGATCGTGGGAGCCATTTCGGATAGAACCACTTATGAAAACCGCTGACTTTGATTTTGAACTCCCAGCCGATTTGATCGCTCAGGTGCCACTGCCCGAACGTTCCGCGTCTCGACTATTGTCAGTCGACAGTAATAAGGGCGAGTTTAGTCATTTGACCTTCAGAGACTTGCCTCAACTCTTAACCTCGGATGATCTGCTTGTGTTTAACAACACCCGAGTGCTGGCGGCCAGGCTCTACGCCCAAAAGCAGACAGGCGGGCGGGTCGAAATTCTGATTGAACGTTTGTTGGCCGACGGTACGGCCCTGGCTCATATACGCGCAAGCAAGAGCCCTCGTGAGGGGGCATTGTTGCTGATTACAGCGGACCCCGAGAGTGACGTCTCAGATCTTACTGTCAGGGTGACCGGGAGACAGGGCGCATTGTTTTCTCTGGCGCCCGAGGCGGGAACGCTCGAAGAAATGATGCGGCGCTTTGGTCATATGCCGCTGCCTCCCTACATCGAGCGGGACGACACGTTGGCGGATCGCGATCGTTACCAGACACTGTATGGCCGCCGTGAAGGGGCGGTTGCTGCCCCGACAGCGGGTTTACATTTTGATCAAACATTATTGGACCAATTAGACCTAGCGGGCATCGCGAAAACGGAAGTCACTCTGCATGTGGGTGCGGGAACTTTTCAGCCGGTCCGTGTTGACAACATTACAGATCACACTATGCACAGTGAATACATTGAGGTTGATCGAGCCTGTTGCGAGGCCGTCGAGGCATGCCGGGAGAGAGGCGGCAGGGTGGTTGCTGTCGGGACGACCGCAGTCCGGTCGCTGGAAAGCGCCGCAGTGCAGGGTGACGAAGGGAGTTCACTGGCGCCTTACAGTGGTGATACCGATATCTTTCTCTATCCGAGCTGCCGCTTTCGTGTTGTCGACGCCATGGTGACCAACTTTCACTTACCTGAATCGACCCTTATTATGCTGGTCTCAGCGTTCGCAGGAGTCGACACCATTCGTCGCGCCTATCGTGCGGCGATCGACAACCGTTACCGATTTTTCAGCTATGGGGATGCCATGTTCCTGACCAAAGAGCGGGTGGTGTAGTGGACTTCCAAGTATCGCATCGCGACGGCCACGCGCGACGAGGCCAACTCGATTTTCCCAGAGGCAGTGTGCAGACGCCGGCATTCATGCCGGTTGGCACCTATGGAACGGTCAAGGGCATGCTGCCGCGCGATATTACGGCCATCGGTGCGGAGATCATTCTCGGCAATACTTTCCATCTTTGGCTTCGTCCCGGTACCGATGTCATCCGTGCCCACGGTGATTTACATGATTTCATGGGGTGGCAAGGCCCCATCCTGACTGACTCGGGCGGGTTTCAGGTATTTAGTCTGGATGATCTACGCAAGGTCACCGAGGAAGGCGTCGCCTTCAAATCTCCTGTCAATGGCGACAAGGTATTCCTGGATCCTGAGACATCCATGCGCATCCAGCGGGACCTCGGTAGCGACATTGTTATGATCTTTGACGAGTGCACACCCTATCCCGCGACCGAGGCCGAGGCGGATCGCTCCATGCAGCTATCGCTCAGGTGGGCTGAACGCAGCCGGCGCGCTCATGGTGATAATCCGGCCGCATTGTTTGGCATTGTTCAGGGCGGTATGTACCCAGAGCTGAGAAAACGTTCTTTAGATGGCCTCATGAATATCGGCTTTAACGGGTACGCGATCGGTGGCCTGTCGGTGGGTGAACCTAAAGGCGAAATGATGTCCGTGCTCGATGCGCTGGCTGGCCTTTTACCCGCTGAGAGTCCCCGTTACCTAATGGGAGTGGGTACACCTGCTGATTTGCTTGAAGGCGTGCTGCGCGGTGTTGATATGTTTGACTGTGTCATGCCGACCCGTAACGCGCGCAACGGGCATTTATTCACCAGCACCGGCGTACTGAAGCTTCGCAATGCCAAGCATAAAGCCAGTACCGAGCCGGTCGATGCAGAGTGTGACTGCTACACCTGTTCGAATTTTTCTCGGGCGTATCTTGCGCACCTCGATAAGTGCAATGAAATATTGGGGTCACAATTGGCGACAATCCATAACCTGCGTTTTTATCAGCGGCACATGGCGGGTATTCGGGCCGCCATCGAAGCGGGAGAACTCGATAGGTTTGCAGAAGATTTTTATGCGCGCCAAGGCGTGGAGACCTCGTCATGACTGACCTCACACCGCCGGTCAAATCCCCGTGCATCGAGGTCTGCTCGCTAGACAATCAGGACGTTTGTATTGGCTGCCAGCGCACCGCCAACGAGATTATCGAGTGGTTTTCTGCCAGTGATGAGCGTAAGCGTGAGATTTTGGTGGCCGTCGGTGAAAGAGTCACCAAACGTTAGCGGGAGCTCCCTGTCTTAGCGTGGCTCCTCCGCCAGCGCAGCCGAACTTTCATCACTTTCTAATCGCCAGACCCTTACCCGACTGATATGCGTTTTGGCGATTTCCTCAATGTCCAGCTGATAACCCTCAATGCGAACCGAAGTGCGTGCATTGGGAAAGGCCTCCAGCGCTTCGAGTGCCAGTCCGCTGAGCGTTTTCGGTCCATCGGTTGGCAGATTCCATTTTCGCTGCCGGTTGACGTCGCGAATACTGACCGTGCCCGAGCACGTGGTGCTCCCGTCGGGATGCCGCGTGATCTCCTCATTTTCTTCGACAAGGTTTGATGTGAACTCACCCACAATTTCTTCTAGGATGTCCTCCAAGGCGACTAGGCCAAGGATGTCACCATATTCGTCGACCACCATCCCGAGGCGTTTTTTTTGTCGCTGAAAGTGCAGTAGCTGCGTGTTAAGCGGCGTGTTTTCCGGGATGAAATAGGGTGCCTCAGCCTCTTCCCGTAACGCCTGTCGGTTCAAGCGACCCGCATCGAGCACGCGGCTCAGGTTGCGCATGTGAAACACGCCTTCAATCTGATTGATGTCATCGCCATAAATTGGCAATCGCGTGTGGGCGCTGCTTTTCAGCTGGCGCATGATGGCCTCGTCGGGTGCCTCAATATCGATCCCGTAGATTTCGTTGCGCGGCGCCATGATGTCATTAACCGTCATTTGTTCAAGATCGAGAATATTGACCAGCATCCTGCGGTGGCGGCTGGGAATCATTGACGCAGATTCGGTCACGATCGTACGCAACTCCTCCTGAGACACGGCGTCGTCACCCGCTTCATCGGGAGAGAAGCCCATCAGTTTCAGAATGCCATTGGTCAGCCAGTTGATGGCAAGAACCAGGGGCATCAACAATTTTTGCAACGGGACTAGCACCGCACTTGCCGGAAAGGCCACTCGTTCCGGGTGGAGTGCAGCAATTGTTTTGGGCGTGATCTCGGCAAAAATCAGAATGACCAGCGTCAGTGACAGCGTGGCAATGGCGATCCCGGCATCGCCAAACAGCCGAATAGCGATCACCGTTGCAATCGCGGATGCCAGAATATTGACGAGGTTATTGCCGATCAGGATAAGTCCAATCAGCCGATCGGGTCGCTGCAGCAACCGGATAGCGCGCTGCGCGCCCCGATGGCCAGTGCCTTTGAGATGCTTCAGCCGATAACGATTCAGCGACATCATGCTGGTCTCTGAGCTAGAGAAAAATGCAGAGATCAGAATCAAAAGTGCCAGTGCTGCAAAGAGCAGACCCAGCGATGTCTCGTTCAAGAGTGGCTCACGCCTCTATAACTTTGGAGATGAAATGGTGGAGAAAAATACGGGTGGGCACAAGCCTGTTATTTCGCGGTTAGATATTGGCCCGGTAGTGCTCATTGAGCGAGCGGTAGAAGCAGTTCTAGCACCAATTTTGAGCCGAAAAAGCCCAGCACGACGCAACCAAAAGCAATGAGATTGACGGTGATGGCCGACTGCACGCGCCATCCGCGCCGAAAGTATTGCACCAACAGCACGCCATAGAGACACCAGGCAAGCAGGGTCAATACGGTTTTGTGGACTAATTGCTGGCTGAACAGATCATCGACAAACACTACGCCCGTGCCAATTGCCACGGTCAAAATGAGAAAGCCTGCGCCGGTGAGCTCATAGAATAAAGCGGAGGCAGCCTCCAGCGGCGGCAACTTGCGAATGACCCCACGGTTGCGATGTTGTCTCAGTTGCCGTGATTGCACGGTCACCAGCAGGCCCTGCAGCACCGCCAATGCCAGTACAGCAAAGCTGACAATCGATGCCGACACGTGGGAGAGGATGCCCGCGGGGAGATCACTCATTGGTCTGCTGGTGTCAGGCGCGAACGTGGCCACCAGAATAGAGAGTGCCGCCAGCGGAAACAGCACAATCAGCAAGGTATGAAGCGGGCGCACAACCAGCGCTATAAGGCTGATCACCCCCATGCTGAGGAACATCAGCGAGGCAACACGATAGAATCCCAGGCTCGATTCTCCCGCCAGCGAGGGGAGGTAAGCCGCGAGCGCATGGGCAGCCAGTGCAGCCGTTCCTACTAGCGCAATCTGCTGTCGCTGCCGTTCCTCACCTGCCTCGAGGTTGAGAACCTGCCGCCATACAGCAACCAGATAAAGTAGTGCCGACAGAATGGCAAGGCCAGCGCTCAACAGGCTGGGGGTGTCGTCCATGGTGTCTCCGCGTGGCTGGCTCTGGTCTGACGGCTATCGTTGATTTGGGGTTCTTTCATTGCATCCTTATACTACGCCGTTCCGGACAAGATAGGGTATCCCTGCGTGGGGAGTTAACGCCATGTTTGATTCATTAAGTGACCGTCTCAGTAGCAGCCTGAAAGCCATCGCGGGTAAATCAAAGCTCACTGAGGACAATATTAGGGATACATTGCGCGACGTCCGCATGGCGCTTCTCGAAGCTGATGTAGCGCTCCCGGTCGTGAAAACTTTCACAGACCGAGTGAAAGATAGGGCCGTTGGGGTCGAAGTCAGTAAGAGCCTGACGCCAGGGCAATCATTTTTAAAAGTGGTGCAGGCCGAGTTGCAGGCGGTCATGGGTGGCGAGTCAGAGGGACTCAATCTGGCGACGCAGCCACCGGCCGTTGTGATGGTGGCTGGGCTCCAGGGCGCGGGTAAAACGACAACGGTTGCCAAACTTGCGCGATACCTGATTGAACGCGAGAAGAAAAAAGTGTCGGTGGTCAGCGCTGACGTCTATCGACCAGCGGCCATTGCGCAGCTAGAGACGCTGGCGGGTGAGGTGGGAGCGCGTTTTGAACCTAGTGATGCGGCGGAATCACCGGTCGATATTGTGCAACGTGCTATGGCCGATGCCCGCGTAGCCTTTTCTGACGTGCTGTTAGTGGATACGGCGGGCCGTCTTGCCATCGATGAGGAGATGATGGCTGAAATTAAGGCGCTTCACGAAGCGGTCAATCCGATCGAAACTCTGTTCGTCGTGGATGCTATGACGGGTCAGGATGCGGCGAACACGGCTAAAGCATTCGGCAAAACGCTTCCCTTAACCGGGGTCATTCTGACCAAAGTGGATGCTGATACACGGGGTGGTGCTGCCCTGTCTGTTCGCACCATTACCGACCGACCAATCAAATTTCTGGGTGTGGGAGAAAAGACCGACGCCCTAGATCCTTTCCACCCCGATCGCCTTGCTTCCAGAATCCTGGGCATGGGGGACATGTTGTCTCTTATCGAGGAAGTGGAGCGCAAGGTCGACCATGGCAAAGCCAAAAAGCTTGCAAATAAGGTTCAGAAGGGCGGGCGGTTTGATCTCGAGGATTTCCGAGAGCAACTCCAGCAAATGAAGAATATCGGCGGCATGGGCGCCATGCTCGATAAAATGCCCGGCATGGGGGGTATGGCGCAGGCGGCCCAGAATGTGGATACCAAGCAGTTTGACCGAATGGAAGCCATGATTAACTCCATGACACCTCGCGAGCGTCGCAATCCCGACTTGATTTCGGGCTCCCGAAAGCGGCGAATTACCTTGGGCTCGGGTACGGCGGTCCAGGATCTGAATCGACTGCTGAAGCAACACAAGCAGATGCAGAAAATGATGAAGAAAATGAAGGGCGGCGGCATGCAGCGTATGATGCGTGGGCTCGGCGGCATGACAGGGGGAGCGGGGGGAGGTATGCCCCCCGGCATTCCGCGCCGATAAGCCCGTGAAAGGCGGTCACGGTGCACCTTTCCACGTCTTGTCGTTTGCTGTATCCTCCGCGCTCTTTTGATAAAGGGTTGCCGGAAATCCGGGGCCTGACACCGAATATTGAGGGTAAAGCACTATGGTGGTCATTCGACTATCCCGAGGTGGCTCTAAAAAGCGGCCTTTCTTTCACGTTACGGTAGCGGATCGTCGCGAGCCGCGTGACGGGCGTTTTATCGATCGACTTGGGTTCTTTAACCCGGTTGCACGCGGTCAGGAAGAGCGTCTGCGTATTGACGTAGAGGCGGTTGAAGGTTGGGTAGCGAAAGGCGCCCAAGTCAGCCCTCGGGTCAAAAAATTGATCAAAGAGTATCAGGTCGGCGCTGAAGCCACCGCCGCTTAATCTGGCGTCGCTGGTGGCTGGAGGAGCCCGATGAGCCATTCCTCACTCTCCAGCCAAGATTATTTGATTCTGGCCGACATCGTCGGCGCATACGGGATCAAGGGGTGGGTCAGGCTTCGAGTCCGGCTCGATGACCCGAATCTCCTCTTAACCTTGCCTAACCTCCAGTTAGCCTCGTCGTCGAAAGCGCCGAGCACTTCCACTCAGTCAGTGACAGTTCAGGCGCTAAAGCGCCAGGGCAAGGGTTTTATTGCCTGTCTGGATGGTGTGACCGACCGGACAGCGGCAGAGGCGCTGCGGGGCCTTGAAATTCAGGTGGCGACGGCGGCCTTTCCTGCTGCTCCCGACGACGAAGTCTACTGGCGTGATCTCGAGGGGCTCGAGGTGTGGTGTACCGAAGAGGGGTCGAGATCGCTGCTGGGCAAAGTCAAAACGCTGCTCGAGACCGGCGCTAATGATGTGCTCGTGATTGCGCCCTGCGAAGGCAGCATAGATGATCAAGAGCATTTGGTTCCCTGGATCCCCGACGAGGTCGTGACCCGGATCGATCTGAGCGATGGCAGGATAGAGGTGGATTGGTATGCCAACGTCTGAGTCTCTGCCACTTTGCCGCTTCGCCGTGCTCACACTCTTTCCTGAGATGTTCGCTGCCGTCAGTGAGTGGGGGGTCACTGGTCGTGCATTTCAAAGTGGGCTGTGCGAATTACATCTGCAGGATCCCCGAGACGAGGCGACTGATCGACACGGCACGGTCGATGATCGACCTTACGGCGGCGGGCCCGGCATGGTGATGCAGGCGCCGGTATTGTCGGCCGCGTTAGCCAAGGCGAAAACCGCGGTGGGCGCAGAGGCGACCGTCATTGCGCTGACGCCACAGGGACAGAAGCTTGATGCAAATCTGGCCCGCACGCTGGCTGGGGCATCCAGTTTGGTGCTCGTGGCGGGACGTTATGAGGGCATGGATGAGCGTTTTATTGACCGAGAGGTCGATCTGGAGCTATCCGTTGGGGACTTTGTGGTCAGTGGAGGCGAATTACCCGCGATGCTGTTGATCGATGCCGTCACCCGCTGGTTGCCAGGTGTGCTCGGTCATGAGGCGTCTGCGGAGGAGGATTCTTTTTCAGAGGGTCTGTTGGACTGTCCTCACTACACTCGACCTGAGGTTCACAAAGGGGATCGAGTGCCTGATGTCCTGCTCAGCGGGGATCATGCTGCCATCGCTGGCTGGCGGAGAGCACAGGCGCTCAGAAGAACCTTGGATCGCCGACCCGATTTGCTGAGTTGGGAGCAGGTGACGGAGAGCGACCGCGCATTGCTGGAGAAATGGGATCTTTTAACGCCCGACAGGGGCAGACAATCCCCATCCGAGCAGGTATGATCGCGGCCTCTCGGGGTAGTCGGCCCCTGATAGCTTGCCCAGGCGAGCAAAATTCCGGCGTGCCGTCCTGAAACTGATCAGGTTGAGGGGGCGTAAAACAAGCAGTTTTGAGATAAATCGGTCGCCGCTTCGGGGCGGTGATGGGAGAGGGTAATGAGTACCAATAAAATTATTGCCGAGCTTGACGCCGAGCAGATGAGCAAAGAGGTGCCGGATTTCTCACCGGGCGACACCGTTGTCGTTCAGGTGCGCGTGAAGGAAGGAAATCGTGAGCGACTGCAGGCCTTTGAGGGCGTTTGCATCGGTAAGCGTAACCGTGGCCTTAACTCTGCATTTACCGTGCGCAAAATTTCCCATGGCGTTGGTGTCGAGCGAACGTTTCAGACTTACAGCACCTTGCTTGACAGCATCAACGTGAAGCGTCGTGGTGATGTCAGGCAGGCAAAGCTCTATTACCTGCGTGAGCTCTCTGGCAAGGCTGCGCGCATTAAGGAGAAGCTCTCTACCTGAGAGTCTCTGGCTGGGGCCTGAACGGCAGGGCGAACGGTCCTGCATCGGGCCTATTCGCGCCTTTTATAGCGATCCTTTACACTCCCGATTTCAGACTGTACTTGCAGTGTGGCGTTTAACCGAATGCGCGGCGCAAGGGGTGCGTTACCTTGGCCCTCAGCCCCCTTATAGTGGGCAATGGGGTTATCACCGGGACCATGGGAGAAGTCAGGAAGATGAATCCGCTTAAATACATTTCACAGCCTAGAGTCCGCCGTTTTTCCTCGCGTTTGGCGCTGTTTTGCACTGCCCTGATAATGAGTCAAACCGCGTTGGCGGAGGACCTTAAGGAGCGCATGGCCGCCGCACTGAGCGGCTTCGCCGGTCAGCCAATCAGTATAGAGTCTGCTCGCCCCAGCCCTGCGCCGGGCATCGCCGAAGTGCAGATCGAAGACGGCCCATTAATTTACGCCACCGACGATGGTGCATACTTCTTTTTAAATGGCGACCTGCACCAGACCACCGCTACCAGCGCAGTGAACCTGACAGAGGAGCGCCGCGCAGTTGCCCGAAAGGAGCAGTTGGCGAGTGTTTCAGTCGATGAAATGTTGGTGTTTTCGCCCCAGGGAGAGCCCCGGGATTACATCGCCGTCTTCACCGATGTCACCTGCTTTTATTGCCAGAAGTTGCATCGGGAAGTCGATGAACTGAACGCTCAGGGCATTGAGGTGCGGTATCTAGCCTTCCCGAGGGCTGGTGTCGATTCCGAGGGAGCGCAGAAGCTCGCGACGGCCTGGTGTGCGGATGACCAGCAAACCACGCTGACAGAGTTGAAAGCGGGCGTGGACCTGCCCATGAACGAATGCGCGAATAACCCGATTGCCGCTCAGTATCAGCTCGGACAGGATATGGGCGTTACCGGCACACCGGCTATCGTGACCAGTTCTGGGCAAATGATTCCGGGGTATCGCCCAGCATCGGACTTGGTCACTGTTTTGGGGCTTGATTGAGCCGCACCGTACAAGACGAGAATCAGTTTCGTGGACACACAATTCCAACGCATTGAGCGCCTGCCGCCCTACGTCTTCAATATTATTGGTGAGTTGAAGCAAGCAGCTCGCGCGCGAGGCGAGGACATTATCGACTTTGGCATGGGTAATCCTGACCAGCCAACCCCTCCGCATATTGTTGAGAAGTTGCGTGAAACAGTAGGTCGCGGCGATACACATCGCTATTCCCAGTCCAAAGGCATTCCGAGACTGCGCAAAGCGATCTGCGACTGGTACCAGAATCGGTACTCCGTATCGCTCGATCCCGAGACCGAAGCCATCGTCACACTAGGCTCCAAAGAGGGTCTGGCGCATCTGGCGCTGGCAACGACAGGCGTGGGCGACGCCATTCTGGTGCCCAACCCGAGCTACCCGATCCACCCCTATGGTTTTGTGATTTCGGGCGCGGATCTTCGTCATGTGCCAATGCAGAGTGAGGCGGGATTTCTAGAGGAGCTGGAGCTTGCGATCCGTAACACCTATCCCAAGCCAAAAATGCTGGTGCTTAACTTTCCCTCTAACCCTACTGGACACTGCGTGGAACTGTCGTTTTTTGAGCGCATAGTAGACATTGCAAAACAGCACGACATTTGGGTGGTGCATGATCTGGCTTATGCGGATCTAGTGTATGACGGATATACCGCTCCGAGTATTCTGCAGGTGCCCGGCGCACGGGATATAGCGGTCGAGTTCTTCACGCTATCAAAGAGTTACAACATGCCGGGCTGGCGAGTGGGTTTTTGTTGCGGTAACCCGCAGCTCATTGCGGCACTGACGCGCATAAAATCTTACCTAGACTATGGCATTTTCACTCCCGTTCAGGTGGCAGCTATTGCCGCCCTCGAGGGTGACCAGCAGTGTGTGAGCGACATCTGTGAGATGTACCGCCGCCGCCGTGACGTCCTGTGCGAAGGTCTGAATGAATCCGGTTGGCCAGTGGTGCCGCCCAAGGCAACCATGTTTGTGTGGGCTGAAATTCCTGAAAAGTTTCGTCATATGGGGTCGGTCGAGTTCAGCAAGCTGCTCCTGCAGCGCGGGGGCGTCGCGGTATCTCCTGGAGTGGGGTTTGGTGAGTATGGTGAAGGCTTCGTGCGCTTCGGCTTGATCGAAAATGAGCACCGAACGCGCCAAGCGATCCGCGGAATCAAGAGAGTGCTGCGCCAAGGCCCGCCTGTTACCGATGAGGAGCTCTCGGCATGAGCCATGCAGCGCTGAGGGTGGGAATTTGCGGTGTGGGCACGGTGGGGTTGGCGACGCTAGAAATTCTGCGTGGGCAGAGTCTTGCACTGACGGCCCGCTGTGGTCAGCCGCTATCGGTGACTTGCGTTGGTTCTCGTCGGGAACACCCTGATCACGATTACGGCGATGCACGGGTGAGCCGGGACGTCATGGACGTGGCGCGTGATCCCGAGGTGGATGTGCTGGTGGAGTTGATTGGCGGCACGAGTGTGGCCTATGACCTCATCAAATTGGCTATTGAGCAAGGTAAGCATGTGGTCACGGCCAACAAGGCACTCATTGCCGAGCATGGCAATGAACTGATTGCCATGGCTGAGTCAGCCGGTGTGCAAATTCGATTTGAGGCAGCTGTTGCCGGCGGAATTCCTATTATTAAAGCCCTGCGTGAAGCGGTGGCCGCCAATCAGGTGTCCGAGGTTGCTGGCATCATCAATGGTACAGGGAACTTCATCCTGACTGAGATGACTACCAAGGGCCGTGCCTTCGATGACGTGCTGAGTGAGGCGCAGACACTGGGGTATGCAGAGGCCGACCCAACCTATGATATCGACGGCACAGACGCCGCCCATAAGCTGGTGATCCTTGCATCACTGGCCTTCGGGATTCCCCTCAATATCGATGCGCCGGTGAAACACGGTATTCAGGAAGTGACCCCAGCAGATCTGGAATATGCCGGCGAGCTAGGTTATCGCGTTAAGCATCTGGGCATTGCCCGCCAGAAGGACGCGGGCATCGAAATGCGGGTTCACCCGACACTGATTCCCGAGAGTAAGCAGCTCGCCAACGTAGATGGAGTGTTGAATGCGGTCATGGTAGTGGGGGATGCAGTCGGTGAGCTGGTCTTGGTAGGCGCCGGTGCCGGTGGCGCCGCCACCGCCTCATCCGTCTGTGCTGATCTGATTGATATTGCTCGAAACCCCGCGGGTTCCGGCCCTGCATTGGGCGTGCCCGTAGCGCAATTGACGGCAAAGCCGCTCGTGCCCGCGGGGGACATTGCCAGTGAATGGTATGTGAGGCTCACGGCCGCCGATCAACCAGACGTAACGTCCAAAATTTCCCAAATTCTGACAAGCTGTAACATCGGCATCGCGTCGCTGGTCCAAAAACCGTCTTCAGCAGATGAGGGTAAAGCGCCGATTGTGCTGTTGACCCAGATAGCGCGTGAGTCCGTAATGACACAAGCGATAGACGAAATATGCGGGCTCGTTGAGACGGACCCCGATGTTGCTGTGCTACGTGTCGAATCTTTTGATCAGTGAACTGATGTTGATAGCTGCGACCTCCTCAGCGGAAGGAACCTTGAATTGAGCGTGCAATACCTCAGCACCCGTGGGCAGGCCCCCACCCTCGACTTTGAGGGAGTGCTGCTGGCGGGCCTTGCCCGCGATGGCGGTCTTTACTTGCCTGAGGCATTACCCACCTTCAGTGCGGCAGAGCTTCAATCCATGCGCGGTATGTCTTACCCCGACCTCGCCACAACGGTGATCGCGCCTTTTGTGGAAGGCAGTATTGATCGCGAGACACTGGCAGATTTAGTCGAGGCTTCATACCGTGACTTTCGCCATCAGGCCGTCGCGCCACTGGTGCAGCTGGACCAAGATCAGTGGTTGCTCGAATTATTCCACGGACCCACTCTGGCGTTTAAAGATTTTGCACTGCAACTGTTGGGGCGACTGCTAGACCATGTGCTCACCCGGCGCGGTGAAAAGGTCGTGATTATGGGTGCGACCTCAGGTGATACGGGCAGTGCAGCGATCGAGGGCTGCCGGCACTGTGAACACGTCGATATCTTTATCCTCTACCCCGACGGTCGGGTGTCAGACGTGCAGCGCCGCCAAATGACGACTGTCCCGGGAGACAACGTCCACAATATCGCTATTCGGGGCAATTTTGATGATTGCCAGGCGCTGGTGAAATCCAGCTTTGTTGCCGACGCATTTCTTCCTGACGGACGATCGCTGGTTGCGGTCAATTCGATCAACTGGGCACGCATCATGGCTCAGATCGTCTACTATTTTTACGCGGCCTTCGCGCTGGGCGGTCCTGATAAGCCGGTCAACTTCTCTGTGCCGACGGGTAACTTTGGCGATATTTATGCGGGATATCTCGCGCATCGAATGGGCTTGCCGGTGAATAATCTGGTCATCGCGACTAACCGCAATGACGTGTTGCATCGAATGCTGACTACGGGGACCTATGTGCGCCAGCCTATTGAGGCTTCGCTGTCACCGAGTATGGATATTTCCATTTCGTCCAACTTTGAGCGCCTGTTATTTGACCTGTACGACGGCGATGCCGCACAGATTGCTCAGTTGATGGCAGATTTTTCAGACGGCGAAATTAATTTGGCTGACACGGCACTGGCGAGGGCCCAGCAACTGTTTACCAGTGCCCGGGTGTCTGATGAAGAGACCTGTGAGGAAATGCGCGCAGCGTGGCTGAAAACAGGACAATTGCTGGATCCGCACACCGCCATTGGAACCCGCGCAGCCCGACTCTGTTCTCGGAAGGGCGAAGGCCCAATGGTGACGCTCTCAACCGCGCACCCCGCCAAGTTCCCTGCGGCCGTGGCCCGTGCAGAGACCGGGCAGGTGCCACAGTTACCGGGGCATCTGGCGGACCTCTTTGAGCGCAAGGAGCGATTTGACACGCTGGACAATGATATTGCCGCGGTCCATGCCTTTATGGCGGCTCAGTGCCGAACCTGAAGACACCCGCTATTCGTCGGCGTGAGGCCGACATGACCTCTGCTCTCGAAAACGCTGCACTACCCGACATATTGAAGCGGATCTATGCCGGTCGCGGCATTACGGATCCTGCTGAGCTCACGCTGACGCTAGATCAATTGCTACCGCCGACGAGATTGAGTGGTATCGGTGAGGCGGCTGATTTGTTGGCCGATGCGATAGAGGGCGAGGCTCGCATACTCATCGTCGGTGATTTCGACGCCGACGGCGCCACCAGTTGTGCGATGGCGGTCTCTGTGCTGCAACAGATGGGTCTGCGTGAAGTGGCCTATTTGGTTCCCAATCGCTTTGAATTCGGATACGGCTTAACGCCCGAGATTGTTGAGATGGCGGCGGCACAGATGCCGGATCTGATCGTAACGGTCGACAACGGGATATCGAGCATCGAGGGTGTATCAGCCGCACAGGCAATGGGTATCAGCGTATTGATCACCGATCATCACCTTCCCGGTCAGGTGTTGCCAACTGCCGATGTCATTGTGAACCCGAATCAGCCGGGATGTCCGTTCCCCAGCAAGGCGCTCGCTGGCGTGGGCGTTATGTTCTACGTCTTGAGTGCACTGCGAGCAGCACTGCGGAGCCGAGGGTGGTTTAACGCTGAGGGCATTGAAGAGCCCAATCTGGGGGATGCGTTAGACCTCGTCGCGCTGGGCACGGTAGCGGATGTCGTACCCCTTGATCGCAATAACCGTATTCTGGTGGCGGCCGGCCTTGCGAGGATTCGCAGTGGTCGAGCACGACCGGGTATTGAAGCGTTGTTTGAGGTCGCCGGTAGGGATCACCATAGCGCCAGTGCCAGCGATCTGGGTTTTATTGTCGGGCCTCGCTTGAACGCCGCGGGACGGCTTGATGATATGTCGATCGGGATTGAGTGCTTGCTGGCAGAGTCATCAGCAGCCGCCAGAGGGTTCGCAGAAAAATTGCATCAGTTGAACCGCGAGCGACGCGATATCGAGCAATCGATGCAAGAAGACGCACTCACTCAGCTGCAGACGCTAGAGCTCGAGACGACGGAGCTCCCCTTTGCCATGACCTTATATGACCCAAGCTGGCATCAGGGCGTGATCGGAATACTGGCCTCGCGTATCCGGGAGCGTATTCATCGGCCGACCCTGGTTTTTGCCGATGCCGGGGAGGGCCTGCTCAAGGGCTCGGGCCGCTCTATTACCGGATTGCATCTGAGAGACGTACTGGATCAGGTTGCCACTCGGCACCCCGGGCTGCTGACTAAATTCGGTGGTCACGCCATGGCCGCGGGACTCACTCTGGCAAAAGATGATTTGGAGCGATTCAGGCAAGCGCTAGAAGACACGGTGGCTGACGCATTAGATCACACCCCGCCGGAGCAAACCGAGGAGAGCGATGGAGGACTTGCGCCGGGAGATTTTGGTTTGCCGCTGGCGGATGAGCTCTCCAGAGGCGGCCCTTGGGGACAACACTTTCCCGAGCCACTGTTCGACGGTCAATTTGACGTCCGTAGCCATCGCATTGTGGGCGAGAAACATTTGAAGCTGACACTGGATGTTGAAGGGGTGGAGATAGCGGGGATCGCCTTCAACATTGACGTCGAGGAATGGTTGGCAGAACCCCTTCGGGAAATGGGTGCGCTGTATCGCCTCGATGTGAATGAATATCGGGGTGAACGAAGTGCTCAGCTAGTCATCCAGTCTTTCTGGCCGATCTAAGACCGGTGGGGCAGTCGAGGTGATGGCGGTCCTGCCTGCAACCCGATAGACTCTCGCCTTTTGAGCACACCAGCTCCCCAGAGGGAGCTGTCACCTTGGAAATACCGTGGAAATAGCACCTCTCATCAATCAGATTAAAGATATCCGCGCACGTACTGACGTGCTTAGGGGGTATCTTTGACCATGCTGTCAAAAAGGACAGACTGAAAGAAGTCGAACTCGAGCTGGCCGAACCCAGCGTATGGGATAACCCTGAAAAGGCTCAGGCCTTGGGGCGTGAGCGGGCCTCCCTTGAAGTGGTCGTAGCGACGATAGAAACTCTGGATGCAGGCTGTGACGATGCCAGCGATCTGCTGGATCTCGCGGTAGAGGAAGACGACAAGGATACGGCGGATGCGGTAGAGCAGGACCTCGCGGGCCTGGAGATCGCGCTGGAGAAACTGGAGTTCCGTCGGATGTTTTCAGGTGAGACAGACTCCAATAATGCTTATCTGGATATTCAGGCAGGTTCGGGCGGCACCGAGGCGCAGGATTGGGCCGAGATGTTGTTGCGAATGTATTTGCGGTGGGGCGAAGACAAGGGCTTCAAGACGACGCTGGTGGAGGCTTCTGCCGGTGAGGTGGCGGGCCTAAAGAGTGCGACAATACAGTTTGAGGGTGAATACGCTTTTGGCTGGTTGAGAACAGAAACGGGGGTGCACCGCTTGGTGCGCAAATCGCCCTTCGACAGCGGTGGGCGCCGACATACCTCTTTTGCCTCAGTCTTTGTCTCGCCTGAGATTGACGACAACATCGACATTGAAATTAACCCAGCAGACCTGCGGGTCGATACCTATCGCTCCTCTGGTGCCGGTGGTCAGCACGTCAATACCACCGATTCTGCGGTACGCATCACCCATGAGCCTTCAGGGCTGGTGAGCAGTTGCCAGACCGAGCGATCGCAGCATCAGAACCGCGACAACGCAATGAAGCAACTTCGCGCAAAGCTCTACGAAATGGAAATGCTCAAGCGCAATGCTGAAAAGCAGGCGATGGAAGACAGCAAGGCAGATATCGGTTGGGGAAGCCAGATTCGCTCTTACGTGCTGGATGACTCGCGCATTAAAGATCTGCGGACCGGTATTGAAACCCGTAACACCCAGTCGGTGCTCGATGGGGCACTGGACCCGTTTATTCAGGCCTCTCTGAAGCAAGGCCTCTGAAAAGTGTGTGATGGAGACAACCGTGAGTGATCCACAGCAACCAGAAGACGAGAACCGACTGATCGCGGAGCGGCGAACCAAGCTCGCCGCTCTGCGTGATCAGGGTCCCGCCTTCCCCAATGATTTTCGCCGGACGGCGCTCGCGGGTGAACTGCAGCGCGACTTTGAGCAGCAGGATAAAGCAGAACTCGAAGAAGCAAATCAGCATTTCTCGGTCGCTGGCCGTCTGATCCGTAACCGCGGCGCATTTTTGTTGATTCAGGATGGGTCGGGAACTATTCAGCTTTATCTGAATCGACAGGGTTTGTCCGAGGAAGCGATAACGGCGATTAAAACCTGGGATCTGGGGGACATTGTCGCGGCGTCTGGGCCCCTGCATCGCAGCGGTAAGGGGGACCTCTACATCAATATGGAAGAGGGGCGCTTGCTGACCAAGGCTCTGCGCCCGTTGCCAGATAAATATCATGGCCTGGTGGATCAGGAGACGCGTTATCGGCAGCGTTACGTTGATCTGATCGTCAACCCCGAGGTGCGAGAAATTTTCCGGATCCGCGCGGCAACGATTCAATTTATTCGCCAGTTTCTGGCCGAGCGCCAGTTTGTCGAGGTTGAGACCCCGATGTTGCACCCCATCGCCGGTGGCGCCACAGCGCGTCCATTTATCACCCATCACAACGCGCTCGATATGGAGATGTATCTCCGTGTTGCCCCGGAGTTGTATCTCAAGCGACTCACTGTGGGTGGGTTGGAGAAAGTCTTCGAGATCAATCGCAATTTCCGTAACGAAGGTCTGTCGACTCGACACAACCCTGAATTCACTATGCTCGAATTTTATTGGGCCTATGCTGATTACCGCGATGCGATGAATCTCACTGAGATGCTCATGCGAGAGCTCACCCAGTCGGTTTTGGGTTCCACCGAAGTCCCCTATGGCGAGGCCACCTTCCATTTCGATCAGCCCTTCGAGCGAATGACGGTGGTCGAGGCAATCCTCAAGCACAATCCGCAGTTAACCGCCGAGGATATTGGAGAGATGGCATCCGCTACGGCGATTGCCGCCAAACTGGGTATCAAGATCGACAAAAACTGGGGTCTCGGCAAGATCCAGATAGAAATTTTCGAGGAGACGGCTGAGGCGCAGTTACAGGAGCCCACCTTCATTACTGCTTATCCGACAGAAGTCTCCCCTTTGGCGCGACGCAATGACGATGATCCTTTTGTTACCGACCGATTTGAATTTTTTGTGGGCGGGCGCGAGCTGGCCAATGGCTTCAGCGAACTGAATGATGCGGAGGATCAGGCCGAGCGTTTCAAGGCGCAGGTCGCTGCCAAAGAGGCCGGTGATGATGAGGCGATGCACTATGATCATGACTATATCCGAGCGCTGGAGTACGGTCTGCCGCCCACTGCGGGGGAGGGTATTGGTATCGATCGTTTGGTGATGCTGCTGACCAATTCGCCGTCTATCCGTGATGTGATCCTGTTTCCACACCTTCGACACGAATAATCTGCTGACGATACTGGTCTGCTCCCGTCGCGCGGTGCTATGCTCCTTCAAACCACAAGGGGTCCGCATCGTGCGTNATTGCCAGCGTCTCGCCACCACTTTTCTCCTTGCAGCGATTGTGTTGCTCTCNGGCTGTAGCCTACTNCCGGCTCAGGACGGTGTGGCGGGAAGTCNTGATTCAAGCGCGACGACTGTGGGTGATATGAGCGAGAGCTCATCCNGCATGTGCCAGTGCCCGGATGACANGCNGCTAGACCAATTTTCTGTGGCACTGCAAGCGCTGTCGGGGGGTGACTACGAGAGCGCACGGGCGGCTTTCGCCCGCCATGCTGAGTCAAACAGAGAACAAAACTTGAGTGAGGCGACTGCGGGGCTCGCACTCGCTGACACGCTTGCTCAAAACGATGCTGAAGGCGCCACCAGCGCAGATTCAGAGAGCGATCGGGCGGCGCTGATACAAATGGTGTTGTCCCTGATTGCCGATTTGCAAGGGCAGGTCGCCGAGCTGGATGATCAGAACGCTGCGTTGACCGCCGATCTGGCGAAGCAGGAGGAAGCCCTCAAGCGTCTGCGGGAGCTGACACTGGGTCAGCCGGAAGGGTAACCCTAAAAACGGAACCCTCATCGGGGCGACTCTCCAACGCAATGTGGCCCCCGAGCATTGTGCAAAATTCTCTCACAATAGCCAGACCCAGACCGGTTCCGCCGTACTTCAGGCCGGTATTCGACTCTGCCTGGGTGAACGCCTCAAATACCCGCGTCTGTTGTGCCTCGGTCATACCGATGCCGGTGTCAGCAACCGCGACGATTAATGTATCGGCAGTCATCTGTGCAGACACAGTAATTTCGCCGTCCTTGGTGAATTTGCAGGCGTTGGAGAAGAGGTTCGTAACGATCTGTTGTAGCTTGCCACGGTCGCTGTCCATGTCGCGCATACTGCCTTGATCAATATCGAGCCGCAGACGATTATTATTTTGCTGCAGGAGTGGCGACAGCGCATCACACACCTGAACGAGCAGCCCGCCGGGACTGAAGACCTCCTGGCTCACCTGCATCTTGCCCGTCTCAATTTTGGACAGATCAAGAATATCGTTGATCAGGGTCAGTAGCTGTTTGCCCGAGAAGATGATGGTGGCGAGGTCGTGATGGAACTGCTCGCGGTCGAGCTCAGCGCCATCCCCCAATTCATCCTGAAGCATCTCGGAATAGCCGATGATAGCGTTCAGGGGAGTTCTGAGTTCATGGCTCACATTGGCAAGGAACATACTCTTGGCAGCATTTGCCGAATCGGCATCAGCCCGAGCGGTATTCATTTCCTCGATTGCGATCTGCAGTTTGGTCGACATTTCATTGAATGTCCGCGCCAGATCTCCGATTTCTCCGGAGTCGCGCTGCTCATCAATGCGGTAGACCAGATCCCCCGATCCGAAACGCTCGACGCCGCGTTTGAGTCGCGTCAGTGAAGCGTTGGTGCTGCGGATCATCGCAAATACCAGGGCCAGGGTAATCCCAATGGAACTGATAAATCCGATGATCGTGATCTGATCGGTCAGCGAAATGGTGCGATCAATGGCATTGGCGCGTTGCACAGCCACAAAGGACTGCCGCTGGTCTAGCTCTCTGAGTCGCTGTTGGGTGTCGTTGTAGGAAACAGCAGATTCAACATCTGGCGTGGGCGCTGGGTCGTTATAACGGTCGTAGAACGTTCGCCACTCCTCGAACAAAGCCGTGGCGCTGTCGTGGAGGCGCCGATAATACGCCTCAAGGTCTTCGCCGCCGAAGCCGCCCAATTGCCGGAGGCGCTCGGTAATGATCTCCAGATCGGCGCGAGCTTGATCCAACGCGGTGTCGTCTAGCGGTTCGTCGGTGGTTTCTCTCAGCGTGGCCAGGACCAGCACTTGCTGGCGTTTGTTTTGCAGATTCTGCTCAAGCTCCGTGGTGAGCTGGGCCGCAGTCACTGCTTCCTGATAAGCCAGAGAGCTCTCGTTGCGGGCAAAGCTACCCCACAGCGATGTGCCGACATTGATGGCAAATAGAATGAGGATTGCGCCCGAGAACAGATAGAGCCGCCCGCGCAGGCTGAGCCGCGGCCGAAGCTGAGTGACCGCGTCAGTGGCTCGCATTGAGGTGCGCCGATATTTTTGACAGTAGATCCGGAAAGTCCACGGGTTTGGTGGCGTAGTCGCTGCAGCCCGCCGCAAGTGCCCGTGCCTTATCCTCTTCCATGGCGTGCGCGGTAAGGGCGATGATCGGGATGTCGGCCAGGCGCGAATCATTCTGCGCCGCAGCGCAGGCGGTCCAACCGTCCATGATGGGCAAATTCATATCCATCAGTACGACCGCGGGCTTTATTTCACGCATCGCCGCGAGCGCAGCTTCGCCATCTCCGGCAGTGGACACCTCATGTCCAGCGCGCTGGAGTCGGCGCACCAGCATGTCTCGATTGACCTCGTTGTCTTCTACGAGAAGGATGGTGCGCTGCGGGCTGGTCATTGCCGTAATCCCAGAACCGGGTAGGCCAAGATACTGCCTTCAATCCCCTTGACGACAAGCTCGCGGGGTTTTCCCCAGTCAAAGAGGTGCTCTGGCAGATGCTGCCGGGTGGCATCAGAGACGAGAATCTCGTCATTTTCTGCTTGCCCTTCGATGCGCGAGGTCACGTTCATAGCGTGACCTACGCAGCCATATTTTGCTCGCTGCTCNGAACCGATATTGCCTGCGATCACCGAGCCGGTATTGAGTGCAATACGATGCTGGAGAGTGGGGAGACCNGCGGTCTTATTAGCGGNATTGACGGCCTCCATGGCNTCNCGCATGGCCAACGCACAACGCACCGCGCGCTCGGGATCATCGTCCTGTCGCTTTGGTGCACCGAATACCGACAGGATGGCATCCCCGAGAAACTCATCAATAGTGCCCTGATGATCGAAAATAATATCGGTCATGTGTTCGAAGTAGCGATTCAACAGTGACACCACCTGAGGTGGAGGAAGGTGTTCCGCTAGGCTCGTAAAGCCACAAATATCAGACATCATAATAGTGACCTCGCGAAGATCACCCCCGAGCTCCAGTCCTTCAGGTGCCTCGAGTAACTGCGCCACGATATCGTCTGATAGATAGCGGCCGAATGTACGTCGAATAAATCGCTCGTTTCGCTCGAGTTGATGCCGATAGTCTTCTTCTCGATCGTGCCAGCGTTTACGCTCGATGCCTGCAGAAATGCGGGCCTGCAGCAGCACGGGGTTGAAAGGCTTGAGCAGATAATCATCGGCGCCCGCCTGAATACAGGCGATGATTTGGTCCATATCCTGCCGGCCGCTGATCATAATAACCGGCGTTGCGCGCAGGCTGTCGTTTTCCTTCATTCGCTTGAGCACTTCGGCACCGCCAATGCCGGGCATCATCAAGTCAAGGAGGACGAGATCCATGCCGCGGGTTTCGAGGAGCTCCAGGGCTTCCTCCCCCGATTCGGCAGAGATGACGGTATGTCCGGCCCTGGAGAGCAGGCGACTGATCAGCTCGCGATTCTCGGGCATGTCGTCGACAGCAAGAATGACACCCGGCGCTTCGGATTTGGCCAATTCGGGCTGGTCGCTGACGGGCATTTCAAGGCTAATCTGAGTGCTGTCCACCGCCGATAGCAAGGCAGGTAGCGTCTCTTTCAGGGCCGGATGAAGGAGCGCGACATCTTCGTACAACATTTCGGTATAGCCCCGGATAGCGCCGATCAGATTCAGCAGATCGTGGTTCATGTCCGGCGTTGGCGAGGCGAGTAGCTCTCGGATACGAAGGAGCGCGTCCTCCAGCGCTTCGACATCGCCGTCCATGGGCGCATCAACCGTGACAGTGGGCCGCTTCACGGCCGCCAACAACGGCTCGGCAGCGACCAGAATGTGGCCTGCCCATTGATCCGGTTTATCTGTTTCTGACACCACGAGGGTTGCCTCTTGATCGCTGTGCTTGATTATACCGACGAACGAGTCGCTGCGCGGAACTGCCACCTATGGGGATAGGCGGCACGCGGTTCATGGGGTAGTATCGCACCAACTTGGGGAGAAAATGGGGCACAAGAACTATGTTGGATCAAGTGGAAATATTTCACGGCTTGTCTGACGAAGAGCTGAAGGCGCTGGAGGGCAGTAGCACGACTCGAGCGTTCCCCAAAAATACCGTCGTCATTCATGAGAATGACCCTGCCGACTCGCTGTTTGTGATCGAGTCAGGAAAGGTCAAGGTCTACTGCAGCGACAAGAATGGCAAGGAATTCATCATGAATACCCTCGGACCAGGGGATTACTTTGGTGAGTTGGCGCTGCTTGACGATTCCACCCGCTCAGCGTCGGTGCGCACAGTGGAGAAATCCGAGTTCCGTATTGTGATGAAAGAAGACTTCTCGAGCGTGCTGGACGATCACCCGAACATTACACAACAGCTCATTAGCAACCTGGCGGGTCGCGTTCGAAAACTCACGGCGGACGTCAAGAGCCTAGCGTTACAGGATGTCTATGGCAGGGTCGCCAACGTGCTGATGGATCTCGCCGAAGAGCGAGGGGATGGCACGCTGTTTATTCCGGAGAAGTTGACTCAGCAGGATATTGCGGACCGCGTGGGTGCGTCGCGCGAGATGGTAGCCCGTATTTTGAAAGACCTGACCATAGGCGAGTACATTCGCTTCGAGGGTCGCCACATTGTGATCAATACCCGTCTGCCGGCGAAGTACTGATCAATCCTTCGGGTGTCCCGTCACCTGAGCTGAGAGCGCTCCCGACCCTAGCCTCAGGGTGAGCGCGTCGCCCTCGGAGGCGTGTCCCGCCTCCCTCAGTACGTTTCCTGTCGCATTAGTCACGATGGCGTAGCCCCGATGAAGCGTCTGCTCGGGCCCTAGGGAGGTCAGCAGTTTATGCTTGTGGGAGACGTCTGCCTTGGCCTCCTTTAGTCTCTGCTGAATGCGCTGTAAAAGCTGATGACCGAGCTGCTGTCTCTGTGTTTTATGACGCTCTAATTGTTGACCAGGGTGTTGTGCAGCGAGCCGCGTATTGAGTTGCGCCGTCTGTTTTTGCTGGTGGTTGACCTGCCGTAATGCGGCGCGGTGCAGAGAGGCTGACAGCTTGGTGAGCGCGGTGCGCTGTTGGTTGAGCGCATGGCCGGGATGTCGGACCCGCTTACGTAACGAGGCAAACTGCTGGCTCAGGTCTGTCAGCTGTCGTTGCAGTGAGCGCGCGATGTTCCCGCGAAGTATATCGAGGTGTTGGAGAAGTTCGTTTTGGTCGGTTGAGACCAGCTCTGCCGCCGCGGAGGGGGTGGCCGCCCGCGTATCGGCGACGAGATCCGCGATACTAAAGTCGACTTCGTGACCGACAGCGGAGACAGTGGGAACTTGGGCCGCGAACAGCGCGCGTGCGACGACCTCTTCATTAAACGCCCACAGATCCTCCAGAGATCCGCCACCTCGTCCCACTATCAACACGTCGAGTGGCAAGGATCCTCCGGTTACCAATCGATCCGCCTGCGCTATGGCTTCGGCAATCTGCTCGGCTGCCCCATCCCCCTGAACCTGAACGGGGAAAATATAGACTTGTGTATGAGGGCTACGGCGTTTGAGTACCGTGAGAATGTCCTGCAGCGCGGCGCCGGTGGCAGAGGTCACAATGCCGACATGTGCCGCGTCGCTGGGCACCGGCTGTTTGGCACTTGCCGCGAAGAGGCCTTCCTCTGACAGGCGGCTTTTGAGACGTTCGAACGCCAACTGTAGGGCTCCGGCGCCCGCGGGCTCCATATGCTCGCAAATGAGTTGAAACTCTCCACGGCCTTCGTAGAGAGAGACCTTTGCTCGGATCCGCACTGAGTCGCCTTGCGCGGGACGAATCTTCACGCGGCCGTTGGCGCGTCGAAACATGGCGCAGCGCACCTGAGCATCGGCGTCTTTGAGTGAGAAGTACCAATGCCCGGAGCTGGCGGCGGTGAAGTTGCCGATCTCGCCTTCTACCCAAACCCAGTCGAAGTGAGCCTCCAGCAGATTCTTGGCATCCCGGTTCAGCTCACTGACCGAGAGGGTAGGCTGGCGTGACTGATCAGTTTGCATGGGCGCTCCTGTGGCGCTATTCAAAGAATTGCGCGGGACGCCGGTGTTGCTGACATTGTCGCGTCACGGACCCCTCTGTATACTAGCGCGTTTGGGGAGACCTGATACGCCAGTTTGCTGTGTATCGGGCACGACGAGGCCAACATGCTCCGAATTGCACACGAAGGGCTCACTTTCGACGATGTGCTCCTCCTGCCAGGCTATTCCGAGGTGACTGCCAAGGATGTCTCGCTGGTCACGCGCTTGACGCGCACTATTCCGCTGAATATCCCGCTGGTGTCTGCTGCGATGGACACGGTGACTGAAGCGCGCCTTGCGATCGCGCTCGCGCAGGAGGGCGGTATCGGCATTGTTCACAAGAATATGACCATACTTGAGCAGGCTGAAGAAGTCCGCCGGGTCAAGAAGTTCGAGAGTGGCGTGGTCAAAGACCCCATCACCATCGAGAGTACCGCGAGCATCGCCGATTTGATTGATCTCACCCGGGCAAACGGTATTTCCGGCGTGCCGGTCATGGAGGCTGGAAATCTAGTGGGGATCGTCACACGACGGGATATCCGGTTTGAAACCGATACGGAACAGTCGGTGTCGGCCATTATGACGCCCAAGAATAAGCTCGTGACGGTTAAAGAGGGTGCTCCGCTGGAGGAAGTACAGCGCCTGTTACACGAGCACCGTATTGAGAAAATTTTGGTCGTAGACGATGACTTTGGCTTGAAGGGCCTGATTACGGTGAAGGACTTTGATAAGGCGGAGTCGTTCCCCCACGCGTGCAAGGATGGCTTTGGTCAGCTGCGAGTGGGTGCGTCGGTGGGTACCAGCCCTGACACAGACGAGCGCGTGGAGGCCTTGATTCGAGCGGGCGTGGATGTGCTGGTGGTTGATACCGCTCATGGCCACTCCAGAAATGTGCTGGATCGGGTTGCGATGATCAAAGCAGCGTATCCCGCTATAGACGTAGTTGGCGGCAACATTGCGACGGCCGACGCGGCGCTGGCGCTGCGAGACGCAGGCGCTGATGCGGTCAAGGTGGGGATTGGCCCGGGTTCGATCTGCACGACCCGCGTGGTTACGGGCATCGGGGTGCCACAAATTTCGGCGATCGCCAATGTCAGTGAGGCGCTGAAAGATTCGGGCATTCCTGTTATTGCTGATGGTGGTATTCGTTTCTCAGGTGATTTGGCGAAGGCGCTTGCGGCTGGAGCAGACGCGGTGATGATGGGCAGCATGTTTGCCGGTACCGAAGAAGCCCCCGGTGAGGTGGAGCTTTACCAGGGCAGAACTTACAAATCCTATCGGGGCATGGGTTCTATTGGCGCGATGGCGCAGAGTCAGGGCTCTTCCGATCGATATTTTCAGGATTCCAGTGTGGGTGCAGAGAAATTGGTGCCCGAGGGAATCGAAGGTAGGGTGCCTTATAAGGGCCCGGTGTCGGCGATTATTCATCAATTAATGGGCGGGGTCCGTTCGGCGATGGGATACGCCGGTTGCTCCACGATGACCGAGATGCGCACTGAGCCGCAATTCGTGCGGGTAACGACAGCCGGAATGTCCGAATCTCACGTGCACGACGTATCGATTACCAAGGAAGCGCCCAATTACCCGGTCAGGTAACACTGGGAGTCAGTTCCTCTTTTCAACGCTGTACGCGGAGCCTAAAGCGTGACACAGGATATCCATCGCGACCGACTGTTGATTCTCGATTTCGGTTCCCAATACACGCAACTCATCGCTCGCCGGATTCGCGAGGTCGGCGT
>NYTG01000011.1 GCA_002683395.1 Halieaceae bacterium | reverse complement strand
CCCATGAAACCATTGCCGATCGCCGCAAGCTCTTTACGCATACTGTCACCCACCATGACCACACGCTTGCCCTGAAGCTTGTTCAGGTCGGCCTGGCTGGGGGGTAACAATAGCTCGCCCTCGGTCACGGAGCGGTCGAACTTCAGCCCGCCTGAGGGATGGAACGTTTCGCCACTGACAATGTCATCGGCGAGGTGAAACACAGTAGAAAGACCCACCTGTTCGTCGGTTGGCATCTTGTGAAGGTGGAGTCGGTTGAGAATACCGGACTCGATCTGCGCAGCAGACTTCTTTGATTCTTCGAGATCAAAGAATGGCTCCGGCGCATCAACGAAGGACTCCATAAAGGCTGTTCGTTGTTCAGCAGTCAGAATGCCGCCATTGACCAGACGATCAACCAACTTACTGGCGATACCCTCGTGCATCAGGAAGCGCGAGGAATTGCCGGCCCCGCCTGCGTCCACGACCTGACCCACAAGGCGCGCCAGCGCTTTGGGCAAATCGTTGCTCGAGGGCAGGTTAGCGACCTCATTGGCCGCCAGGGCCATGATGGTATCGGCGCCGAGGCCTGCTGCCAGATCGCTGAGAATCGCTTTGTGTACCTGATTTAAACGCTTGTTTTCAAGCACCAGTCTCCCACGGCGGTCAAACAGACCCGGCGCATCGCCTAGACCGCGCAATCGGGCGCCGTCTACGGGTCCCGGAGCAAGCGCGTTGATTTGTATTTCAGGGCCCAGGTGCCGCGACAAAATCTCTGCCAGGACACGCTGCCCGGCCTTGGATACCGCGTAGTCTCCGCGGTTGGGGTAGGCCACCGCCACGTACTTTTCGCCACCAAAGTAGCTCGATACGTTGAGAATGGAACCTTTTCCCTTGTCCTTCATCACCGGACCAAACTTGCGAATCAGTGAATAGTTAGAGATCAGGTTAGCTTCCATGGTGCGGTTCCAGTCCGCTAGGGTCATATCGACCACCATCTCTTCCGCACCCGAAATACCGGCGTTGTTGATCAGAAAATCGACGTTACCGAACAAGTCGATCGCCCGATCATAGAGTGCATCCAAAGCTTTCGGATCACCCACGTCGATGTCAGGCATGATGCTGACCCGCGTATCGGCNAGTGGATAACCGATGCCGCGAAGCTCCTCAACAATCTCATTGCGAGCTTCTTCCAGTTTGGCCTGGCTACGTGCGCTCAAGAGCACCCTGCAGCCGGCAATAGCCAGGTAGCGGCCAAGCTGCAGGCCAATTCCAAGGCTACCGCCGGTGATCACGGCGGNTTTGCCCTTGTGCAGCCCGGGCAGTACGCGCATCAGCGGCGTCGGCATCGATTCTTTACCCGTAGCCCGCTTGATGCTTTTCGGAATCCACAGGTTAATGGGGTCCATCTGGCGCACGCGATTGGTTAGCGTTGCGGCCCAGTCTGCTGCAAAGGTCAGGTTGTCTTTGTCTGCACTGTCGTAGCGTACCAACTGGTTGGGGCGCACCGCCCACTCTAGCTCACCGGCATTCAGCAGCGTTTCATCCTCGTGGCGCCAGCCACGAATCAGGGCTTCGATGGACGCACGAATCACCTCATTGAGCAGGTTACCCTGAGCGTCATTGCCGTTGGTCGCGTAGGTGATGGCCGGTGGCTCGCACTTGCCAAACCAGCGAGACAGGTTGCTCGCAAACATGCTGGCAAAGGCGACGGGCGCNACTACTTCATCTCGGACAAAATTTTCGACATCTTCATCGGTCGCCCCACTAAGGGACGTCCCATAATGCCCATTCGGTTTGCGTGGCAGCACGATCACGCCATCGAGTCGACCAAAGTGGTCGTCAATGAACTGCATGGTGCGGTCGACGGATTCTCGACGAAGGGGGTCAAGATGCGATAGCTGGATCTCATCGAGTCCCTTGGACTGAATGAGCGAGCGTGCATGACCCACTGACTCGAGTGAACGGAACGCGAGTAAGACGTGCGCGCCACTGTTGATTTGTCGCTCGGCATAGGTCAGCGCTTCTTCATAATCAGATCCGCCTAAAATCAGCACCACATGGTCGGTCAGATCCTCCAGGCGCTTGTCTGGCCAGGAGACTAACTGCGAGCGACTTTGCGCCGGCACCTGCATGCCATTGGTGACCTCGATATGNTGACCAGACACCGCTGCGGACTCTTCCGAGGCCAGCCAGACAATCCCGTTGGCGACGTCGGTCGGCGTCGGATAACGATACTCCAGACCTTCCTCACCGGTGCGGGTGGTGATCATCAGATCACGGAACTCCTGACTGGTGCTGCCCGGGGGAATGTTCTGAAGCTCGTCCATCGTGGCAAAAACAGTGTCGATACGCTCCGATTCGATGGGGCCCGGGAACAACGTATTCACGCGAATACCGCGCTCTTCGCCCAGCTCCAGTGCCAGACCTTTGCCCANCGCGTTGAGNCCGGACTTGGGNACTACGTAAGGAATNCGCCCGTAGTAGTGGGTCCGCGAAAAGATGGTCGAAACGTTCACGATGGTTCCGCCATCGCTNANGTGAGCCGCGGCGGCCCGCGCCATATTCCAGGGCGCGCCAAGCAGGTTCATGGCAGAGTCGAACATGGTTTGGTCCGATCCCGCTGCCCGCATTTCCACATCGGTGAAGGGAATATCTCGAAGGGTGTACTTCGGACCCGCCGCGCCCGCGTTATTCACCAGCACATCAAGCTTGCCAAAGGTCTCGACAGCCCGGGAGCAGATGTCTCGGCAGACTTGGGGGTCAGCGCAGTCGCCGACAATCGTGGTAATGCTCTCTGCGTCAAAGCCCTCTTCAGACAGCTCCTCGACGAAGGCGTCCAATTTGCTTTGGTCGCGACCGGTCATCGTGACCAAGGCGCCTTCGCGCAGTAAATGCCGCGAGATATAGCGGCCAATAGAGCCCGCCGCACCNGTCAGGATGACAGACTTGTTCTCGAGCCGACGTCCGACAAGAGATTGCGAGGTCACCGCATTGGAAAGATTGGACAGGTCGTTCATCTAAGCGCTCCGGCTGATCCAGTTTCAACTTTGGTAATGACTTCACCGCGCTCGGCCGCGTCACGCAGCGCCCAGGCCCGGTAGAGCTCGTCTTTNGTTTTGAGGCCCATGCGAGGAAGTGCATGAGTGACCACGTAGTTGGCACCACCGTGCCGGTTCTCCCACATCGCCTGATGGATTTCTGCGATATCTTCGATAGGTCTCGCCAGCGCTGGCAGGACATCAATCTGGCCCGCGGCGATGCGCCCCTGCATCTCGGCAAATTCGCGTGCCGTGTTCAGGTGTGTACCGCGAATTTCAGCGGTTGGCATGAGAATCCGACGCTGGCGCATCCACACCTGTGGGGCATAAAAAGTAAAGCGTTGACCACTTAACTCCTCGGCATAAATCACCTTGCCCACATTCGGCTTGACGAGTGAGGTTGCCAGGGCCAAACCGTCGCGACCGGCGCGATCAAACACCACGTCCGGCAAACCGCGCTTGTCGAGGGTGTTACGCAGGAAAGGCGCAATAGCTGAGCCAATGGGCTTCAGCGTGCGATCTGAGAACAGCCGCACGGCTTCTTTAAACGCCTGAGACTCGGTGAAAGGGTTTGGCATCTCGGCGAAGGGACCGGGCGGATCGTAATCATCGCCCAGACGCCGTTCGATCTCCTCGAGACTGACAACGCCTTTCACCTGGGCACCAAAACCCAGCGAGTTGACAAATTCGCGCTGTGGAACGGTGTCTACCAACACGGCGATTTGCGCACCACGCTGACAGCCAACCTCGATCGCTTCAATGGCGACGCGGTCGACAATGCCGTCCGCAGCGCCGGGTCCGTAAACAATCAGCAAGCTTTGGCCTGCCCGCAAACCGGCGCGCGTAAACATCTTTGATGGAGTCGAGCTGCCTTGTTTGCCCATAAAGGTNAACCGGTAGCCCGAAGAAGCCCCGTAGAAGGTCANCACGCCGCCGTCGCCCAGCGTCTGGAAGGAGCGAGGAAAGGCGGTCTCACCCGCATGTGACACGACGTAATCAATGCTGCCACCGGCGGCGGCCTCTGCGGCAGCCACAAAGCTGGCGCCTTGAGCCTCCCAGTTGGCCCATTCAGCAGGGTCATCCGGCACCGGAGTGAAGGCTTGTGCCCACTGAGGATCCTTCCGGTCGACCGCTTTACCGCCTACTGCCTCTACGCGTGCGGCGCGCTCCTCACTGGAGACCATGCCAACCACATCCAGGCCACTGCTGACTGCACTGCGCAGGCAGTCGTAACCGGTTCCGGTCGAGGCGCCTTCCACAAACAATCGCTTGTTCGGCTCAATGTCGAGCGTGTGATAAAGCGCTCGGTGAATCGTGCCGAGCGTCAACCCATAAGAGCCTGCTTCTTCGAAGCTCAGGCTGGGTAACTTCGGGTGCAACTGGGGTCCCTGAACCGCCAGAAACTGGGCGTGGGTGCCGTCGTTGCGCTCGTAGCCCTGAATGCGGAAGTCGGCTGCCATGGGGTCCAGCCCCTGATCAGGAGAGAGCAGTTCGCTCTGGCCTGAGTAAACGGTGCACACATCTCCAACCGACAGCCGGCCTTCAGCGATCAGCTCACTGCCCAGGCGCACAATCATGGCTACGCCGCCAGAGCCGGTGACCTGTACATCAGCATCGCGCGCATCAAACGGCGAGACGGGGATGCCGGTGATGGCCCAGATATCGTTGAAATTCATTTCCGAAGCTAATATNTAAACCAGCGCTTCGTTGGACTCTGGCTCCGGGGTGTCAAAAATCAGCTTAATCTCGGCATCAACCGGATCGCCGTGTGCCGGCTTACCATCAGCCAAGGACTTGGGTACGCCGTAGCCGTATTGATAGCGCGGGACGGGCGTGACGCCCGGAAAGAAGCTGGCGCCCATCGGAAGGAGNTCTCCCGAGGTCAGCAGTGCCTCTACTTGTTCGCCCGAGGCGTCGGGTGCCACCTCGACATACTGCGTCGGCAACGGCGCGCTGCGCTTNTCTAGGAACGCCGTGATACCGGTGGGACCNGACTCGGGATCGCAGACNGCTTCCGCGAAGAGCTCTGCTTCGTGTAGCAAGCCCGCAGACTGGCCTTGGTGTGCGCCCAATGCGACGGCCTCGAGTACNCGGGCAACCTGCTTTTCTCGACCGCTGGCGCGAATTTGTGACAGCGCCTGCTGGAGTGCTGGCTGTTCGAGGATAGCCTCGGAGTAGGGGATTTCAGCTTCGTGTTCTGCGAGTGCCTTCTGATGCTCCTCCTGAGCCGCCGCCAGCGGACCCTGCTTCGCAAAGTAAGCGCGGAGTCGTTCCATGGCAATTTCCACAGGTGATGCAGCGGCCTCTGTGACCACTTCATCGACCAGACCACAGGCTATCGCGTCACGGGTTGAAATGTTGCGGCCACTGACCATCAGCCGCAGGGCCTCGGCCATACCAGCTTCACCGCCTCGACGATGTAATTTGCGTACCAGCCGTTGGGTGCCGCCGTACCCCGGCAGCAAGTTCAGATTAATCTCGGGCTGCCCAAACTGTGCGTGCTCTGCTGCTATCACATAGGAGCAGGCCAGCACCAATTCATTACCTCCGCCCAGCGCTGGGCCATTCACCGCGGCGATGACGGGTTTACCCAACTGCTCGAGTGCCGCAAAGGCCGCTTGGGCGGCATTCGGCGCTGTACGCGCTGACTCAAGGTCACCGGCTTCACCCACTTCGAGAAGCTCTTTCACATCCGCACCTGCGACGAATGCGCCGCGGGCACCGGTGATAACTACCGCATCAACATCGTCCTGATGCTCAAGTTGTTGCACAACGGTGTGGAGCTCGTCGAGCGTTCGTTCGTTAAGTGCATTGACTGGCGGATGATTGATAATCAGCAGTGCTACTTTGTGCTGGTCGTCTAAACGATGCGTTTCAACCCGCAGGTAGCGCCAGGTCTGAATAATCTGACGAGCCTGCGCGAGGCGNCCGAAGTCGCGCCACTGTGCCACAGCGCTCTGGATCTCCTCCACCGATTCGGGGTTTCTGAGCGTCGACAGATCGCCAAGTGGCTGATCGAGCAGAATCGCTCGCAGCGTGCGACGCATGTACTTACCCGAGCGCGTCTCGGGAAAGGCCGAGACCACTAAAAAGTCAGACGGCACGGCGGTGGCGCCTTTTTCCGTGCGCACCAAGCTTTGCAATCGTGCCAGATCTTCATCAGACAGCTTGCGCCCGGCTGCCGCGACGAGGAAGGCCACGGGTGTTTCACCTTTCTCGTCATGCGGTGAACCGACCACCACGACGTTGCCCACAGGCGAGTCCTGGCGAAGCGTTTTGTCGCGAAGAATCGCGCCCTCGATTTCCTCGGTGCCGATTCGGTGGCCCGANACATTGATCACATCATCCGAGCGGCCATGGAGAGTGAATGCGCCCTCGTCTCCGCAACGGGCGTAGTCNCCTTGGGTATAGGTGAGTTCGCCATCCCAACGCTGAAAGTAGACCTCGGNGAATCGTTCGATATCGCCACGCCACTCCCCCGAGCCGAGCGTGTCGCCATCGCCCCACAATGTGCGGGCCAGGTAGGGATAGGGCTGCGTGATAACCAGTTCGCCTTTTTCACCAGGTTCGGCTTCACGCCACTGGCTAACACTACCGGTATCGCTGGTCTCTTCGACAATGCGAACCTGTGCCTGAATCCAGGGAAGCGGCCAAGTTTTGGCGTCGGCTTGCAGCGGTTTGAAGTCGCCCCAAGGACAAGAGAAAACAATGCCGCCGTGCTCGGTCGCCCAGTAGGAATTGATGTAGTGCGAACAGATATTATCCATTGCAAACTGCTGCACCGCCGGTGACACAGGCTCGGCACAGAAGGTACCGGCTTTAAGGCTGGACATGTCATATCGGGACATTTCTTGCGTGCTCGCAGGGTCTGTCATCACAGCTTTCAGAAAGGTAGAGCCGGCCTTAAACAGCGTGACGTTGTTGCGCTCAATGATCGAGGCGAAGCGACCTGCGTGGGGAAATAACGGTGACCCCTCGGCGACAACGGTAGACATACCGAAGGCCAGAGGCGCAGCGATCTGGTAGGACTGACCNGTAATCCAGCCCGGATCACCAATGACGTAGAGGCAGTCGTCCTGATTAGCGTTAAAGACCGTTCGCAGGGTGTGAGTAATACCCGACAGCCAGCCGCCATGGGTATGCACGACACCCTTTGGCTTGCCGGTGGAGCCTGATGTGTAAATGATAAACAACGGCCAGTTCGCTTCGACGGGCACGGCCGGGGCTTTNGCGCCGACAGCCCTCCAGAAGGCATTGTCATCCAGCGCATCCAGCGCAGCGCGGTCTGCCACGCCGGCGTCCGCTAAGAGCTCACTTTCCACCTGTGCCACNAGATCGTGTGACCAATTATCACGGCCATGCTCGACGATGTCATTGCCGGTGTAACGCACGACGATCACGTTGCTGACGGCGTGGCCAACGCTGGCCAGCTGACTGGCAACGGTGGTGCGAAGTTCAGCGATAATTTCGGGGGCAGTGCCGCGCTCGCGCTCAAGCGCCAGACCCAGCTCGCGCATTACGTCGGCGCGCTCGAGGGTAATTTCGCCGGAGACCGCTTCGGCCACCTGAGCCTCGAGGCGCTGTGCAACGTCGGCTGGAAGCCGAGCCNTNAATGTTTCAGACAGTGCCTTGAGNGCTGCCGGCCGAGGTACGTAGTTATCCAGCGCAGGATCCGTGTAAGTGCTCTTGTAGGGCACGACCTCTGCGTTGCGGTAGCCGCCATCNGCTGTAATCACCACTTTGGCGCCGGCGTCATGAATACGGTCAGACAGCGTTTTGGCAGAAAAACCGCCAAACACGGGTGTGTAAATCACGCCGAGGCGCTGGGCCGCCAGAATGTAAAAAATCTGCTCGAGAACATTGGGTAGGTTCAAGGCGATGCGATCACCGCANTGCAGGTCCAAACGCTGCAGCGCCCGCGTGCGCAAGGCGACTTCAATGAGTAATTCTCGATACGTCAGCCGCTGCTCGAATACCGGCCCACCTCGCCCCTCATTTTTAGAGGGATCCCAACGATCGCCTTCGAAGACAATNGCCTGAGTTGCACCACGGCCCGATAGCACGTGTCGGTCGAGCNGGTTGAAACAGGCNTTAGTCTGGCCGTCGACAAACCAGCGATAAAAGGGCGCGNCAGTGTCATCGAGGGGTGACGACCAGGGTGCCCAATCCGCCGCTNACTCCGCTTCGGCGGCAGACGAGGCGTGCCAGCCCTGCCAGCCACCCGAGTCGGTTCGCGACACCCACTGCTCNTTGGATACGTCGAACCAGTGAAGCTCGCGAGCAGCAATTGATGCGTGATAACCGGCCGGATTGCTCACGGCGTCAGCGCGGGCCTGGTCTTCGTCTTGCTGAGAGCACAGCATGCCCCAGCCTCCGTCGTGATTCGTCACAACGCCTCCTCTCTCTCAAAAAAGGCAGCGCCCTGCGGTCCCCGGAGAACCGGTTGATTGCAGCTGCGCACTCCAATTTGTTTCCGGCGATACGGCATGCCAGAAGTGACAGAGTCATCCCCAGAGAGGTCGCTGTAGCTCGTTGGCAAGCAACCTGTAGACACTGACTTATCCGGAGTTACGCCAACTATTACCGTCCGGATCACTTGTTTCTGATGACGGAAAGCATCGNNTGGCGCATAACACTGTGTTGGCGCGGCGCAGCTCTGATATGCATTTTTACGAAGCTTAAGGTGATTTGANCTATGCCTGATCCGCCTCCGGGCGCTATGCTCAGATTCTGTCTCGGGATTTGACGTTTTTGAGCACCGCGCCCGAAGTTACTCGCCACGTTCAACAGGATAGATCGATGCCGCAACGCAAAAACCCGCTAGATCGTTACCTCAATACGCTCGGTGAGGGGAAGGTGGAATGGATTGGNCTGCGCCCCCATCGTCGGGAGCCACTGCGGGCAGTGCAGCAAGCGGAGGCGGTCCATGAATACGGGCTGGAGGGCGATCACCGAATGTCCAAAACGCCCGGATCCGGGCGCCAGGTGACACTCATCTCTCGTGAATTCATCTCGCAGATTGNGATGCAATTGGGCGAGACGGATCTGAATCCCGCCAGACTGCGGCGCAATATTGTGACTTCGGGGATTAATCTCAATGCGCTGAGACGGCAGCGCTTCTGGATGGGTGAGGCCATGCTGGAGGCGACTCAATTGTGCCATCCCTGTGCGCGGATGGAGGCTGAGCTGGGTCCCGGGGGTGTCNTCGCCATGTTCGGATATGGCGGGCTNTGTGCCAAAGTGATTGTGGGCGGTCTGATCCAGTGCGGGTCGCCCGTTAGATGGGCGGATCCACCATGACGGGTTGGCAGGTGTTAGCGATACCGGTCGATCAGGCGCTGTTGGTCGCGCTATCCGTAGGCGTGGCGGCACTGATCCGCGCCTTCACCGGATTTGGTTTCGCGATGTTGGCGGTCCCGGTTTTCTCGCTACTGCTGCTGCCCGGAGACGCTGTGGTGCTGAGCGCAGTGCTGGCGCTCATCCTCGGGCTGATGAGCTATCGGTCNTGGTGGGGCTTGTTTCCCGTGACACCAGCGGTACCGATGGTGTCCGGGAGTGTATTGGGCACCGGGGTCGGCGTCTGGTTTTTGGCCTCGCTATCGGTGACGGAGTTCCAGCTCTGGATTGGCATTTTAGTCGTGGCGGCGTCTTTGGTGTTGTCGCGTTTTACACCCCGTGANAGAGCCGCCTCNGGNTCNATNTCACTGGGNACCGGTGTGGCNTCNGGATTAATGAACGGCGCNTTTGCCATCCCCGGACCGCCGGTCATTNTGTATGTGGTNGCCACCATGGAGAATCCNGTGCACTCACGGGCGTTTCTGATGATGTTCTTCTGGTGCTCCAGTATNGTGTCGCTCGNNATGTTTGGCATCGCGGGGCTNNTTACCCCCAAACCTTTCCAGNTGCTCTGGGTGGCNCTGCCAGCCATGTGGNTGGGGAATCAGCTNGGNAACTGGGCCTTNGCNCGATTCNCCGGGCCNGCCTACAGGCCGTTTGTAGTGGGNCTGTGTATTGTCATCGGCCTGTCGATTTCTGCGAAGGCACTCTTCTGGGCCTGATCACTGCTTGACGTTGTCTCTGACAATACGCGCTTTCTGGCGCTGCCAGTCGCGTTCTTTTTCCGTATCGCGTTTGTCGTGCAGCTTTTTACCCTGTGCAAGCTCAATGCGCGCCTTGACCAGGTGGCCTTTCCAATAAAGAGTGGTGCAGACACAAGTTAGCCCCTTTTGTGTCACTCCTGCGTTGATCTGTGCCAATTCTTTTTTATGCAGCAGTAGCTTGCGAGTGCGCGTCGGGTCGGTCACAAAATGCGTCGACGCGGTGTCCAGCGGGGTAATGCTGGCACCCAGTAGATACGCTTCGCCGCCTTTCATTAGCACATAGGAATCTGTGAGCTGCACCTTGCCAGCCCTGAGTGCTTTGACTTCCCATCCCGCTAGTGACACGCCGGCCTCGAATGATTCCAGCAGCTGGAAGTCGAAGCGTGCTCTTTTGTTCTGGGCGATGGTATTGTCAGCGGTCTTGTTGCGTTTGGATTTCGCCATGACCTCATTATACGGGCGCCCAACCGGCGCCGCGCCGGTATTCTTACGCCCTGCGCTGTGGCGAATGCTTTGCCGGAGTCTTGGTAGTGCTGGATGACAACATCCCGCAGCCCTGGCGCGCGAGAAGTACGCTCGTCCTAACGCTGGCCCTCGTCGCGGTGGGCTTGGGTAATCTGCAGCGGCTGCCTTACCTCATCGGTGAGCATGGCGGTGGCCCCTTCTTTCTTAGTTATGTCGTGGCATTGTGCGTGCTGAGCGTGCCGGTGCTGATTGCCGAGGTGGCGATTGGTAGCCTTGGCAGAGGCTCTCCCGGGCTGGCGCTGCATTGGGCCGCCAGTGTCGCCAATAGAGACTCGCGCTGGCGTCATCTGGGCGTGGCTCAGGCGCTGCTGGCACTCATTTTTGCGGCAGTGGCTGTCCTGACAGCGGTCTGGTGTCTGCACGGCGCTATGGTGCTTTACTCGGGCGAATTGGCCTCGGCCAGTGCTATCGACGTGGCAGATGCGTTCTTGGCTTACGTCGACAATCAGCCAGTACAGTTTACGCAAACGATGACCCTGCTGGCCGCCGCTGCTGTCGTGTCGGCTCTGGGCATCAGAGTCGGGATGGGATTGCTGGCGTGGATATGTTTACCCGCTGTAGCCATTACCTTGCTAGGGGTATTGGATTTTGTCTTCGTCTATACCGATTTGCGACCGGTTGAAGAGTTCTTGTTTTCGAACCAGGCCAGTGATTGGCGACTGGACTCCTTGTGGCAGGCATTGAGCGCGGCGGGCGTTACCCTTGGTGCCGGGATGAGTTTAGGCATGGCGTTAGGTGCACAGGCACCAACCGGCCTTCCCTGGGCCCGATCGGTGCTGGCGGTTGGCGTTATTGATACGACTTTCTTGATGATCACCGCGGTGATCGTCACCGCCTTATTTTTTGAGTCCAATGTCGCGCCGGTTCAAGGATTGGCCGCTATTTTTGTGGGTCTGCCCTATGCTTTCGCCAACCTGCCTCTTGGGGAAACCTATGGGGCTTTGTTTTTTGGGGCCATGGCGCTGGTCGCCTGGAGCGCCGCCGTGGTGCTGTTGGAACCCATGGTCATGCTGTTGGGCAATGAATGGCAGCTTGGAAGAGTCAGCGGCGCGATACTGACTGCCACACTGGTGGTGGTGCTGGTGGCGATGTTTCTGTTTTTTGGAGACCTGCCGCTCCTGCGGGTGGGAAGTATCTCTGCGCAGTGGCTGCTCCCTTGTAGCTTGCTGCTTACCTCGCTATTTGTCGGGTGGTTGATGCCAAGGCCGATTCTGAGGGGCGAGTTGTACCGGGAGCCTATGTGGCTGTTTCGACTGTGGTGGTATGTGTTGCGTTGGCTCGTGCCCAGCGCTTGTATCATCTGGCTTTTACACGGGGTTCTGTGAGTGATCTCAGCGCACCCAGGCGTTGTTCGGTAAACTGGATTCATGACTGTCATTGAACGAAGCGCACTCTTACCGCATACCGCTGAGCAGATCTTCGATTTGGTAGCCGATATTGAGCGCTACCCGGAATTCCTTGATGGCTGTGTGGGGGCCGAGATACACGAGCGCGACGAGGCGAGTGTGACAGCAACCCTGCGGTTATCCCGCGCAGGGATTAGCCATGGATTCACGACCCGAAACACCATGCAGCGGCCCGAGCGAATCGAGCTCACGCTCATCGAGGGCCCGTTTGAGACGTTTTCGGGGCAGTGGGCGTTTCGTGCGCTCGGTGAAGCCGCGTGTAAAACATCGTTGCGCCTGCATTTTGAACTGGCCAGCGGAATCGCCAGTATTGCCGCGGGAAAATTATTCGACAAAGTTGCGCTTGACCTGGTGGACGCAGTGGTCAGACGCGCTACCCAGCAGCTAGGGCCTGCAGCATGAGCGAGACCATTCAAGTTGAAGTTGCCTACGCGCTGCCAGAAAAGCAGCGAGTCGTAAAGCTAGAGGTTGCCGCCGGCACGACGGTGCTGCAGGCAGTGACCCTGAGTCAGCTCGACGAGGTCTTTGAAGAGTTAACCCTCGGTCCTAATCTTAAGCTGGGGGTGTGGGGCAAGAGCGCCGCTGAGGATCGCGTGTTGGTAGCGGGAGAGCGGGTCGAGATTTATCGCCCATTACAGGTGGATCCGAAAGAGGTGCGCAAGGCGCGTGCTGCTCGGGCTAAAGCCGGCCGCGTTGAGGGTGATCAGGAGTCAGAGGGCGCGACAGGATCCGACTCGTCTGACTGAGGCTTGTCCCAATCGGGAGCGTCGGCTCCTTCTACTCGCGCCAGCTCATCGCCTTCAAACCACAGCGTTAACTGTGTTTCTGAGAGCGATTCGTTGCCGTTGCGCAGTAAGTAGCGGTAATCCCAACGGTTCTCGTTGAAAGAGTCTTCAATAAGGGGGGTGCCCATGATGTAGCGTACCTGGCGACGATTCAGCCCGGGCCGCAGCTGCTCAACCATTTCCTCGGTTACCACGTTGCCCTGTTCGACATTGATCCGGTAAACGCCGGGAAAACCAAAGTTACTGCCACATGCGGCGAGGGTGGTCAGTAAACAGCCCGCCAGCAAAGGCGTGAAAAGAGGGGTCACTCGTGACACATTATCTTCCAAGGAACAATCTAGGCTGGCATGATACCGTCAAACGACCCCGGCAGAGAACTCTTCACGCATGACCTCAGAAAATCGCGAACTGAAAAAAGCGGGACTCAAAATCACGGCTCCGCGCCTGAAAATCCTTTCTATGCTCAGCGATGCTGCGGGGCAGGGCGATCACTTTAGCGCAGAGGACCTCTACCAGCGTCTGCGCGACAGCGGGGAAGACATCGGTCTTGCCACCGTTTACCGCGTGTTAACGCAGTTCGAGACGGCGGGGCTTATCATTCGCCACAACTTTGAAGCGGGCTACTCTGTTTTTGAAATGGCCTCAGATCATCACCACGATCATATGGTAGATGTCGATAACAGCGAGGTGATTGAGTTTATTGACGACGAGATCGAGCGGCGGCAGCACTTGATTGCAGAGCAGCACGGTTACGACATCATTGATCACTCACTGGTTCTGTACGTGCGAAAAAAATCTGACGCCTAGCTGCTCTCCAGCATTTCTTTGGCGTGGGCCAGCGTACTCTCGGTGAGTTTCGCCCCGCCCAGCATGCGTCCCACTTCCTCTATGCGGGCTTGGCCGTCCAGCATCGTGAGCTCGGAGTGCACCTTCTGGTCGCCGGTCTTGGTCACTAGCAAATGTTGGTTTCCTTTGGCAGCGACCTGTGGCTGATGGGTCACTACCAGCACCTGACTGAGCTTTCCCAGTGTGTGCAGCAAATCACCGACCACCTCGGCCACACCCCCGCCGATCCCGACATCGACCTCGTCAAAAATCATAGTCGGAGAGGTCGCGGTATCGGCTGCGACCACCTGTAATGCGAGGCTGATGCGGGAGAGCTCGCCCCCCGAGGCGACTTTACTGAGTGGTCCGGGTGTGGCACCCGGATTGGTCGCAATCAGAAACTCAGTGTCCTCAGCGCCCCTTGGATCCGGATTGTCATCTCTGAAGGGAATGAGTGCGATCTCGAAGACACACTTATTCATTGCCAGCCTATCGAGTGTTTCCATGACGCGGTGCGCGAGTTTTGTCGCCGTCTCCCGTCGTCGCTCCGAGAGAGCCTTGGCATGGGTCCGCCACGCGAGCGCCGTATCTCCCAGTGCTTGTTCCAGCGCCGCTAGTTGTTCAGAGCCACCCGTCAAAGAGGCCAGTTCTGCCTGTAATGAGCTCAGCAGTTCAGGGAGCGCCTCTGGCGTGACCCGATGCTTGCGCGCCAGATCATGGAGCGCACTCATTCGTTCTTCGGTGGCCCTGAGCCCCTCGGGGTCGAGTTCGACCGAGGCGGCAAAACGCGCCGTTTCGGCCTGCGCCTCGTCGAGTTGAATCAACGCTGATTGCAATAATTCGCGGAGGTTTTCAGTGGCGGACGTGGTCATTCGTCCATCGTTAGCGAGTTGCACCAATCGAGCGAGCTGGTCGCGTTGGCTCTCGCAACCGCTGGCAATGTCGTTGGCGCTGTCGATGATGAAGGCGGCGTTGGCGAGCATCTGGTGTTGCGTTTCGAGCTGCTCAAGCTCACCGACTCGGGGGTTCAGACTTTCGAGCTCTGCGATTTGATAGGTGAGCAGCGCCCTGCGGGCGTCAAACTCCTCGGTTTGTCCGGCGAGACGGATGTAATCCTCTTGCAAGACTCGCCAGCGCTGGGCGGTCTGGCTGACTTCGACAATGAGTGCTTCCGCACCGGCATAGGTGTCGAGCAGGTTGCGCTGCACAGCTCGGCGTAAGAGTGATTGGTGGGCGTGCTGGGAGTGGATGTCGACCAGCAACTGTCCGAGGTCCGCGCAGTCTGACAGTGTGGTGGGTGAGCCGTTGATGTAGGCGCGGGATCGACCCTCGGCAGTAATGGTTCGGCGCAGGATGCAGTCACCCGACGCATCAAGGTCACGTTCTGCCAGCCACACCTGAGCGCGGGTATTGTGGCTGACATCAAAGCAGGCCGCGATATCGGTCCGCGCGGCGCCGGGTCGAATCGCCTTGGAGTCAGCGCGATCGCCGATGCAAAGCCCGAGTGCGTCGAGCATGATCGACTTACCCGCGCCGGTCTCCCCGGTGATGCAGGTCATACCGGGATTGAGGTCGACCTCGAGCTGGTCGACAACGGCATAGTCCTGTATTGAGAGATTGATCAGCATGACGCGATTCGCAAAGCTTTGGTGACGTTATAGCGCAGACTGACACAGGAGTGAACATCCTGAGCGCCATCTCAGGCTGCACGGGTAGACTTTAAGGTGTGCTTCGGCAGGCGTCTGCTCAAAGAGCGCTTTTTTGCGCGCGCGGCCTGTGCTACAACCCGTTTAGGCCTGTCTGGAAGAGACCTCTGTTGGAAGCCCTGTCATCCCGCGCGTCATCGCTCCTGAAAACTCTCGTCGAGATGCATATTCGCGAGGGGCAGCCGGTTGCGTCAAAAAACCTGCAGGGAGAAAGCGGACTGTCGGTCAGCCCGGCAACGGTGCGCAACATCATGTCAGAGCTAGAGGACCTGGGTTATCTGGCCTCCCCGCACACTTCTGCCGGGCGGGTTCCCACCGCGCAAGGCTATCGGTTTTTTGTCGACAGCTTGTTGCAGGTGGGCCCGGTAGAGCAGGGCACAGTCTCAGCGCTCAATGCCGGACTCGACCCCAATCGCAGTTCCGAACAGCTGGTGCAGACCGCCTCCAACCTGCTTGCCCAAATTACCTATCAAACCGGCATTGTGACGGTGCCGAGGCCGGCCGCCAGCCAACTCAGACAAATTGAGTTTTTGCCGCTATCCGGCGACCGGGTGTTGGCCATTCTGGTGATCAACGAGCGAGAGGTGCAGAACCGAATTATCCAAATGCAGCGGCCCATGACCGAGGAGCAGCTCAAGACTGCGGCTGAGCTCATCAATCAGCGCTATGCCGGCAATGACCTCACTCAGGTCAAGGGCCATATTGTGCGGGAGATGTCCGAGGCCCGCGCGCGCATCGACCATTATCTAGGCGCGGCCCTGGAGCTTGCCAACGCGGCGATTGAGACCGAGCAGGAACCCGAAAATCTGGTGGTAGCGGGAGAGGCCAGCTTGCTGAATCAAGCCTCACCCGAGGACATGCAAAAATTGCGCGAGTTGTTTGACGCCTTTGAGCGCAAGCGTGATCTGCTGGAGCTTCTGGAACGTTGTTCCCGGGCAGACGGGATCCAAATCTTTATTGGAGAAGAAGCCGGCTTCGATGTGTTTGGCGATTTCAGTGTGATCACCGCGCCTTATGCACAGGGAACCCAGTCCCTCGGCGTGCTCGGCGTCATTGGACCCACGCGAATGGCCTACGAGCGAGTGATTCCGATCGTTGATGTGACTGCGCGTATGCTGAGTGCCGCCCTCTCCCGATAGCGGGTTGCCATGACCCGGGGCCGTGCCCGGCCACCAGTGCTCCATTTCACCCCAGTCTCCATAAAGTTCGCGACAAAACCCCGTCTCCCCCTTGAAAACCGTCTCGGGCACCCCACATTGGCTGTCATGGGGGGGAATCGCCCCAGAGTGACTGGAACACATAACGGAGAGCGCCCATGGCGGACGATAAATCAGAGGAGCCCGCAGAGCTCGAGGGTGATGGCACCCAAGCCGAGCAGGCTGAACCTGAAACCGTTTCAAACGGTGACCCCGAAGCGGCAGAGGCCGGCGATGGTTCGGATGAACCGGCTGCTGAACCGGATGCGCCGGAAAGCCTTGAGGATGCCTTGGAGGCGGCAAAGGATGCGGCGCTGAGGGCGCAGGCTGACGCGATGAATGTGCAGCGGCGGGCGGAACAGGAAATAGAGAAGGCCCGAAAATTTGCGCTGGAACGCTTCTGCGGCGATCTGCTGAGTGTCGTCGACAACCTTGAGCGAGCACTGGACTCAGGCGGCAACGACCAAGGCGACGCTGCATTGGCGGAGGGTGTTGAGCTCACGCGCAAAGGCTTTATGGATGTATTAGCCAAATACGGGGTTGAGCCGGTCGATCCTGTGGGAGAGCCCTTCGATCCCGAGACCGCTCAGGCGATGAGCATGGTCGAACAGCCAGATGTCGAGCCCAATTCAGTGGTGGCCGTGATGCAGAAGGGTTACCTGCTCAATGGTCGACTGCTGCGCCCGGCAATGGTGATGGTATCCAAGGCGCCTAGCGACGCATAAATCTGAAGGGTCGTGGGGAGCCGGTGCTTGAAATTGATGAGGCCGCCCCCATATTCACTATCAAGGAAGCTTGCCGGTGCTGAAATGCCGGCCGACAGGAGAAACAAACATGGGTAAGATTATCGGTATCGATTTAGGTACCACTAATAGTTGCGTATCCGTACTCGAGGGTGGCAAGCCACGAGTGATCGAGAACGCTGAGGGTGGCCGCACCACGCCGTCGATTGTCGCCTATACCGACGATAATGAAATTCTGGTGGGCCAATCCGCCAAGCGCCAGGCCGTTACGAATCCACAGAACACCTTGTTCGCCGTAAAGCGACTGATCGGTCGTCGTTTTCAGGATGATGTCGTGCAGAAGGACATCAAGATGGTGCCGTATCAAATTGTTGAGGCGGAGAGCGGTGACGCCTGGGTTCAGGTGAACGACGAGAAGATGGCACCCCCGCAGGTCTCGGCCGAAGTGCTGCGTAAAATGAAGAAGACCGCCGAGGAGTACCTCGGAGAGGCCGTCACCGAAGCGGTGATTACCGTGCCGGCCTATTTTAATGACTCTCAGCGGCAGGCTACGAAAGACGCCGGGCGCATTGCCGGGCTTGAGGTCAAGCGGATCATTAACGAGCCGACGGCTGCTGCGCTGGCTTATGGCATGGACAAGTCAGAGGGTGATCGCACGGTAGCGGTCTATGACCTCGGTGGCGGAACCTTCGATATTTCCATTATCGAGATTGCCGAAGTAGACGGCGAACATCAGTTCGAAGTGTTAGCGACCAACGGGGATACCTTTCTCGGGGGCGAAGACTTTGACCTGCGCCTGATCGAATTCCTCGCCGAAGAATTTAAGAAAGAAAGCAGCATCGATCTGCACAACGATCCCCTGGCACTGCAGCGTTTGAAGGAAGCGGCAGAGAAAGCCAAGATCGAGCTCTCAAGCGCCCAGCAGACCGAGGTCAATCTGCCGTACATTACTGCCGACGCCACCGGTCCCAAACACCTCGTGGTCAAGCTGAGCCGTTCTAAGCTCGAGTCGCTGGTGGAGGACCTGGTCAAGCGTTCGCTCGATCCGGTCAAGATCGCACTCGATGACGCCGGCCTGTCTCCCTCTGAGGTGCAGGACGTCATTATGGTGGGGGGCCAGACCCGCATGCCAATGGTGCAGCAGGCGGTGGCGGACTTCTTTGGGCAGGACACGCGCAAGGACGTCAATCCGGACGAGGCGGTTGCCATGGGCGCGTCCATTCAGGGCGCGGTGCTTGCAGGCGACGTCAAAGACGTGCTGCTGCTGGACGTCACGCCGCTGACTCTGGGTATCGAAACGATGGGTAGTGTCGCGACGCCGTTGATAGAGAAGAACACGACTATTCCTACCAAGAAGTCGCAGATTTTTTCTACGGCGGAGGACAACCAGACTGCGGTGACGATCCACGTCGTGCAGGGCGAGCGCAAGCAGGCGACACAAAACAAGTCGCTTGGGCGTTTTGATCTGGCGGATATCCCACCGGCACCGCGGGGTATGCCGCAGGTAGAGGTGACCTTCGACTTGGATGCCAACGGCATCCTCAATGTTTCGGCCAAAGATAAAGCGACAGGCAAGGAGCAGTCGATCCGGATTACCGCCTCTGGCGGCCTCTCTGAGGGCGAGATTGAGCAAATGGTGCAGGATGCGGAAGCGAATGCCGAGGCCGATAAGCAGTTTGAAGAGCTGGTAGCCGCGCGCAATACCGCTGATGGTATGGTGCACGCCGCGCGCAAGACGCTTGAAGAGGCGGGTGAGCACGCGACGGAAGACGAGCGTTCGGCCATTGAGGCTGCGATCGTTGCAGCGGAAGACGCGATCAAAGGCGATGATGCCGCTGCCATGGAGGCGACGACTGCGACATTAACCGAAGCCACCAGTGGCGTGGCACAAAAGATGTACGCAGCTCAGCAGGCCGAGGGTGCGGCAGCCGGCGCAGAGGGCGCTGAAGCCGCGGCCGATGAGCCGGATCAGGGTGACGTTGTCGATGCTGAATTTGAGGAAGTGAAAGACGACAAACGCGCATGATCCAAGGGATCTAGCCTGAGCAACGCGAGGATAGTGTTGCGCTAAAATGCGCTCCTTTTGGGGCGGCAATCCAGACGCGGGTCATGGCATTCACCATGTAGCCCGCGTCCGTTTTTAAAGAGGGAGCGTGGCGTTTGCGAGAGCCCACGCCGAAATTATGTCGAAACGCGACTATTACGATGTGCTCGGGGTAGATCGATCGGCTGCCGAGCCGGACATCAAAAAGGCTTATCGCCGGATCGCGATGAAGTATCACCCGGACCGGAATCCGGACGATGCGAACGCCGATGCCAAGTTCAAGGAGGCCACTGAGGCCTACGAGATTCTGTCGGACGGTGAGAAGCGGGGTGCTTATGACCAGTTCGGGCATGCCGGCGTAGACCCTTCCATGGGGGGCGGCGGTTTTCAGGGCGGCAGTTTCTCGGATATTTTTGGCGATGTATTCGGCGATATTTTTGGCGGTGGTGGTGGCGGTGGTCGCCGGCAGGGTCCTCAGCGTGGATCCGATTTGCGCTACACGCTGGAGGTGGCTTTAGAGGAAGCCGTGCGAGGCTCCACAGCGGAAATTCGAGTGCCTTCATTGCAGCACTGCGAACCGTGCGACGGCAGCGGGGCTAAGCCGGGCAGCCGTCCCGTCACTTGCGGCAGCTGCGGAGGCTCGGGTCAGGTCCGAACCCAGCAGGGATTTTTTCAGGTACAGCAAACCTGCCCCACGTGCCGTGGTCGGGGACAAACGATTTCTGATCCCTGTGTCGACTGTCGCGGTCAGGGGCTGGTTGAAAAAACCAAAACCCTGTCAGTCAAAGTGCCGCCCGGTGTGGATACCGGCGATCGCATTCGCCTGAGTGGTGAGGGTGAGGCAGGGCCCGCAGGTGGGCCTCCCGGTGATCTCTTCGTGCAGATCGCGGTGCGCCAGCATCCGCTCTTTGAGCGTGACGGGCGCCATTTGTATTGTGAGGTGCCCATCAGTTTCGCCGACGCGGCGCTCGGGGGAGAGCTCGAAGTGCCGACCCTCGATGGACGTGTGAAGCTCAAAATTCCCTCCGAAACGCAGACCGGTAAGATGTTTCGCTTGCGCGGCAAAGGGGTAAAACCGGTCCGCGGTGGCCCTGTGGGGGACTTACTGTGTCGCGCGGTGCTGGAGACCCCGGTGAATCTGACTAAGGAACAGCGTACCCTGCTGGAGGAGTTTCGCGGCGCTTTGCAGGAAGGGGGCGAGCAGCAATCCCCCCGGCAGAGCAGTTGGTTTGAGGGAGTCAAAAATTTCTTTGATGGAATGACCGGATGACCGTACGAATTGGGATCACGGGCGCGGCAGGCCGCATGGGCCGGATGCTGTCGGAGGCGATTGCCGCCTCCGAGGGCGCCTGCACGCTGGCAGCGGCCATTGAGCAGGCGGAGTCCTCGCTATTGGACGCTGACATGGGGGAGTTGCTCGGGGGTGATTCTACCGGCGTGATAATCACGGCCGATCTCTCGGCAGTCGCTGAAGAAATTGATGCTCTGATTGACTTCACCGTGCCTGAATCGACGCTGACGCAGGCGGCAATCTGCGCGCGTCATGGTGTGCCGATGGTCATCGGTACAACGGGCTTCACGGACGCTCAGGCCGAGGCGCTGGCGGCGGCCACTGCGGAGATCCCCGTTTGTCAGGCGTCCAATTTTGCCCCGGGCGTCAATCTGACTTTCCGTCTCGCCGAAGCCGCCGCGCGGGCGCTGGGCGACACGGTTGATATTGAGATCATCGAGACCCATCACCGACACAAAATCGACGCTCCCTCGGGCACGGCGCTGAGCTTGGGCGAAGTTATCGCAGCAGCGCTCGATCGGGATTTATCCCAGGTTGCGGTTCACGGGCGAGAGGGTCGTACGGGCGCGCGCGATCGCGACGCGATTGGCTTTAGCTCGATTCGAGCGGGTGACGTGGTGGGCGATCATACGGTCATTTTTGCCGGCGACGGTGAGCGTCTGGAAATTACCCACCGCGCCAGCTCGCGTATGGCATTTGCTCAAGGCGCCGTGCGCGCTGCCTGCTGGCTGGCCGAGCAGTCTGTGGGGCAATACAGCATGCAAGACGTCCTGGCAGGGCAGGAGGCTGACGCATGAATGCTTCTGCGCATAGTGTCGAGATCGATGAGAGCAACGCCCAGCAATTACTCATAGAGGAGTCGATGACGCGACCCGTCGTCGTGGATTTCTGGGCTGACTGGTGTGAACCCTGCAAGCAACTCATGCCCATCCTCGAGAAATTGGCTCAGGAGTACCAGGGCGCCTTCCTGCTCGCCAAGGTCAATGCCGATGAGCAGCAAATGTTGGCGCAGCAGCTGGGCGTTCGGTCGTTGCCGACGATCATGGTGATCAAAGAAGGTCAGCCGATTGATGGCTTTTCCGGAGCGCAGCCTGAGTCTGCCGTGCGCGAAATGCTGGATAAGCACTTGCCATCCCCTCAGGCGGGTGCCCTCGAAGAGGCTGAGCAATTGCTTACGGAGGGGGATGTGCCGGGCGCGTTGGCGCTTTATCGCAGTGTCTGGGAAGAATCCGGTAAAAAATTGGAGATGACCCTGACCTATGCGGGCGCACTGGTTACCGCTAATCGACTCGACGAAGCCGAAACGCTATTACAAGATGTCCGGCTGGCGGATCAGGATGCCCGCTACGAGCAGCTGATCGCCCAGATTGAGCTTGGCCGCGAGGCGGCCCGCTCGCCCGAGGTCGAGGCGCTGGAGGCGGCAATAGCGGCCGATCCCGAGGATCACGCCACCCGAATTCAGCTCGCTATTCAATTGAGTCAGGTCGCGCAATACCGAGATGCATTGGAGCACTTGTTGACGGTGCTGCGCGCCGATCGCGACTTCAATAACGGCGAGGTCAGAAAGGTCTTTCTCGACACGCTGGCCACAATCGGCAAGGGTGATCCGCTCGCCGCGGAATACCAGCGCAAACTGTTTTCATTGATGTACTGAATAGCAATGATTTTGAGCCGCAGATAGGGTTGCAATACGCCCTCAACTTGCCTACATTCCCTTTATTCAGAAAACATACTCAAAATTCAAAACTCTGTCCGATTAACCCATGCGTCGGGCACATTCTGCCGAGAGGTGAACCATGGATACCGCATATTCCAACGAAGATTTGGCTTTTCGCGACGAGGTTCGCGGATTTTTTGAGAAAGCGTATACGCCTGAGCTGCGGGCACGAATGCGCTCCAACCATAAGGAAGGCGCTGAGGAATGGCAGCGCAAGCTTTATGAAAAGGGTTGGGTTGCGCCTAATTGGCCGGCCGAGTTCGGCGGGACAGGCTGGACAGCCACGCAGAAGTACATCTATGAAACCGAGCGCTCTTTGGCGGGCGTCCCCAATGTGATTCCTTTTGGCCTCGTCATGGTGGCCAACGTCATCATGGCCTACGGCACCGATGAGCAAAAAGAATATTTCTTGCCACGCATCCTAAANAGCGAAGACTGGTGGTGTCAGGGTTATTCGGAGCCGGGTTCCGGTTCAGACCTGGCGAGCCTGAAGACCAAAGCCGAGCGCGATGGCGATGATTTTATTATCAACGGCGCCAAGATCTGGACAACCTATGCCCAATACGCGGATTGGATCTTTTGCCTAGTACGCACCGATAACTCAGGTAAAAAGCAGGAAGGTATTACTTTTATCCTGATCGATATGAAGAGTGAAGGCATTAAGGTCAATCCGATTATCTCGATCGATAACCACCACAGTTTGAATGAAGTCGAATTCAGCAATGTCCGCGTGCCGGCCAAGAACGTGGTGGGTGAGATCGGCAAGGGCTGGACGGTGGCCAAGGCGCTGCTGGCTCACGAGCGCACGGGTATTGCCGGCGTGGCCGACGTGAAGCGCGCAGTGCGCGTGATCAAGGAAGTGGCCGCCAAGGAAGAAAACGGGGGACAGCGCCTTTTGGACGACCCCGGTTTTCAGCAGCGTTTGGCGGATATCGAGGTGGAGTTGATGGCGCTCGAGTTCACCGAGCTGCGGACCCTGGCGACTCAGGCTGCGGGTGGATTCCCCGGGCCAGAGTCGTCGCTCCTGAAGATCAAAGGCACAGAGCTCCAGCAGGCGACTCAGGAGATGCTGATGGAGATCGCTGCGTATTATCAAGGCGTGCTGCCTGTCGATCTGGATCCCGACGCGCTGGGTCACGAGTTTGCGACCGATGCGCGTCTCTCGTACATGTACGGGCGAGCGGCGACCATTTATGGCGGCTCCAACGAGGTGCAGAAAAACATCATCGCCAAGTACGTACTCGGTCTTGAGTAAGGGGATCACTGACAATGAATTTTGATTTTTCAGAAGAACAGCAAATGGTCCGCGATTCGATCGCGCGTTTTGTCCAAGATGACTATGACTGGGATACCCGCAAAGCGATCGTCGCTTCGGATCACGGCATAAGTCGCGACAACTGGAAGCTCTTCGCGGAGCTGGGTTGGCTGTCCATTCCCTTTGCCGAAGAGCACGGTGGGTTCGGGGGCAACATCGTCGACCTGTCGGTGGTGATGGAAGAGCTGGGTAAGGGCCTCGTTGTAGAGCCCTTTTTCCCTACCGTCGTGCTATTTGGCGGGCTGGTCAAGCGAGCCGGTAGTGAAGCGCAGCGGGCGGAGTGGTTGCCTCGTATTATCGGTGGCGAAGTGCTGGGCGCTTTCGCCTATGTGGAGCGCCAAAGCCGATTTGCGCTGCACGACTGCCAAACGACCGCGACCCGATCCGGCGACGGCTTTGTCCTCAATGGCGAGAAGGTCGTGGTATTTAACGGCGAACAGGCTGATCACCTCGTTGTACTCGCACGCACCTCCGGTGAGCAGTCGGATCGTGACGGACTGTCATTGTTGATGGTTGATGCGAATGCGCCAGGCGTCGACAAGATGAGCTATGCCATGATGGACGGACAGCGGGTGGCGAATATTACGTTCAGCGATGTCGCGTTATCCGCCGACGCCTTGTTGGGTGAGGAGGGCGGTGCGCTGCCCGTCGTCGATGCTCTGACGGATGAGGCCATCATTGCGCTGGCTGCCGAGGCGGTGGGCATCATGGCGGTGCTGAATGCCAAGACACTCGAGTACACCAAGACCCGCGAGCAGTTTGGTACTGCCATCGGTTCTTACCAAGCCCTTCAGCACCGCATGGTCGATACGATGATGGCCTACGAGCAGAGCAAGTCGTTGCTGTTTAAGGCGCTGTGCGAGTACAAACAGGATCCTGCGAAGGCTGCCGAGACCATCCACGCCCTGAAAGTCCTGATTGATCGAAATGGCAAGCACATATTTGGTGAGGCTATTCAGCTGCATGGTGGTATGGGCATGACGGACGAGCTGGATATTGGCCACTACGCCAAACGTCTCATGATGATCAACACAACCTTTGGTGATGGTACCTACCATCGCAACCGTTTCATCGAGACGGCGTTCGCTGCCTGACCATGGAGCTGCGCGATAAGGTCGTTGTGGTAACGGGTGGTGCCAGTGGGATTGGCACCGGCCTCTGCAGACGGTTCAGGGAGGAAGGGGTTCGCGGCCTGGTTATCGCTGACCTCAATGGCGATGTCGCGGCAGATCTTGCAGCAGAGGTGGGTGGTAAAAGCTATGCGCTGGATGTCAGGGATGAAGCTGCGCTCGCGGCCATGGTGGCCGAGACCGAAGCAGAGTTTGGCCAGATAGATCTGTTTTGCTCCAACGCGGGCATCCTGAATCTCGACGACGGAAATTTCTGGGCCACTTCCAGTCCCAACGAGATCTGGCAGCGCAATTGGGAAGTTCACGTGATGGCGCATATTTATGCGGCGCGTGCTTGCCTGCCCGACATGATCCGACGCGGCGAAGGGTATTTTCTCCATACCGTGTCTGCCGCCGGCTTACTGACTCAGCCTTATACCGCCGCCTACGCTACGACCAAGCACGCCGCCATTGGGTTTGCTGAATCACTGGCCATTACTCACGGTGATGATGGCGTCAAGGTGAGCTGCCTTTGCCCGCAGGCGGTCGATACCGCGATGCTGGGCGGTACAGATGGCGGTGCGGCGGGCCTGGACGGGATACTCAGTCCAGCGCAGGTTGCTGAGGTCGTCGTTCAAGGGTTGCGCGAGGAATCCTTTTTGATTCTGCCTCATGAGCAGGTCGAGCAGTACCATCGCAATAAGGGGCAAGACTACAACCGCTGGATTGGCGGGATGCGGAAATTGCGCCGGAGCATGCGCCCACCTACACTGCCCTGACGCTTTCCCAAGGGTTCTCAGTGGACAAACAACAGCGCTTCGCCCGTGTTGTCTTGAACGGCTTCTACGCCTATTTCGCGGAGTTTGAAAATATCACTTTGGCAGCGCGCACCCGCTTTGAGCAGGCGGAGTGGGCGAGCATGCAGGATATCTCCAGTCAGCGGATTGATATTTATAAAGAAACCGTGATGCATACGCTCGGTGTTGCCCGCCAAATTGCCGGTGAGCAAATCGAGGATCTCAGCTTTTGGGCGGGTACTCGCAGCTTGTACGCGGGATTGGTTCAGGGCATGACCAATTTCGAGATCGCCGAGACCTTTTACAACTCTATTTTCAATTCCCATTTTGGACATCGCTCGATTCGCAACGACTATGCCTTCGTATTTTCTCCACAGGGCGATGTGCCGCCGGTCGACATGGGACGGGTCGTCAATCACTACCGGGTGGGCGACAACCTGGCGCAGGCTTTCACGCAATTGCTTGAGGACTACGCCTTCAACATTCCCTATGAGGATCTAGGCAGGGACGTCACCAGCATTGTCGGCGCCATCGATCGCCATCTGGCTACTCGCTTTGACATGAGTCAACCAGATCTTGAGCTGCAAGTGCTGGAGCATCACTTCTTTCGAAATAAGGCAAGTTATATCGTTGGTCGGCTGTATGCGGCGGGCGAGCAAATGCCGTTCGTCTTGCCACTGCTGCACAACGATTCGCAAACGAATCCTGCCGCCTATGTCGATGCCTTCCTGTTTGGTCCGGATCAGGTGAGTCTGTTATTTTCCTTTACGCGAAGTTATTTCATGGTGGACGCTTCTATTCCGTCCCAGTACGTGCTGTTTTTACAGCAGCTGATGCCAAAGAAGGAGATTTCCGAGATCTACAGTGCGATTGGTCACTTTCGCCACGGTAAGACCTATTTTTACCGCACCTCGACTCGGCACATTCGATCTACGGAAGACCAGTTCATTGTGGCGCCCGGCATAAAGGGCATGGTGATGGCCGTGTTCACGCTGCCGTCTTACGAATACGTTTTCAAAATTATTAAAGACCGCTTTACGCCGCCTAAAGAAGTGACCCACCAGATTGTCAAAGACAAATATCATCTGGTGAAGCGCTGGGATCGCGCGGGGCGTATGGCCGACACTCAGGAGTTCAATAATCTGGTGTTTGACGCCAGTCGCTTTTCTGACGAGCTCATGGCCGAGCTCTCCGCAACGTGTCCATCGCAGCTGAGGATTAATGGTCGCGCGCTCATCATCAAGCACTGTTACGTCGAACGGCGGATGAATCCGCTGAACCTCTATTTGCAGGATGCGACCGACGACGAAGTGAACGAGGTGATGAATGATTACGGCAACGCCATTAAAGAACTGGCGGCGGCCAATATTTTTCCGGGCGACATGCTTTTGAAAAATTTCGGCGTGACCCGGCACGGCAGGGTCGTATTTTACGATTACGACGAGATTGAACCGCTACTCGACTGCCAGTTTCGCCGCATTCCACCCCCCCGTGACGAGATGGATGAGATGTCTGACCAGCCGTGGTATTCGGTGGGCCCTAAAGATATCTTTCCCGAGGAGTTCCGGCTCTTCTTCTCCGGCAACGCGAGGGCCAGGGCCGCATTTGACGCCCAGCACGCGGACCTTTACGACGCGGACTTCTGGATTGGTTTGCAAGATAAGTTGCGCAGCGGCTTTGTGGAAGACTTTTACCCCTACCCACGGCGAGTGCGATTCTCGCGAAGACAGGAGCTTGCCTGACGATGGCATCCCTTTATCTTATTCGACACGGTCAAGCCTCATTCGGCAGCGCTAACTATGATCAGCTGTCGCCGTTGGGACAGCGGCAGGCGGATATATCCGGTCAATTCTTCGCTGAGACAGGGCTACATTTCGCTCAGGCAGCGAGCGGTGACTTGTCGCGTCAGCGCGAGACCGGGGAGCGCGTGCTCGCCAGTCAGCCGGAGCCGGCGACACTGCGAGTCGATCCCCGCTTGAACGAGGTCGACAACGAGGGCCAGATAGCGGCGTTATTGCCGATTCTTTGCGAGCGGGACAGCGCCTTCGCAGACCGGGTGAAAGCCGGCAGGAGCGACAGCAAGCAGTATCAGAAGGTGATTCAGGCTGTGTTCAATGCCTGGGTGTCACCCGACTGCCCCGATTTGTCGGGAACGGCGTCATGGCCTGATTATCTCGCGGGCGTAACCGGAGCGTTACGCGATGCCATGGAGCGCGCAGCGGGGGGCAGCGATACGGCGATTTTCACCTCGGGCGGAACGATTGCTACTGCCGTGAGCTGGGTACTCGGTGTGCCTCACAACCAGATTTACGGATTTTACGAGCCGGTCTTTAATTGCTCTATTACGCGATTGATTTTTTCCCGCGGCAGAGTCTCTCTCTCGAATTTCAACGACACGGCGCATTTGCGGCTACTGAGCCAGCAGCTGGGTGAAGCCTTGGTGACCTACCGGTGATGCCAGACTGATGACGGATATCTGGCTAGTGCGTCACGGTGAGGCCGCAGCGGGTTTTGATCAGGATACGGACCCTGCCCTATCGGCATTCGGGCGCGAACAAGCCGCGCAGAGTGCCGAGCATCTGCTGCGACACGTTCCGGATCGCGCCGCACTGCTGAGCAGTCCCAAATTACGGGCGATGCAGACGGGAGAGCCCTTTGCTCACGCACGAGCAAGGGCGTTGGAAGTCGATAAGCGATTTGTTGAGCTCCCCTCACCAGACGGACTGGCTGCGCGTAAAGTCTGGATACAGGAGGTGCTGCAGGGTCATTGGAGCGAGCTGCCAGAATCTGTTCGCCTATGGCGTGAGGAGATCGACGCGGCCCTTTTATCGTGCACCTCGCCAACAGTCATCTTCACTCACTTTCTGGTCATCAATGCCGTGGCGGCGCGAATGAGCGGTGAAGACACGGTGCTCCAGTGTTTGCCCGCGAACGGATCAGTGCATCATCTGCGCGTCGAGGGTCAGGCCTGGCGCTGGATTTCCCGGGGCGACATGCTCGAGAGCGTGGTCAACTAGTCCCGCTTAATTCGCATGAGTGACTCCTGAGCGGTGGAGGCGAGTAGCGTACCGTTCTGCGACCAGAGAAAACCGCGACTGAAGCCTCGCCCGCCACCTGCCCGCGGGGTGTCGCAGTCATAGAGCACCCAGTCATCTATTTTACCCGGATGGTGAAACCACACCGCATGATCGAGGCTGGCAGCCATGAAATGCTTGATCGGGTTGGCGTAGGGGTGTGGATAGAACACCGTGCTCAGCAGTGAGTAGTCGGAAATCATTACCAGCGCGGCCTGGTGCACGGCTTTGTCCTCAGGCAGCGGACCGATGGCGCGAAACCATGATTGCCCTACCGGGGCTTGCTCTTCTGCCAGATACTGCGTCACCCGTTGTCGCTCGATCTGGTACAGGTCAATCAGGTTGGGTTCGCCGGGCTTAGTGGTGAATCCGCGAAAGCCCGAAATGTCATCCGCCTCGGGTCTCGGCGCGGTGACCTCGGGCATGGGGAGGCAGTGGCTGACCCCCTCTTCCTCCCGGTGATAGCTGATCGAGGTGTTAAAGATCGCCTCGCCCTTCTGGCGTGCGACAACCCGCCGAGTGGAGAAAGAGCGTCCGTCGCGAATAGGATCGACCTCAAAGTCGATTTCCGTCGCCGGGTCACCTGCGCGGAGAAAATACGCGTGGAGACTGTGAGCGCTCAGCTCATCACCCACCGTTTGATTCGCCGCCATTAGACATTGCGCCACCACCTGGCCTCCGAAGAGGCGCTGCTGAGGCATCAGACTCTCGCCAATAAAAGTGAGCTCCGCGGTTTGGCGCGGCGTAATCTGCTCAAGCACTTCGGTAAAACAGCTCACAGGGCGTCCTTATGAAGATGGGCGGGGCGGGGCCAGCCCGCAGAAAAATACTGAAAAATAGTCACCACCACTTTGCTCGACGGACGCAGTTTGCTGCCAGGTGTCGAGATCCATGGCCGCGTTCAGTGCGCCGGTAAGCAGCTGAACCACGATAGCGGCAGGAATGTCTCGAAACTGCCCGTCGGCGATCGCCTGCTTGACGTAAGTCTCAAGTGTGGCATGGACCGCTGCCAATCGGGCCAGAAGGCGCTGCCGAACAGCGGGTGGTAGTGCGGTGATGGAATTAAAGTGCACCAGTGGCCCCTGATCTGAGTTTTGCAGCGCAAAGATTTGCCGGCATGCCGTATGCAGTTTGGCGGCGGGTGCCGCATCCACTTGTTCGATGCCCCCCACAACCCGCTCCAGTTGATCCAGGGTGTAGTCATAGCACTGTGTGAGTAGCGCCTCTTTGTTGGCGAAGTGATAGTAAAAAGCACCCTTGGAGACTTGTAACTGTTCGGCAATCTCATCGAGCGACGTACCGCTAAAGCCCTTTTGATTGAAGCAACGGGTGCCGGCCTTGAGAAAAGCTTGTTGTTTCAGTCGGTTCAGCGCCTCACGATCAAAGGCCTCATCGTCGGTGGTGAGCGCCACTGCGCCCGCAGCGTCGAGCGCCATGTGTTGCTCGGGTGACGACAGCAAGCCATGGGTGAACAGATCGCGTAGCACCCCGATGACGTCTCTGGCCTCCTCACGAGGCATTTCATAGAGCCAGTAAAAGGACCAGTCCAGTGCCCCGACCATCGCCCGCATCGTGATCACGGGATTGCACTGGCGGATCTGGCCCGCTTCAATCCCACGGTTGAGCAGGTCAATCAATCGTCTCAGGAGCTCCCGGTACTGTTCCTCGAGGGCAAGGCGGTGTTCATCCTTGAGTGAAGCGATTTCAAGCGGTGCCGCGTAAAAATCACCCTCGCCGTCGAGAGAGCGGAGCGTCGTAGCGATCTGGCTTTCCAGAAACACCACCAGGGATTCAATGGGCGCGTTGTGTTCCGCTTCGGCCCTATCCAGCTGTGCGTTGGCCTGGCGCATGTTCGCGTCATAACATTGATAAATCAGGTCTTCCTTGGTGGCGACGTAGTAATAAAGACTCGTTTTGGTGAGTCCCAGTCGGCTGGCGACGTCAGCCAAAGTGGTAGATCTAGCCCCCTTGGTATTGAACAGTTTCGCGGCACAGGAAAGCACTGCGGCACGCTTCGTCTCGCGCTGCAGGCCACGACTGAAGGGGGAGCGATGTGCTGGGGCAGGGGTATCCAAAACGTCTTCGGGCAACACAACCCCTGGGGGGGCATTCTCAAAATTCGATAATTTGAACTTTAAGTATTTTTACTGAACCTGTCCATGTTTATCGAGGATCGACCTCGCGCCATTGAGGGTTCAGCGGATGGGCAAGGTGTGCTGGCCCGGCGCAATCTAAGCGATTATCGGGATATCTGGGCGTCGCCGATGGCTTATGCCACACTCCGCCTCCGAACCCATCAATAAGGACGACTTTGTGTCCGACACCATCTCTTTCGTGCAAGAGCGGGGGATTGCCACGCTCACGTTTGATAATCCGGCGCGCCGCAATGCGCTGGGGGCGGCCGAGCTCGACGCCATGGAGGCGGCGCTAGGTGCGTTATCGACTGAGACGCGCGCCCTGATCATTACCTCGTCGGATGATCGGATTTTCTGTGCCGGTGCCGACCTATCACAGATTTTGGAAGGGTCCCTGAGCGGAGATCGTTTCCAGTCGGTAACGAATCAAATCGCAGCCTTACCTGTCCCCACGATTGCCGTACTCACGGGTCATGTCTTCGGTGGTGGTGCCGAGTTAGCGCTGAGCTGCGATTTTCGTCTCGCACGCGAGGAGATCATATTGCGGATACCCGCCGCGGCGATTGGGCTGTGCTATCCGGTAGAGGGGATTGAACGTCTGACCCGGCGCCTCGGACCGTCGTTGGCCCGACGTGTGTTGGTGGCTGCCGAGACGTTCACCGCCGAACAGATGCTGTCCCTGCGGCTTGTTGACGCCGTGCATCCCGCTGCAGCACTTCGCGAGGCGGCGCTTGATTATGCGGCGTCGCTACTGGCGCTGGCGCCGATGGCGGTGACCAGTATGCTTGAAATCATTCGAGAGCTTGAGGCCGGTGCGCTGGATCGAGACCATGCCGGAGCGCTGGCCCAGGCCTGCACCGACTCGGAGGACGTTCAGGAAGGCATTACGGCGCAGCGTGAAAAAAGAGCGCCAGTGTTCAGAAACCAGTGATCCGACTGCTTGTGAAATGACTATGCTAGGGTGACCAAAGATTTGCGCTTTCCATAACTTATGTCCATAGCCCAGCAAAAGCTCGAGCAGATTCGCGCTCAGGTCCAGTCTCACCTTGATGGCCGGCAGACGGCGGCCCTGACCGATGCCCGCAGAGAGGCGCTCGAAGCCACCATTCGAGGACACCTCAACGCCCACAACGCCGTGATCGTGGCGCATTACTATACGGCGCCTGAGATTCAGGCGTTAGCGGAGGCGACGGGTGGTTGCGTCTCGGATTCACTGGAGATGGCAAGGTTTGGGCGCGATCATCCGGCGGAGACGTTGATTGTTGCCGGGGTCAGGTTCATGGGGGAAACCGCCAAAATACTGACGCCGGGCAAGCGGGTCTTAATGCCCACTTTGGAAGCCACGTGCTCCCTTGATGAGGGGTGTCCCAGCGACGCCTTCGCCGCCTTCTGCGATGCCCATCCAGAGCGTGAGGTGGTGGTGTACGCGAATACCTCCGCCGCCGTGAAAGCAAGAGCGGATTGGGTCGTGACGTCCAGCATCGCTCTCGATGTCGCAGAGCATCTTGCAGAGCAGGGTAAAGGCATTATTTGGGCGCCGGATCGGCACTTGGGAGATTATGTGCGGCGTGAGTCGGGTGCGGATGTGCTCCTGTGGGATGGCGCTTGTATCGTCCATGAGGAATTCAAAGCCCGGGGTATTCGCGATCTTAAACAGGTGCATCCGGACGCCGCGGTGCTCGTGCATCCCGAATCGCCCGCGAGCGTTATTGAGCTGGCGGATCACGTCGGTTCCACGACACAAATTATCCGCGCGGCCTGTGAATTGCCTCAGAAAACCTTCATCGTGGCAACGGATCAGGGGATTTTCTACAAGCTTCAGCAAGCGGCCCCCGACAAGACCTTCATCATCGCGCCTACTGCGGGGCAGGGAGCCACCTGCCGCAGCTGCGCCAATTGCCCCTGGATGGCGATGAATGACCTGGAAGCCATGGCGGCGGTTTTTGACCGTGACGATAATGAAATTCAGGTGCCCGAGGTGTTGGCAGCCGAGGCGATGAAGCCACTGGAGCGCATGCTGGCGTTTGCCGAAACACTCAATCCCTGATTAGCAGCTGCCGTGACGGGTTTTAACCCGGATCCATTGCGGTCCGCATGTCCTGAATATCACTCAACCGTTCGTTGATGAGCGAAGAGACTGTGAAGTCACGCCCGACCAATTCGAGGGCATAGGTCAGCTGACGCTCTGCGGCGTCCAGTGCGTTCACCGAAATGAAGTATTCGGCGCGCGATCGATGCAGACCGATGATATTGCCCGCTAGACCCTGAACCTCAGCCAGCAAATACCACAGTCCCGGGTCGTTACTCACCCTCCGAGATTGCTCTATCAGCACGGCCTCGGCGAGATGGGGTGAGCCCGCCTGATGCAGCGCATTGGCATAGGACATCGTGAGCGGATGGTTCCCCGGTGACAGCTCCAGACGTCGCGCCAGCGTCGCGACGGCGCGCGTGGTATTGCCTCGAGCCACATCGATTTCGGCATCTGCGATCACGTATTCAATGCGATCGCTGTCATCCGACCAGATGCTGTCCAGGGTGAGAGCAGCCTCATCCGCTCGGCCCGCAGCGGTCAGCGCCAGAACCAACCCATAGCGGGTGGCCTCCTGTGAGAGCGACTGCCCTTCCGCGGCTGACCGGAATATCGCCACCGCTTCTTCGGGCGTCGGTGCGGCCTGCACGGCGACCCTCGCGCGCATCAGCTGATAGTCCAGACTGACCGAGCGAATCCGTTTTGGATATTGCATTGCGCGGGTGCGGGTATCGGAGATGCGCTTCTCCGACAGTGGGTGAGTGCGGAGGAATTCGGGCACCCGGTCACTCTGGCTATACCGCGTTGCGGCATACATGCGCTCAAACATCTGCGGTGCGGCATAGGGATCCATACCCGCGTTATAGAGGGTCCGTAGCCCCACTCGGTCAGCCTCTGCCTCGTTGGCGCGGCTGTAGCGGAGCTGGGCATCCTGAGCCAGACCCTGCGCGGCGGACATAGCGGCCAGCCCGGCATCGGTTCCCACCGTCGCGGCCAGCAGCACGCCGGCCAAGAGTCCGGCCAACTGCATCGGGCCCTGTTCCTGCGCCAACTCCATGCGCCGCGAGAAATGGCGTTGACTCAGGTGCGCGATTTCGTGCGCCATGACGGTGGCAAATTCGTCTTCGGTCTGGGCATATTGGAACAGACCACTGTGCACACCGATGACCCCCCCGGGCACGGCGAACGCATTGATGGTGGGATTGTCGACGATCACCAGCTCAATCCGACGGTCCTGCAGCTCACTGTGTTGTGCCAACTCAAAGACCAGATTTTCAAGGTAGCTGTGCAGCAGCGGGTCGTTCATTAGTGGCGCCTGACCCCGAAAGCTTCGCAGCCACATGCGCCCCAACTGGTACTCGTAATCCGCGGAAAACAGACTCGTGCTCGATTCGCCCAGATTCGGGATCTTGAGGTCCTCGGTGACGGCCCAGAGCGAGGGGGGTAACGCGAGGCAACAAGCCAACAGGAGTGGCCTAAGTGGCCGAGATAACAGGAGCCGGGGATGCATGCCCGCACTCTAGCTTATTCGACGATTCACCGGGAGATCGTGGGGAGTGTGAAAATTCGTTCTTGATCAGTCCCCTTGTGCAATAAGCGATATACTCCCCGCCCCCTCAAGAGCTGGTCATGATGTATGTCTGATCAAACCTCACCCGCCGAGTCGGTCGATGCGCGGGGAGAGCAGTGTCCGATGCCGTTACTCATGGCGAAACGCGCTCTGCGCGGACTCCCCTCCGGGGCGGTATTAGAGGTGCTGTCTACCGACGCGGGTTCCGAGCGCGATTTCGAGAGTTTTGCGCGACTGGCGGGTCATGCTGTGGCCTGCGAGCGGTTGCTCGATGATGTACTGCGGCTGACGATCACCAAGGCCTGAGTCAAGGAGCACCCAAGCGTGAGAGAAGTGTTAACAAGGTGGTACCAGCGCTATCTGAGCGAAGAAGAGGCGGTGATCTTGCTCATGCTGCTGGTGGTGGCCCTGGCGGTGATGCTGGTGTTCGGAGAGATTCTCGCCCCGGTATTGGTCGCTGTGATTCTCGCCTATTTGATGCAGGGTGTGGCGAATGTGCTGCGGCATCGAGGGGTGCCTGCCGAACTCAGCGTCGCTTTGTCGACGCTGCTGTTTCTCGGTGGCTTCTTCGCGGTCCTGTTTGTTTTGGCGCCGCTCGTCTGGCGCCAGTTGGTCGCTTTGATCCGCGAAGCGCCCGCGATGATTGAAGCGGGTCGAAAGGTGCTGGTCACCCTTCCCGAGGAGTACCCGGTCTTTTTCACCCAGCAGCAGGTCAACGAGCTCACCGCGGCGATACAGGCCGAAATGGCTTCCATAGGTCAAATCCTTGTGACCAAGGGGTTGAGCTCCATTCCGAGTATGCTGGCCGCCATTGTGTATCTGATCCTGATTCCGCTCATGGTGTTCTTTTTCCTCAAGGATCGCGAGCAGCTGGTGGGCTGGTTTAGTGGCTTTTTGCCTGAGAAAAAGCCCCTTCTGGATCGCATCTGGGAGGAGCTCAACCTGCAGTTCGCCAACTACGCTCGGGGCAAAGGCATTGAGGTGCTCATTATCGGCGTGGCCTCCTATCTGGTGTTTGCGGTGTTTTCCCTGAACTATGCGGCGTTACTGGGCCTGCTGGTCGGTTTTTCGGTGATTGTGCCTTTTATCGGCGCCATGCTCGTGACCATTCCCGTGATGATGGTCGCGTATTTTCAATTCGGTGTGACGCCCGATTTTTATTGGGTGGTCGGTGCCTACGTGGTGATTCAGGTCCTCGATGGCAACGTGCTGGTCCCGCTCCTGTTTTCTGAAGCCGTGAACCTGCATCCCGTCGCGATCGTGATCGCGGTGCTGTTTTTTGGTGGCCTCTGGGGTCTCTGGGGCGTCTTTTTTGCTATACCTCTGGCCACGCTGGTCAGCGCGATATTGTCTGCCTGGCCATCGAGTGATTCGCTGGCTGTCTCCTGAGTAATGGATAAAGAGTGACTATCTAATGAGTGGATCATCTGTAGGCCTGCCGGCCGTCTATTGTGCGCTTCGCGCGCTGACGCGACCAAAGCGAGCCGCGCTTACCCTGGGGGGTATGGTGTTTGCGAGCCTGTTGGTGGCCTGTGGTCAGCTCCCCGCATCGACTCAGGACGCCGAACCCGCAGTAATCATCAGCCCCAACGACGACCGGGATTACGACCTGATCGAGCTGGCTAATGGTCTCGAGGTGATTTTAGTGTCTGATCCGAACGCGGAGAAATCCGCGGCGGCGCTGAGCATTGGCCTGGGGGCGGCATCAGATCCGGAGGAATACCCGGGTATGGCGCACTATCTGGAGCACATGCTATTCATGGGCTCGGCGCAGTTCCCCGAGCCCGACGGCTTCATGGCGTTTACCGCAGAGCACGGTGGCATGACCAATGCCTACACGGGCCTGGATATCACCAATTACATGATGATGGTCGAGAACGACGCCCTTGCCGAGGCATTGGATCGGTTCTCGAGCTTTTTTACCGATCCGCTGTTGGACCCCACCTATATCGACAAGGAAAAGAATGCGGTCAATGCTGAGTGGTCCATGCGCCGCGAGCAGGACTTCCGCATTATCTACCGGCTGGCGCGCCAATTGCTCGGCGATCATCCCGCCAATCGATTCCAGATTGGCAACCTCGAGTCATTGGCCGATAAGACTGAAGGGGGCCTGCATGCGGCGACGGTAGCTTTTTTCGAGCAGTATTACAGCGCCAATCTGATGAAGGCGTCGCTGATCGGCAACTTGCCGCTGGAGGCGTTGCAAGAATTGGCGGAGCGACACTTTGGGGAAATTCCCAACAAACAGGCGGTCAAGCCCGAAATGTCGGCAACCATTGATTTTGCTGAGGTGGGTGCAAAGCGCGTGCATTACGCCCCGCAGGACGATGCCCGTGAGCTCAGGCTCGATTTTATTATCGACAACAACAGCGACCTTTACGACACCAAGCCCAGCGAATACCTGTCCTATATTCTGGGTTCCGAAATGCCGGATACCCCGGCGGTGCGGCTGCGTGATCTGGGATGGGCCAGTGCCCTGATGGTGAGCGCAGACCCTGCGCGTTACGGTAACTACGGGCTGTTTACGTTTTCCGTGCAGCTGACCCCAGAGGGGCTGGCCCATCGCGAAGACATTACCGCCATGTTATTGGGTTATTTGAATATGCTGCGCGAGCAGGGCATCGATGATCGCTATGCCGAGGAGTTCGGGACCTCAATGGCGAACCGCTTCCGCTTTTTGGAAAAAATGGATGACTTTAGCTACGCGCACGAACTGACCCGGGCGATGCAAACCTATCCGGCTCGTTTTGCTATTGAGGCACCCTATCGGTTCACGGGGTTTGACAAGGAAGCGGTGGAGGCGGTGTTGGCACAGTTGGTGCCACAGCGTTTGCACGTGTGGGAAATTGATCAGGCGCAGGTAGTATCGGAAAGACTTTATTTTTACGAGGGTCAATATGCAGTGGAGCCGCTGGTGGTGCCGGATGCGGCGGCATTGGCGCTGCAGACTGCCGACTACCAGCTGGCGCTACCGGCACAGAACCAGCTGTTACCCCAGCAGTTTGAGCTCGCTATCACCGACAGCACGCCTGACTTGGTCATTGATGAGCCGGGCTTGAGCGTGTGGCTGCAAGGGAGTGAGGCCTTCGCGGATTTGCCACGGGGCTATACACAGATCTACCTGAATTCTCCGCTTCGCCAGCAACAGGTGGAGGCCGCCGTGATGCTGGTATTGTGGTCCGATCTGTATGGCCTTGAGCAGACCGCCTTGATTAATGAGGCGGGGATTGCCGGGATGGGTCTGAATCTGGGATTAGATGAAGGCTTGCGTCTGTCGATTTCGGGCTTTACCGACAAGCAGCCGGCGCTGCTTGCAACCGCGCTGGCTGCGCTTCGGATCAACCCCAGCGCGCAGTCACTGGATCAGGCGGTCGATCGCTTTGTCCGAGGACTTGAGAACCGCAAGCGTGAACTACCCTTTAGGCAGTTGGGGCGCACACTCTCGAGCCTGACGCGCACCGGATTCTATGACGAGGCGTCTTTACTTGATGCGGTAGCGCAGGTGACGCCCGAGCGCTTTAACGCGTTTGTCGAAACTGTTTTAGAAACCGCTCTGGTGCGAGTTTATTTATTTGGTAACTACGACGGCGCGTTTGCCCAGAGTTTGGCAGCGACCCTGCGCAGTGCGCTACCCGCGCAGCGATCAGCGGCAACCTCGTATGCTCGCGAACGCGTCTATTCGCCGGTGCCGGGTCAGACGCTGGTGAAAAATACGGATCTGCCGGTTGAGGATCTGGGAATGATGCTCCTGTATGCCGCCCCTGAGGCGAGTGTGGCCAACGAGGCCATCGGCCGCGTCTTGGCGGGGCACATCAGAAATCGCGCCTTCGACACCTTGCGCACCGAGGAGCAACTAGGCTACGCCGCGGGCGGGCTGACGACGACGCTGCAGGATCATCCGATGGTCGGATTTTACATTCAGACTCCGGTGAAGACCCCGGTGGAGATGTTGGCGCGTTTTGAAGCCTTTGCGGAAGAATATGCGGTCATGCTCGACGAGCTGACCCCGGAGCAGTTTGACAACCTTAAATCAGGCGTGCTCACGCAGCTGACAGAACCGCCCACCAACCTCTCGGATGAAGCGGGGCCGTTTATCGGAGATTGGAATCGGGAACGCTACGACTTCTCGAGTCGTAGCGAGATGATCGCTGCAGTGGAGGCAGTATCGTTAACAGCGATGCGCGACTATTATCGCGATACCGTATTGTCTGAGGCGCCGAGCCGTATTCTGATTCAGATGCGCGGCGAGCGCTGGCAGGCCGAGCCTTTTGCCACCATCGAAGGGTCAACGCTGATCGAGAGCGTCGAAGCATTTCATGAGCAGATGCCATTACAACCGCTTAACTGACAGCGCACACCGGGAACGATCATGGGGATAAGGCTCGCTGACTGCTACAACACGGCTCAATTTCGCCGTTTGGCGAAGGCGCGCTTGCCGGGTCCGATCTTTCACTACATCGATGGGGCCGCAGATGATGAGGTCACCTATCGGCGCAATACCGAAGCGTTCGAGTCCTGTGATCTGGTGCCCAACGTGCTGGCGGGCGTTGAGGATGTTGACCTGTCGACGACCGTGATGGGCATCCCCATGGAGATGCCCCTGTTTCTCTCGCCTACGGCGTTGCAACGATTATTTCATCACGATGGCGAGCGCGCAGTGGGTCGAGCGGCCGAGGCGTTCAATACGCTGTTTGGCATATCGTCTCTCGCAACGGTGGGTATCGAAGAGGTTGCGCAGACCATCCGCACTCCGAAAATCTTTCAGCTCTACTACCACAAGGACAAAGCCCTGACCTGGGGGATGATCGATCGCTGCCGCGAAGCCGGGTTCGATGCGCTGGCACTGACGGTGGATACGATCGTAGGGGGTAATCGGGAGCGGGATTTGTGGACGGGGTTCACGTCCCCCCCGAAATTGACGCCGTCGAGCCTGTTCAGTTTTGCCACTCATCCCCGTTGGACGATGAACTATTTGTTGCGTGAGCCTTTTGAGCTCTCCAATCTGAAAGAACACATTCCCGAGGGTTCCAACGTCAGTATCTCGGTGTCTGATTATTTCTCCACGATGCTGGATCAATCAATGGATTGGGATGCGGCCGCGCAGGTTCGCAGCCGCTGGGGCAAGGCATTTTGTCTAAAAGGCATCATGTCGGTAGAAGACGCCAAAAAAGCCGTCGATATTGGAGCAGATGCAATAATGGTATCTAACCATGGCGGGCGGCAGCTCGACGGCAGTCGAGCTCCCTTTGATCAACTGGCAGAGATTGTCGATGCTGTGGGTGACCGAATCGATGTGATTTGCGACGGCGGTATCCAACGGGGTACCCATGTCTTAAAGGCATTGTCGCTCGGCGCCAAGGCCTGCTCTGGCGGCCGCTGGTACTTATACGCGCTTGCGGGCGGCGGTCAGGCGGGGGTAGAGCGAGCGCTTACTAACATGAAAGCCGAATTAATACGCGACATGAAGCTGATGGGTGCGCAATCTCTCGATGATCTCGGCCGCGACAACCTGCGCTTCCGATAATACCGCTGCACCTGGCCCGGCATGTGCGGTCACAACCCGTCATGCAGTGTCAGACCCGCTCAAACTGACCCCCGCCGCGTGATATATCGCCTCCCAATTCGGCAGATCGCCGCATTCAACGGTTAAAAACATCGATTAGTCGCATTTAATACAGTTTCAAAAAGGAACTATATTACGATTCCCCCCAATTATTGCTACCTTCTTTGGTGCTAGAGGACGATTTAGAGTTCTAAAATAGAATTCTAAAGCATTTTTCGGCTTCTGGTCTGTATATTCTCGGTGCATGAGGGAAAGAGTCATGACAAAGCTGGATACCACCGAAGTCGACGAGTGGACCCAATCTCTCGATTCGGTGCTGCGCTTCAATGGGCCCGCGGCGACGGGGCAGCTGTTGAGACATCTCTCGGAGCACGCGCAATCCTCGCGAGTGCCTTTGCCCAGCGCCATCACCACGCCCTTTCGCAACACCATTTCGCCCGAAAATGAGCGCCCCATGCCCGGGGATTTGTTTATGGAGCGGCGTATTCGCTCGTTGGTGCGCTGGAACGCAATGGCCATGGTCATGCGCGCCAATGACAACGAGGACGGGTTGGGAGGGCACATTTCGAGCTTCTCCTCCAGCGCCACGCTATACGACGTGGGGATGAATCATTTTTTCCGCGGCACCGCCAATGGTCACCCCGGTGATCTCGTGTATTACCAGGGACACAGTGCCCCGGGCATGTACGCACGGTCCTATCTCGAGGGGGTGATCAGCGAAGAACAGCTGGAGAATTTTCGCCGCGAGGTGGGGGGCAGAGGTTTGTCCTCCTACCCGCACCCCTGGTTGATGCCCGATTACTGGCAATTTCCGACGGTGTCGATGGGTCTCGGACCGATCCAGGCGATCTATCAAGCCCACGTGATGAAGTACCAGAGCAAGCGCGGATTGTTGGATCACCGCGACCGCAAAATCTGGTGCTTTCTGGGTGACGGCGAGTGTGACGAACCCGAATCATTGGGGGCGATTGCGCTGGCGGGCCGCGAGCGCTTGGGTAATTTGCATTTTGTCATCAACTGCAACCTGCAACGTTTGGATGGTCCGGTTCGTGGCAATGGCAAAATCATTCAGGAATTGGAAGGGGTGTTCCGCGGCGCGGGCTGGCATGTGATCAAGGTGGTGTGGGGTCGCAAGTGGGATCCGCTGATCGACCGCGACCAGTCCGGTCTGTTGCAAAAAATCATGGATGAGGTCTGCGACGGAGAGCTGCAGAACTGTAAGTTCAATGGCGGTGCCTATACGCGGGAACACTTTTTTGGCAAGTATCCCGAGACCCTAGAGTTAGTAAAAGACCTGAGCGACGAAGACATCATGTATCTCAACCGCGGGGGGCACGACCCTTACAAAGTTTACGCCGCGTATGCGGCTGCCAACGAAGAGGTCGAGCGGCCCACCGTGATTCTTGCCATGACGGTAAAGGGTTACGGTACCAGCGAAGCGGGTGAGGCCAGCAACGAGACGCACTCGCTGAAAAAGCTCGACCTGAAAAGCCTGCAAGCTTTTCGAGACCGCTTTGGTGTGCCGATCAGCGACAAGGATCTCAAGCAGGTGCCGTTTTATCGGCCGCCCGAGGACAGTCCCGAAATGCGTTACATGCGCGAGCGGCGGGCCGAACTCGGCGGCAGCATTCCTGCGCGTCGCAGGACCTCGTACTCCCTTTCGGTGCCACCGAGGAGTGCCTTTGCCGGCCAGCTCAAGACTTCTGGTAAACGCCAGATTAGTACCACGATGGCCTTCGTGCGTATTTTATCGACCCTGCTCAAGGATAAAGCGCTGGGCGACCGGGTCGTGCCCATTGTCCCCGACGAGGCAAGGACCTTTGGTATGGAGGGTATGTTCCGGCAGATGGGCATCTACTCCTCGGTAGGGCAGCGCTACACGCCCCATGATTCCGGCGGCATTCTCTACTACAAGGAGGCCGAAAGCGGGCAGATTCTCGAAGAGGGTATTAACGAAGCGGGGGCGTTTTCGGCCTGGCTCGCTGCGGCGACGGCCTACAGCGTCTCCGATTTTCCGATGGTGCCGTTTTATATTTTTTATTCGATGTTTGGCTTTCAGCGCATTGGCGACCTCGCGTGGGCGGCCGGTGATAGCCAGGCGAGAGGGTTCCTGATCGGCGCCACCGCGGGTCGCACAACGCTCAACGGTGAAGGGTTGCAGCACCAGGACGGTCACAGCCAGCTGATCGCGGCGACCATTCCCAACTGCATTAGCTATGACCCGGCCTATGCCTATGAGCTGGCAGTGATCATCCAGGACGGCATGCGCAGAATGTTCGAGGAGAGTGAGAACTGCTTCTATTACATCACCACCATGAATGAAAACTACCTTCACCCCGACATGCCCGAGGGCGTGGAGGAGGGCATTGTGCGCGGGCTCTATCGGTTGCGCGCCAGCAACCGAAGCGACGGTCCTGCCGCACAGCTATTGGGCGCGGGCGCTATTTTGCGCGAAGTCGAAGCGGCGGCTGAAATCCTCGAAGGTGATTTCGGTGTTGCGGCAGACGTCTGGAGTCTGACCAGTGTCAATGAGCTGGCTCGCGAGGGGAACGCGGCGGTGCGCTGGAATCGGCTGCACCCTACCGCCAGCCCCCGCGTGCCTTATCTCACCGAACAACTAGCGGGTGCGGCGGGGCCCTTCATTGCGGCCACCGACTACCAGAAGGCGCACACGGACCAACTTCGCGAGTTCGTGCCCGGGCCACTGACCGTATTGGGTACTGATGGATACGGGCGCAGCGATACCCGTGAGCAGTTGCGACAGCACTTCGAAGTCAGTCGTGGGTATATTGTCCTCGCTGCGGTTAAGGCGCTGGCTGATCAGGGGGACCTGGATCCAAAAGTGGTGGAGCAGGCCATTTCACAGTTGGGTATTGATACCGATAAGCCCAATCCGATGCGTGTCTGAGCGCTGAAGAGGAGACCGGAGATGGCAGAAGAACTGATAAAGGTCCCGGACATTGGCGGCGCAGAGGGCGCTGAGGTTGTCGAGGTTTTGGTTTCACCAGGCGAGACCATCGAAGTGGAACAGAGTCTGGTGGTGGTGGAGTCCGACAAGGCCTCCATGGAAATTCCGGCGCCGATGGCGGGCGTTGTCGGCGCACTGCGGGTGGCGGTGGGTGACTCGGTATCCGAGGGCGACGTGATCCTCACGCTTGAAGGCATGAAAGAGACTGAGTCACCGGCATCCCAGACAGGCCGCGCTACAACCGCTCCAGTGCCAGGTACCCCGATAACAACCGCTGCGGCCGCACCGCTGTCTGAGGACAATGATGCGTCGAGTGCGGTGACAACGATTGAGGTCACTATTCCCGATCTAGGCAGTGACGAGGGTGCCGATCTGGTGGAGATTCTGGTGCCCGCCGGCACCGAAGTACAAGAGGGTGATTCGCTGGTGCTGCTCGAGTCAGATAAGGCCTCCATGGAGGTACCCGCGCCGTCCGCCGGGGTAGTGACAGAGTGGCGGGTCGAGATCGGTACGACGGTGAGAGAAGGGGTGGTCATTGCTGTCATGGCCATCCGTGCTGGCACCGACTCCTCCGATCAAGTACCCGATACCGGTCCGAGTGAAGCACTCGATAACGAGGCTTCCCCTAACGCCTCCATCCCGACAGCCGCTAGCTCCGCAGCGCCTTCAGCGTCTGCTGAGCCCGCGTCAACGGCGCAAGAGTCGATGCCGGCTGAGCCACCCGTGACGGTCAGCGCAAGCGCGTCCGATGCGGGTGCGGTTTACGCGGGCCCCGCCGTCCGAAAGCTGGCGCGGGAATTTGGCGTGTCGCTCACCAACGTGACGGGGACGGGGTCGAGAGGTCGTATCCTCAAGGAGGACCTGCAGCAGTATGTCTCCCGGACGCTGGCGGGCGAGGGCGCATCCGGTGGCGCTGGCTTGCCCACCATTCCTGATCAGGACTTCACCCGCTTCGGTAGCATTGACCGGATTGCACGCAGTCGTATCGACAAACTCACAGCAACCAATATGGTGCGCTCGTGGCTGAATGTTCCGCACGTGACGCAGTTTGATGACGCCGACATCAATGGCATGGAGCGCTTCCGCAAGGAGCTCAAAAGCGAGGCCGACGAACGGGGAGTCAGGCTCACACCACTACCCTTTATTCTGAAAGCGTGCGCGGTGGCATTGCGGGATCATCCCAAGCTGAAATCCTCGCTGGCGAATACCGGCGAGACCCTGATCATGAAGCACTACTGCCACATCGGTATGGCGGTCGATACGCCTGCGGGACTGGTCGTGCCCGTCATCCGCGACGTCGACAAAAAGTCTATTTGGGAGCTGGCTGCCGAGATCGCAACGCTGGCAGAAAAAGCAAGGGACAAGCAGCTCAAACCCGCTGACCTGCAGGGCGGTGTCTTCACGGTAAGCAGTCTTGGCGCGATGGGAGGGAGAGGCTTCACACCCATTATCAATGTCCCGGAAGTCGCTATTTTGGGGGTGGGTCGTGCTGCTGTGCAGCCTGTGTGGGACGGCGAAGTCTTCAGGCCCCACACCCTTTTACCGCTGGCGCTGTCCTACGATCACCGAGTGGTTAACGGGGGCGATGGGGGTCGTTTCCTGACCGATGTCACCGCTTTGCTGGCCGACGTGAAGCGGATGGTGATGTGACGGACGACGACTGTGAACCGGGCGCTTGTCACCGCGGGCGCCTCCGTCTGGGCGGGGTATTACTCGCCGCTGGCGAGGGCCGGCGATTGGGCGGTCAGCCCAAGGCATTGATCGAGGTGGGCGGTGAGACGCTGATTCACCGCAACCTGCGCGTACTGCGCGAGGCCGGTGTGGATGAACGAGTGGTCGTCACCGGTCACTTTCGTGAGCAGCTGGCGCCCCTGCTTGAAAACTTTGATCTTTCGCAGGTGACACAGCCGAGCGAGGAACATACCCAATCAGATTCGCTCCGGCTAGGTGTGGCGGCGCTCGCTGCCGGCGTTGATGCGGTCATGGTGTTGCCGGTTGATATGCCATTGCTGACCCGTGCTGATCTGGTGGCACTGATCGGTGCCTACAAGCACGCCGAGGAGCACATTGAGTTTGTGGGGCCCATTGTCGGTAGCCGGCCCGGCAACCCGGTGCTGTTTAGCCGCAAGATCGCGGCGAGCATCGCGAGTGGCGAAGGCGCATTCGGTAGCGGCGCCTGGCGGCACCACTCCCCGGAATGGTTACTCGAATGGCAGACCGATAATGTTCACTACGTGACTGATATCGACACACCGGAGGACCTCTCCCGCTGGGCGGGCCGCATAGGGGGTGGGTCTGGAAGCGGGCAGGGGTAGTGCCCGCCCCCTGAGAACTCCTATAGCGCCTGCATCAGGGCCCGCCCGGCGAGGCCGATCAGACACAATGTCGACAGCGCGAACAGAGCAAAGCGCACAGGAATGGTGTTCACGTTGGCTTGCCAAAAGCTGTGCAGGATCCGGATAGCGGTATACCCCCAGGCAAGATTGGCGCTGAGCGCCGAGCCATCCCCCATCAAAGCAAGCATGATCACTACCGGGTAGAACACGGTCGGTTGCTCCATCAGATGCGTGTAGTTATGCGAGATCCAGTTCGCCTTGGCGGGCATCTGCGCCTCGCTGTCACCGCCGCGCATGCCGGCAGGCGCCTCGGCTAAATTGATCCCCGCGGCGGCGAAGGCGGGCAGGCGCCGAGACAGCATCCAGAGAAAAACAATCATGGTCCAGCCGGCCAGGGCCGCGGCCGGTGCGAGGATAGTGGTGTCGAGTTGCATCTTGATCTCCTAGAACAGTTTTAATGTGTATCCGATCGGTGCCGCGTTAGTTATGGCGTGCTGTCAGAGCGTGAACTGCGCGCTCCGTGTGGGCGGCAGAGTGTGCTACGTAACCCCCCCTGCATGCTAGACTTCCCGCTCGTTTTTCGGGAGCGCCCGCCATGGTCATTCAGCCAAAAGTTCGCGGTTTTTTGTGCACCACAACACATCCCAAAGGGTGTTACGAGAACGTGCGAAGGCAGGCGGAGCACGTCCGAGGTCATGGCGAGATCGCCGATGGTCCGAAACGGGTGCTGGTGCTCGGGGCTTCGACTGGCTACGGGCTCGCCTCACGCATCACGGCGGCATTTGGCTCGAGCGCTGCGACCATCGGTGTATTTTTTGAAAAGCCGGGCACGGAGCGCAAACCGGGTACGGCGGGGTGGTATAACTCGGCGGCGTTTCATCAGATGGCTGATGAGGCGGGCCTCTACGCTAAGAGTCTGAACGGCGACGCTTTCTCCGACGACATGAAGGCGAAGGTGATCGATCTGATCAAGGCCGATCTCGGTCAGGTCGATCTGGTGGTCTACAGCCTCGCAGCGCCGCGGCGCACCCACCCCAAAACCGGCGAAGTTTTCAATTCGACCCTGAAACCCATTGGTCAACCCACGACCCAAAAGGGCGTGAATACGGACAAGGAAGCGATTCAGGATTTTCATCTCGAGGCGGCCACTCAGGAGGAGATTGACCATACGGTCGCGGTGATGGGCGGCGAAGACTGGGAGATGTGGATTGACGCGCTGGCCGAAGCCGATGTGCTGGCCGAGGGTGCTAAAACCACCGCTTACACTTATATCGGCGAAAAGATGACCTGGGATATTTATTGGCATGGCACGATTGGTGCGGCAAAACAGGATCTTGACCGGCGGGTGGTCGGGCTCCGCGAGCAGCTTGCCCCCCTCGGCGGTGATGCCCGGGTGTCGGTGCTGAAGGCGGTGGTGACGCAGGCGTCGGCTGCCATACCCGCGATGCCGATTTATCTCGCCATCTTGTTCAAGGTGATGAAGGCGCGCGGGGTACACGAGGGCTGCATTGAGCAGATCAATCGCCTGTTTCGCGAGCGATTGTATGGCGACGGTGAGCTCGATGAGGCCGGGCGGCTGCGTGTCGATCAATTAGAACTGGATCCCGCAGTGCAGGCAGAAGTGGCGGACATCTGGGACCAGATCAGCACCGATAATCTCAGATCGCTCGCCGATTTTGAGGGTTACCGGCAGGAGTTCCTGCAGCTGTTCGGCTTTGGTGTCGCCGGGGTCGACTACGACGCCGATGTGAACCCCGAAGTCGACATTCCCCAACTGGTCGACTGAGATGCAGCCCCACGGAGAGGTCAGGGTGCTGTCAACTCGGGTGCGCCGCATTGTGGCACCCAACCCCGGCCCGATGACTGGCCCGGGGACCAACACCTACCTCATAGGTGAGACCGATCTGGCTGTGCTCGATCCGGGTCCGGCAGAGCCCTCGCATATTGATGCGATTCTGAACTGTGTCGGTGATCAGCTGCGCTTTATCGTCTGCACGCATACTCACCCGGATCACTCTCCGGGTGCGGCGCTATTGGCCGAGGCCACGGGTGCCGCCTTGGTGGGCAGAGTCACAGAAGACGACCAGCACCAGGATCTGACGTTCCAGCCCGCTGCACAGATTGAGGACGATGAGTGCGTCTCGGGAGAGGGATGGACCCTGCGAGCGATCCGCACCCCGGGCCATGTCGACAATCATGTCTGTTACCTGCTCGAGGAAGAGGGCATGGTTTTCGCCGGGGACCACATTATGAACGGCTCCACTGTGGTGATTGTCCCTCCGGGCGGCAATATGGCGCACTACATCGCCTCACTCCGTCGATTACTCGACTACGAGGTAAAGGTGGTCGCGCCCGGGCACGGTGAACTGATCCCCGACTGTGCGGGCGAAGTCGAAAAGCTCGTGAGGCATCGGCTGATGCGTGAGGCCAAAGTTGCCGGAGCGCTTGATGCAGCGCCCCAATCGTTAGATGGTCTGGTGATCAGGGTGTATGACGACGTCGATCCGATGATGCACGAATGGGCCAAGCTGTCCTTGCTGGCACACCTCATCAAATTGGAGGGTGAGGGACGAACGCGACGCACGTCGCGCGAAGGCATTGATCACTGGCACCTCGCGGCCTGACGCCAGTCCTGCGCACGGGTTGCCGACCCCCACTGCAAATCGGTACATTCCCCGCTCGATGCCAAAGAGTAGATCACCATGAATGGTTTGATGATGGATATCCCGCTCACGATCACGTCGATTGTGCGCCACGCCGAGCGGGTACACGGGCACAAGGAAATCGTCTCGATCACCCGGGACAATTCCCGCCACCGGTATACCTACCGGGATTGTTTTGCTCGCGCCCGTCAGTTGGCTAATGCCATGCAAGCCTGGGGCCTTAATCAGGGCGATCGCGTCGCGACCTTGGCGTGGAATGACTACCGGCACATGGAAACCTATTACGCCTCGGCGTGCTCGGGCTTTGTCTGCCACACCGTTAACCCCCGGCTATTTCCCGAGCAGGTTGTCTACATCATCAATCACGCGGAAGACCGCTACGTCTTTTTAGACCCCGACTTCTGGCCCCTGATTGAGGGGATTGCCTCGGAGTGCACGGGCGTTGAGGGCTGGATTATTATGACCACGCGCGAGCACATGCCCGAAACCGATCGCGCAGATGTGCTGTGCTACGAGGAAGTCATGGCCGCGCAGAGCGCCGAATTCGAGTGGCCCGATCTCGACGAGCAGGCCGCCTGTTCGCTGTGTTACACCTCTGGTACAACGGGCAACCCCAAGGGCGTGCTCTACAGTCACCGCTCCACCGTGTTGCACACCTACGCGACGCTCATTCCCGATGCCATGAACATCTCGAGCGGCGACGTCATGCTGCCCATTGTGCCGATGTTCCATGTGAACGCCTGGGGTAATCCCTACGCCTGCCCGGCAGCCGGCGCGAAGATGGTGATGCCCGGCAATAAGATGGGTGATGGCCCGACGCTGGCGGCGTTGATTAACGAAGAAGGCGTGACCATGTCTGCCGGCGTGCCCACGGTGTGGCTGAACCTGCTGACTCACCTGCGTGAGTCGGGCGAGCGCGTCGAATCGCTGACCCGCGTGGTAGTGGGGGGCTCAGCCTGCCCGCTCTCGGTAATGGAAGAGTTCGACACCTACGGTGTGGATACCCGTCACGCTTGGGGTATGACCGAAATGAGCCCGCTGGGCACGACCAATCACGCTGGGGGTCATCGCGAGCTGTATACGCCCGAGCAGTTTGCCGAGACGCGAACCAATGTGGGTACGCCTATCTGGGGCGTCGAAATCAAGATTACCGATGACGATAACAACCAGCTCCCTTGGGACGGCGAGGCATTTGGTGCGCTCAAGGTGCGCGGCCCCTGGATCTGTTCGAGTTATTTTAAACTCGATGGCTCCGAGGCTCACGCCGAGGAGGGCTGGTTTGAGACCGGTGATGTCGCCACGGTAAGCCCCGAAGGGTTTGTGTCGATCACTGACCGCACCAAAGATGTGATCAAGTCTGGCGGTGAATGGATCTCTTCAATTGAAGTCGAGAACGTGGCGACGGGGCACCCCAAGGTCGCCGAGGCAGCCGTGATCGGGCGGGTCCATGACAAGTGGGGCGAGCGACCGCTGCTGATTGTGGTCAAGGCGCCGGGCGAGGAGCCCGCTCCCGATGAGCTGCAGGCCTATCTCGACGGCAAGATCGCCAAGTGGTGGATACCGGACGATGTGCAGTTCATCGATCAGATGCCGCACACCGCGACCGGCAAGATTCAGAAAACCACGCTGCGAGACATGTTTGCGGATTACCAGTTTCCGGGGTAAGCCGCACGCCACAACTCGCGATACCATCCTGTTTGCAAGGCATTGCAGTGGATGTGAGGTCGATGAGCGGATCACGACTTAAGCGCTATCTGATTGAGGCGCTGCGGTTATTGCGGCAGCGCCGCTTTCGCGTGCTCCTCGATAAGGGCCGCAGGCTGTCGGGTATCGCGGCCACCCGCGTATCAGCCGCGGAGCTTGCCTCGGCGTGTGCCGATTTGAACGCGCTGGTGTGTGTAGTCGATAGCGCACAGGGCGGCGGTGCTGCGATGGCGGCTGAGCGCTCTGCGAGGGCATGGCGTGCGAAGGGTGCCGGCACTTTGCGTCTGGGTTGCGACCCGCTGGGCAACCTGACCGTTTCGCTCTCTGTGCCGGGTGAGACGCAGCCTGTGTTATCGGGTCGGCTGCTGGATTGGCCGGTACTCCCATCGACAGTCACTCAACTGGAAATTCACTCTCTGGCGGGTTTTATCCGGCCTGACGAGGCGGCAGACTGGTTGATAGCGGCGGCGCAGGGTGAGTTAACGGTAACGCTGCTCTGGCACGAGCATTACCTGATCTGCCCCACCCGGCACTTACTCGACCCCGAGCATCGCTATTGTGGCGTTCCCGAGGTCGCTGCCTGTGCCCGGTGCCTGCCCGACAATCCGAACTGTCTCGATGCTCCCTTAAGGCAAACGGATATCGCAATGTGGCGACGGCACTGGGGTCAGTTGCTGAACGGTATATCGGTCATTCGGGTGTTCTCTGCCTCGAGCGCCAAACTGGTCGAGCGCGTCTGGCCCGAGCATGCGGACAAAGTGCACCTCCAACCCCACGAGGTGAACCTCAAGTCAGTAGAAACGCAGAATCCACAACCCGAAACGCCCTTGCATGTCGGTGTGATCGGACGAATTGCCACCCACAAGGGGGCCGCTGAGGTGGTCGGGTTGGCTCGACATATCAAAGCAGAAGGATTGGCAACTCGCATCACGGTCTTTGGCAACCTCGAGCACCCGGCGCCCGCTTCGGTGGTGTCTCAGACCGGCACCTATGCACCAGAGGCGCTGCCCGCGCTGTGTGCGGAGCACGGTGTAAACGTTTTCTGGTTTCCCTCTATCTGGCCCGAGACCTTCAGTTTTGTCCTGCACGAGATGAAAGCCATGGGCTTGCCCATCCTCGCGTATGATGTGGGCGCGCAGGCAGATACCCTCGCGACGCATCCCACGGGCCGGATTATGGCGCTGGGTGCGCGCCCTCAGGAGATTCTGTCGGCGCTATTGGCCCTCAGGGAGGAAGCATCGTGAGCGAGACGGGTTAAGAGCGAGCCATCATGTCGCGAATTCATGTCTTTACCAGCGCCGCAGGCAATTACCTGCCGAAGGTCAAAGTGCTTTTTGACAGCCTCGCCGTGCACCACCCTGAGTGGCAGCGCCATTTGCTACTGGTAGAGGATTGGCCCGAGGCGCAGTGTGCCGCGGTGGCGCTCGACGCCGAACTTCACCAGCCGCGTGATTTGGACATACCCGACTGGCGCCCGTGGGCGTTTTGTCACTCCATGGTTGAGCTGTGCACGGCAGTGAAGCCCTTCATGCTCAAGCAGTTACTCGCGCGAGAGGACTGCGATGCGGTGGTCTATCTGGATCCGGATATCTGTGTTTTCTCGGTGCTGTCGGATGTGGTGGCAGCACTCAACAACCATGCCATTCTCCTGACGCCTCATCAGAGTGCACCAGAGCAGACACTGTCTGGGGTCATGGCGAACGAGCTGACCAGCCTACGCTATGGGACCTACAATCTTGGGTTCATTGCCGTCTCCACAGCTGACGATGGAAAAGCCTTCGCACAATGGTGGTGCCAACGCGCCTATCGNTTTAATCGCGATGACGTACCGAACGGTCTGTTTACCGATCAGCGCTGGATGGATCTGGTGCCTGCGCTCTTCGAAAGCGTCCGTGTGCTNCGCGAATCCCACTTGAATGTAGCCTCGTGGAATGCGCATCAAAGAGAGCTGAAGAGGGGTGCGGATGGACANGTATTGGCTTNAGGCACGCCGCTCGGTTTTTACCATTTCACCGGACTGGATTCAGGAAACCATGACGCGGCAATGCAGTATGCAGGCCAATTGGATGGGGTTCAGGCCGATTTGGTTCAAAATTACCGGGAAGCTTTGGCTNAACACGCTCGTCTATATCCTTGTTCGGAGTGGACCTTTGGTTGTTTATCCGATGGTATGGCTATTGAGGCGTCGTGGCGTCACGCCTACCGAGATGATGCGGCTTTACAGGCCCGGTTCCCTGACCCTTGGCGGGCTTCCGGGATGATAGATGTACTCCGACGTGCGGCGAGTCGCGGCAACTCAGACTTCGTGAGTCCGGGTTTTGTAGCCGGCGAGCTAGATGGCATAGATGTCGGTCGCGTAAGGCTTTACCTCGCTCAGGCGGCAAAAAAGCCATCTCAGCTGGTGGTGTTGTTGAGGTCGGCTGCTCGTATTTTTGGCCGAGAAGGTTGGCGCGGGCTGCGCCGACGAATGTCCCGATCAGGTGGGGAGCGAATGTGACACAAGCACTGCAGTTAACCGAGCCCAGTGAAACACCTCTCGGTGAGGAGCTGATTCAGCGAGGGTTGCTGAATGCTCGGGATCTTGATCGAGCGCTGGCCGCCCANCGCGAGATGGGGGGTCGTATAGGTCAGGTNTTAGTGCGTCTGGGGCTTATCGCTGAGGCGGATCTGTTCAAGGTCCTCGCAGAGCATTTGGGTGTTGCCTGGGTCAAGGAAGAGCAGTTTCCGCAGGAGCCGCTGGAAATTGATCCGCTGCCCTTGGCCTTTCTTTTAAATAATGCCGTCGCGCCCGTTGCCATAAAAGAGGGTGTTATCACCGTTGCCTCNGCGGAGCCGCAGTCTGAGTTTGTGCATAAAGCGTTGACCTTAGGTTGCGGCAGGTCGGTTGAGATGGCGCTGGCGCTGCCGCAGGATGTGGAGACCGCGCTAAAAGTCTACTTCCCTGAGCAAGAGGCCGAGGCACACGACGATGACTCGCCTTATGTCAACGACGCGGAATTTGTCGAGCATCTGAAAGACCTTGCCAGCGAGACGCCTGTCATCCAGTTGGTGAATCAACTCATCCAGCGCTCGATGGATCTGGGGGCCTCTGATATTCATCTCGAATCAGTTGATGGCGGTCTGCGAATCCGATATCGCGTCGATGGTGTGCTGCAAGATGCGTCAGGGCAGGTGGACGAGCGTCTGGCGGCGGCGGTGATTTCCCGAGTCAAGCTGCTGGCNAACCTGAACATTGCCGAGAGNCGCTTGCCCCAAGACGGGCGGATTATGATGCGCGTGAAGGGTCATGAACTCGATCTGCGCGTGTCATCGNTGCCCACCGTTCACGGTGAATGCGTGGTCATGCGTGTGCTCGACCGGCAGAGCGTCCAGCTTAATATCGAGGACATGGGCTTTAGCCCCCANATACTCAAGCACTACCTTAGCCTGCTGAGTCGGCCGCATGGCGTCTTGCTACTGACCGGNCCTACGGGGTCAGGTAAAACCACTACCCTTTATGCGTCGCTTTCTAACGTGGACTCCGACAGCCTGAAAATCATTACGGTGGAGGACCCGGTAGAGTACCAGCTACAGGGGATCAACCAGATACCGGTGCAGTCTCAGATTGATCTGACTTTCGCCAGAGCGTTGCGGTCAATTTTGNGGCAGGACCCCGACATCATNATGATCGGTGAGATGCGGGATACGGAGACCGCGCAGATCGCAGTGCAAGCCTCGCTGACGGGTCACTTAGTGCTATCGACTCTGCACACGAATACCGCTGCAGGTGCNATCACGCGGCTTGAGGATATGGGGGTCGAGCGCTTTTTAATTACTGCAGCCGTGAACGGCGTCCTGGCTCAGCGTCTGGTGCGCGTGCTCTGCAAGCATTGCAAGCGNCCGAGCAAACTTGGACCTAAGCAGCTCAAGCAACTCGGATTAACAGCGGATGAGGCGGACACNGCCACCATCTTCGAGCCAGTGGGCTGTGAACATTGCAAGCAGACTGGATTTTCTGGTCGGACGGCCATACACGAGCTGTTTGTTCTGAGTCCAGAGCTCCAAAAGGCCATCCTTGACGGGGCGGATGCCAATCAATTGAACGAGCAAGCTCGCGCCAATGGAATGGCAACGCTGCTTGAAGACGGCATGCTCAAGGTGCAGACGGGAATGACCTCTATCGACGAAGTGTTGCGAGTGACTCAGGATCAGGTCGATCTGGAGCTGGACTGAGGCATTGCTGAGTGGCCATCTTCGAATATCGCGCCTCTGATCAAGGGGGAAGTCTGCATCAAGGGGTCGAGACNGCCTCGGATCTGCAGTCAGCTGCCCGTGCGCTTCGCGCTCGCGGTTTGACGCCGATCGTGCTGACTCCNAACAGCGCGGGGGCGGTTTCNCAGGCGACCGATAACGCCGATTCAAATCCCAAAACGAATCTTATTTTTAATCGCACTGACACGGTGTCCTCAGCTCAGGTCTTGCGTTTGACCTCTGAGTTAAGCGTATTGCTTCACGCCGGATTACCCCTNGATCGCGCGCTTAAAATCCAGATCGATACNGCTGAACCTGGCGCGCTGAAGCTGATGGCAGAGGATATCCTCAAAACCATTAAATCAGGGCGCGCTTTCACCGTAGCGCTTGATCAGTACCCAGGGGTATTCAGCAGCTTTTACGTCAGCATGGTGCGATCTGGAGAGGCCAGCGGTAATTTAGCAGGGGTGCTCTCCGAATTATCGGTGTACTTGGAGCGAAGCAAAGCGGTGCGCTCAACGGTTGTCTCCGCCCTGGTCTATCCCGCCATCCTGGCGGTGGTAGCAACTTTATCTGTGGCCATTATGTTGGGTTTCGTCGTGCCTGAGTTTGAATCGATCTTTGACGAAATGGGTGATGGCTTACCCATGCTGACCCAATTCATCATCGTGCTCGGCGACGTGGTTTCCGCATGGTGGTGGTTAATGTTGGGCGGGATCATTGCGGTCAGCCATTTCGCAAAGCGATGGGTTAGTACGCCTGAGGGCAGGGCTGCAGTCGATAGCAAATTACTGAACCTACCCATTGCCGGGCCTTTGTTGCGGAAATTTGAGATTTCTCGATTCGCCCGCACCATGGGAACCTTGCTGTCAAATGGTGTGGCCATTTTAAAGGCAGTGGATATTGCTCGCGGCACAGTCAGTAATGCCCTCATCAAAGAACATTTGGCTGGCTTGGAGCCGGCTGTGAAAAGGGGTGAGCGGCTGTCGAAGGCGATGCAGCCTGATATTTTTTCTCCGATGGCGATTCAGATGGTCCTGGTGGGGGAGGAATCGGGTCGTCTAGACACCATGCTGATAGAGCTGGCTCAGGTCTACGAAGCCGAGGTGGAGTCCGATGTTAAGCGTGCGCTGACATTGCTCGAGCCCGCGCTCATTTTGGGGATGGGTGGCGTCATTGCCGTGATTATTATGGGCATCTTAATGGGCATTCTGTCTGTCAACACTATGGCGTTCTAGCGCGACTGAAATTGAAATGAGGGAGACAGCAACTGTGAAACAGAGGCAACGTAAAACAAAATCAGCGAAAGGCTTCACGCTGGTGGAATTATTGGTCGTGCTGGCTATTTTAGGCATGCTAGCCGCGCTGGTAGGCCCGCAGGTGTTGAACCAGTTAGGTGGTGCGAAGTCGAAATCCGCGGCGATTCAAATCAGCGATTTAGAGCAGGCGTTAGAGATTTACAAGCTGGATGTTGGGCGCTTCCCTTCCAGCAGTCAGGGCTTGGAGGCTTTGGTCAGCGAGCCGTCTGGGGTAAGGGGATGGAACGGGCCTTATTTGAAAAAAGGTGAGCTACCTTTGGATCCCTGGGGCAACCCGTATGAGTACCGATATCCGGGTCAAGGTAATGGCCCCGAGATTACCTCCTTGGGTGGTGATGGGCGACCGGGCGGCACCAGTGAAGACGCAGACGTGACAAGTTGACCGCAGACACCCATGAGGTCATCCACCACAAAAGGTTTCACGCTGATTGAGCTCACAGTAGTCCTTGTGATTGCCGGGCTCTTGTTCGCTATTGCTGTGCCTAATCTTTCTAAGTGGTCAGACAGCCGCGACTACCGTGAAGCGGTGCGCCAGATCGTGAGTGCGGCGAACAATGCCAGAGCACTGGCGACGCGATCCAACAAGCCGGTTGACCTGGTCTTTGAGCCGGAACAAAAGAAAATGGCAGTCGTAGCGGCCGGCGTGGCGCTCGATGACGGCAAAATTATTCGGTTCCCAGAGTCACTGACTTTATCGGTTACCAGCGCGGCGGCGTTGTCATCTTCTAAGGGCGCATCAGTCATTCGATTTTATCCTGCCGGTGGGGCCAGTGGGGGCGATATTGAGCTCATTCGACAATCTGGAGTCGGCACGTTGATACAGATTGGATGGTTGCTGGCAGACGTTCGGCAGACCGCAATCTAATGGCTCGCCGAACACTCATTGGTCCTGTATCTCGTCCGCTCGGGCAGGGATTTTCGTTGATCGAGATGCTTGTCGCGATGGTCATTATGGGGCTGGCGCTGTCAGTGCTTTACCAATCGGCCTCGGGCGCGACGAGAAATATTCGTGTCTCCGCAGAGTATTCCCAAGCCCTCGCGCTGGCGGAATCGACCATGGAAGCGTTCTCGGCTTTGTTGTTTATTGGAAAGCAGGAAGCGGGTCAGTACGGTAGCTACGACTGGAGTGCGCGGGCAGAGCGACTCGGTTCGATGGCAAATTACCCAATTGAGCAGCGCGGCGATAGTCAGGATGCGTTGACCTACGTGACGGTGTCGGTAACGTGGGCTAACGAGGCCAATCGTCGTGAAATCGTTCTCCAGTCGGTGGGTGAGATTACCGAGGTGACGGATGAGAGCTGAGCAACAGGGTATGACCCTCGTCGAGGTGGTCATAGCGACGCTTGTACTGGCAATGATATTGCTGGGTCTGGTGACTGCTATGCGAACATTTTCTAACTCGTACACATCTTTGGGCGCCGTGAGTCAACGTGTGTCTGCGTTAAGTGAAGC
>NYTG01000071.1:13122-20258 GCA_002683395.1 Halieaceae bacterium | reverse complement strand
CGGCCAAACTCGATTTGCAGGAAAAATCAGTCACATCACAAGCTCCGGCTTTACCGTCAAGCTCGATGACAATGGACTCGAGGGTCTGGTGGATTTGCGCCCCGAAGAGGAAAAGTTCAGTTTCGACAAGTGGACCATGAGTCTGACGAGTACTACTCGGCGCTTCGGGTTACTGCAGCCGGTAGAGGTCGAATTCGGGGAGGCGCCAGCAGGCGGCGACTACCTGGCACTGTTCTCATTGACCGAGGGATGCGGACTCAAACCTCCGAAAGATCCCAAACCGGATACTGACCATTCAGGCGCCGAGGTGCCCGACGACTCCGCGAGTGCGACCGTCTCTCAAAGCCTATGACCGACACCGACATTCACCTGCTCCTCACCGGCGATGAGCTGATGAGCGGCGATACCATCGACAGTAACTCAGCCATGATCGCGCAAGCGCTCGCCGTGCAAGGCCAAACCATTGCTGAAAAGATCACACTGGGAGATGACCGAGAGCGACTGGTAGCCGCGCTCAAGCGGACAACCGACAACGCCGGCGTTATGGTCATGAACGGCGGGCTGGGGCCCACACAAGATGACCTCACCGCAGAGCTGGTGGCAGCCGCAGCGGGTGTGCCGCTCGCACTGAACCCAGAGGCAGAAAAACATGTTCGCGACTGGTGCGCTGCGCGCAGCATCGAACCCAATGACGCCAATCTCAAGCAGGCCTGGCTGCCCGAAGGCGCGGCCATCATCCACAACCCCCGGGGTAGCGCGGTGGGCTTTGCGCTTCAAGTCAACAAAACACTCATCCTGACCACTCCGGGCGTACCGGGAGAGCTACGGGCCATGCTGCCCGAGGTCTGTGAACGCATCACCGAGGCTATCGGTGGCGGGGCCGTGCATCGAGTGCGTCTGCAGACGTTTGGCATTGGAGAATCGACTGCGCAGGCTCTGATCGACGAGGATCCCGAGCCGTGGCCGAAGGGCGTGGTATTGGGCTTTCGCGCAGGCATACCGCAGCTCGAAATCAAACTCACCAGCGCTTCGCTATCACCCGATGTGGCGCATTGCCGGGCGACGCTGGAGCGACTGATCGGGGATCACATTCTTGGCGAGGACGACACCACCCTCGCGGGAGCCCTGCAAGAAACGCTTCGGTCCCAAGGGAAAAAAATGGTGGCGGCCGAGTCCTGCACCGGCGGGCTGATCGCCGCCATGATGACCGCCGAGCCAGGGGCCTCGGCCGTATTTGAGGCCGGCTTTGTGACTTACGCCAATTCCATTAAGCATTCGGTGCTCGGCGTTGACAGCACCACGTTAGAGAACGAGGGCGCCGTCAGTGAGCCGGTAGTGAGGCAGATGTTAAGCGGCGCACTGACACGATCGGGGGCAGACATCGGTATTGCGGTCTCGGGGATCGCCGGTCCCGAAGGCGGCTCAGACGATAAGCCGGTGGGCACGGTGTGGCTAGCCTGGGGAACGATGACCGACATGCAGACACTGAAAACGATCTTGCCCACCGATCGGGCCATGTTCCAAAAGCTGGTCGCGGCAGCCGGACTCGACCTGATCCGNCGGCAGTTATTGGGTTTNCCAAANCTACCCCACTACTTNNGTCGTCGGGCGATCTGAGCGTNATCCANNGCAATCGTGTTNAGGGNTGCAGCCGNGAGATCTGCCAGNCCCCATCGGCCGTGNCGTGATAGCGAAACCGGTCGTGCAGGCGATTTTCACCNCCNTGCCAAAACTCCCANACTGCNGGCACTAATCGATANCCCCCCCANTGNGGCGGGCGCGGGATCNGNTCCTCNCCAAAACGNACAGTGACGTCAGTGAGCTGCTGCATCAGNGCNTCGCGNCCTTCAATGGGATGGCTCTGAGCAGACGCCCAGGCACCCAGCTGGCTGTCGCGGGGCCGCGACGCAAAGTACACATCCGATTCCTCATCGCTGATCCGCGTTACTGAGCCGGTGACCGATACCTGTCGATCCAGTTCATTCCAGGGAAACAACATAGAGGCCTGCTCACACGCGTCCAGCGCCGCTGCCTTGTTACTCTCGTAGTTGGTGTAAAACACCAGGCCGCGCTCATCGATCCCCTTCATTAACACCATGCGCTGGCGGAGTGTGCCGTCGGCCTGTCGGGTTGCGAGCGCGCAGGCAGTCGGGTCAGCCAGTTCCGCGCTGATGGCCTGTTCTTGCCAGAGGATAAATTGTGCAACCGGTTCAGGTGCTAGGTCACTGCGCCGGAGGCCCCCCAGAGTGTATTGTCGTCGGTGCTCGCTAAAACGCATGGCATCTCAAAAAAAGGTGAAACTGCCTAAAGTGTAGCGCAGGTGCTTGCCTGAGGGGTCGCCTGTTGTGCTAGCCTCACGCACCGTTTTAGCGCGCCATGCGTACCTAACGGTTATCCAACGCCGAGACCACGCTATGTCAATCAAATCGCTCCTTCTGGGACTGCTCTTTAGCCCGCTCGCTGCCGCACAAGGCACGCTGCCCACGGTGCCCCTCAGCGAGGCGCCGATCATCGATTATCAAAACCGTTTCCTGCCCGCCTATGGTCGCCTCGGCATGGTGGTCAGCCCCGAGGCGCTCGCCAGTGAGATTGGCCTCGACATGTTGAAGCAGGGTGGTAACGCTATCGATGCTGCCGTGGCGACTGGCTTCGCCCTTGCCGTAACGCTGCCCAGAGCGGGCAATATCGGCGGCGGCGGATTTATGCTGATCCACCTCGCAGAGAGCGACGAGCAGGTCTTCATTGACTACCGTGAGACCGCGCCAACGGCGGCGACGCGCGATATGTTTCTGAAAGAGGATGGTTCGGTCGATCAGGCTAAAGCCTACTTCTCCCATCAGGCAGCAGGTGTGCCCGGCACCGTGGCGGGCCTTATCCATGCGCAGGAGCGCTACGGTAAACTCTCACTGAAGCAGGTGATTCAACCCGCGATCGATCTGGCCAAAAAAGGGTTTGATACGCCACTGGCTTTGCACATGAGTTTAAACGCGCGCGCCGAGCGTCTTGCGAAAAATGAGGAGGCCAAGCGCATTTACCTGCAAGGCCGTGACGCGGCTCCCCCTCCCGGCACGCTGTTTCAACAACCGGATTTGGCGCGCACCTTGACGCGTATCCGTGACAAAGGGGCTGACGGTTTTTACACAGGCAAAACCGCCGAACTCATTGCCAGCGACATGGCGGCCAACGATGGGTTGATCACCACTGAGGATCTTGCCAGCTACCGCGTGCTCGAGCGCCCGCCAGTGAGAGGCACCTTTCGCGATTTCGAGATTGTCTCGGCGGCACCGCCCTCTTCCGGCGGCATTCATATTCTGCAGATGCTCAACATCCTCGAGCCCTATCCGCTCGAGTCCTATGGGCACAACAGCGCCGCCTACCTGCACCGGGTGATCGAGAGCATGAAGCTCGCCTACGCCGATCGCAGCCGCTANCTCGGTGACCCGGACCAGACCGTGATTCCCATCGAGGCGNTGATNAGCAAGGACTACGCCGCNGCGCGCCGCGAGCTGATTGCCGCGAATCAGGCCAAGACNCCNGATGAAATCGGCCCCGGTAACCCGGTNCCCAANGAGAGCCCNGACACNACNCACTACTCNGTNGCCGATGCNNACGGCAANGTGGTCGCCAANACCTACACCCTGAACTTCAGCTTCGGCTCNCACATCGTNGTGCCNGGCACCGGCATGNTGCTCAACAACGAGATGGACGATTTNGCCGCCAANGCNGGNGCCGCCAANGCCTACGGNTTGGTNCAGGGCGAGGCNAANACCATCGCNCCNGGCAGNCGNCCNCTCTCCTCCATGACCCCGACANTGGTGTTCAANGANGGNCANCCNTGGCTNGCTGCGGGCAGCCCNGGTGGGTCGNTGATNATNACCACCGTGCTGCAAACACTCCTGAATGCCATGGTGTTTGATATGAACATCGCCACGGCGGTCGCCGCACCCCGTGTGCACAATCAGTGGATGCCCGATCGCACATTGGTTGAGCCCGGTATTAGCGCTGACACCCAGCGACTGTTAGAGGAATGGGGCCACAACCTCAGCCCCACCCGCCGCACCATTGGGCGCTCGAACTCACTGATGATCGATGAGGGCTGGATGCAGGGTTTTGCCGACATGCGCCGACCCGGTGGGCACGTAGCAACCGAGTAAGCGCTATTCACGAGACGCGCCGACCGCGCGCTTTGCACTNTAAAAGAACTCACGACTAAAGCCCCACAAAAAGCCCGGCCTAGGCCGGGCTTTTTGTTTCAGGCACTCGCCTGCTGCCTCAGCCTGCAAAGGCCGAGAAGTCCCAGAAGCCCGCCGAATATCCACAGAGCCCACAGAGACAGGAAGGGAACCGGGGTTGCTGGCGTCACGCTGCTGGCGACTGGCGTCACGCTGTTACTCGCTGCAGACGCGACACTGGTACCCGCTGCATTCGTTGCGGTAACGGTAAAGGTATAAGCGGTATCGTTGGTCAGGCCTGTTACCGTGCACGATGTGCCAGATGTGGTGCAGCTGAGGTTGGTTGCGGCGGTGTAGGAAGTGATCTCAGCGCCACCATTCGATGCTGGGGCTGTCCAGGACACTGTGGCCTCACCGTGTCCCGCGACCGCTGTCACATTGGTCGGTGCCCCGGGCGCAGATATAGCTGCAGCGTCAGGTATCACGCCATTACTGGCGGAGGACACTGCACTTGTCCCCACACTGTTAGTCGCCGTCACTATAAAGGTGTACGCCGAGCCATTGGTGAGGCCAGTTACAGTGCAGGTCAGTGTTGAGCCGTTAACGGTACAGGACTTGGTGTTGTCCTCAACGGCCGTAGCGGTATAGCTGGTGACAGCTGACCCGCCGTTGTCGGCAGGGGCGGTCCATGTCACCGAGGCCTGCGCGTTACCAGCTGTGGCCGTGCCGACTGTCGGTGCGCCAGGGACGGTTGCTGGCGTGACGCTGTTACTCGCAGAAGATGCCGCACTGGTAGTCCCCGCAGCGTTGGTCGCCGTTACCGTGAATGTGTAGGCCGTGCCATTGGTGAGCCCTGTGACGGTGCAACTTGTTGTCGCTCCCGTCGCGTTGCACTGCTTACCCCCCGGTGAGGACGTCACCTTGTAGCCACTGAGGTCTGCGCCCCCGGTATCAGTCGGCGCAGTCCAACTAACCGTCGCCTGAGCGTTGCCCGCTGCGGCCGTTACGACGGTTGGGGCGCCTGGAACCGAGTTTGTTGCGGGATAAATTGCGTAGAGCGTCGTGTCAGCACTGGGGGTATAGGATGAACCCGGTGCGAGGGCCAAACCGGAGCCGTCGCTTTTGATGTTCCAGCTATTGAACGCCACACCCGCTCTTGACAGGCCGCCCGAATTGGACGCTATCGTTAAGGCGCCTTGGCCGGAGGTGGCTGCAGGCAAGGTACCCGCATCGTTTCCATTACCGTTGTAGGTGATCGTATAGGTTGGCTCATTAACGGTTACGGAGTTTGTCGCTGCGCTTCCCCAACTGGCAGCGGTAAAGGAGATCCCAAATCTGGCGCCGACTTCTGCGGAGTTGGTCGTTCCCATCACCATTGTCATCGAGTTTGCCGAGCCGTAACGGACTTCAGCCCAACCGCTGACGCTACTGCTGGTCTCCGAGGTTGTTCCTTTGAATCGGAAGTTATCGCCCGGAGTTTCGACCGCCACCGAAGTCGATTGCGCTCGGGTGTATGAGTTAATGCCTCCAAATTCAACGAACTCAGTATCGTCAAGATCCTTCACAGTAATCGCGATATTGTTCACCGTAATGGGGCTGAGCGTGTCCGCCTGCAAAAAATCAATGCGATAGGTCGTAAAGCTTTCACCTGTGCTGGCGACTGAATAGGTTTCAGTGTTGATCCCGTCATTGGTGGTAGCCCACCCCGGCGGGCTACCAAAAAAATACTCATCAACCTCGCTAACTTTACCGTCGGTATTGGTTTTAGCGGATTGGATATTTTGCGTGTCGGTGACCGTTAAGACGGCATCAACGCCTGCCAGCACGTCCTCATATTTATGCTCGAATCCCGCGGCAGCCGCAGTGCCAATCGAGCTATTGCCGGCGTTAGAGAAATCGACAAGGGAGTAGTTTGCATCAACCGCACCAATGGCAACCGTCGGCAAAGTTATGGACAACAGAACCAATAAAGAAGCTTTCTCGCCTACTGACAGAAGCTGCGCTGGCCCAAAGGCTTCGCGGCGCAATCGCCATTGCCAAGTGTTGTAGGGAGTCATGCGCAAAGCTGACGCTCCAAAAAAANATAAAATATATATTTACAGTATCTACTAAAGGTATTTATTTTTAAACTACCCAATGAAGCCGGGCATGGCGGAAGCGCAACTAGCCACGTTAGACTTGGCCGATGGCAAAACCGCGTCCTGACAAACACAACGTGGTGCCGCTGGGCGAGCAGCAATCCAAACAGCCCCGCGGAGAAGCTGTTCGGGTCAAGCTACTCGATGCTGCGGAGGCGCTGCTTCTGGAACAGGACGCTCACCAGCTTCGCCTCGATGACGTACTGGCTGACGCCGACGTTGCACGCAACACGCTGTATAAGCACTTCAAAGATCTCGAGACCCTTGCAGAGGAGGCCTTGCTTAGGGGCTTTGCCAGAAATGTCGAGCTCGACGCCCAGGCCATCTCGGGCGCACTCGGCCGTTGCAAAAGCAAGGGTGACTTCAGGCAGGCGATGACCGCCATTACCCGCGCCACCCAAAGCGCCGACCGGGCAGCCAGAAGGATGCTAAGGATCAAGCTGCTGGCCATGGCTGGTAGCCGGCCGGCGCTACTGGAGCGGGTGGCGGCGGTTCAGGCTGACATGACTGAGCGACTCGCCCACGAGTTTCGCGCGGCGCAGGAGAAAGGTTACGTCCGCTCTGACTTCCCCGCCCGCACGGCCGCGCTCTTTATTCAGTCCTACACGATTGGGCGGGTGCTACTGGACATAGAACCCCACACCAAAAAAGACGAGACCGATTGGATCAATCTCATCGATCAGGTCATGGACCTCGCGTTGCTTTCCTGACTGAACGCATCAGTCTTCCTTCGGCATCCGCACCTTATAAGTCTGGCGAGCCATGGCAACCAGATCGCCATTCACATCCCAAATCTCGGTGTCGGTCTCGGCNACACCGCGNGNCA
>NYTG01000071.1:0-13117 GCA_002683395.1 Halieaceae bacterium | reverse complement strand
CGCGNNNNGTGNCGCGCCAAGAGCGGACCCCCCGCGGGCTTGCGGCGCACCTGTACCGTGAGCTCCACCGTCGGCACCCACCCGTAGGCCCCATAAATCGTGAAGATAGGTGGCGGCATAATGTCGGCAAACATCAACAGATCNATCGGCCCCGGCGCGGCGCCGTCTCTGTGTGCCAGCCAGGCAATAAACTCCCCCGAACCATCGGTTTCGCCCTCGGTAAAGACTTCGGCGCCCTGCACCATGCGCAGATCAATGCTCTGGTGAATCTCGAGGTGCGACATGGCGGGCGCGGCCACCTCATCAAAGGCCGGCACTTCGGGCGGCGCCACGTTGGTCCAATCCGGGCCGCTGAGTCTGTCGAGATCGGTGTAGGCCGCGGTGGCGCGCAGCTTTAACNGTCCNTCCTGCCGCAGATCGGCACTGGCAAAATGGGTGCTGCGNGTCTCCGAGAGTGACTCCACCGCTACCTCGACCTCCCCCAGCGCCACGGGCGCCAGATAAAAGGCATTGATGCTCAGCGGGTCGGGCTGGTTCAGCGCCTCAGACAAAGCGCGCCCGACGAGCGCGAGCACATAGCCGCCATTGGCCACTGACCCGATACGCCAGCCGCGATGCACGGCTGCCTGCCAGCGCGACTCGCCGAGCGGCGACACCGCGGTATGTGATAAGAACTGACTCATATTGCTCCTTTGCCCTATTTGACGGCTTGTGTCCCGTATCCGTTCAGCAAGGCTGGCGTTAGCCGCGCTCGCTCACCTGCTTTTTTCTGCCACATCGCTCTATACTGGCTGGCCGTATTACGCGCCGGAGAGGGATCTTGGCTCATACGCGCCCACTGTCAGACAGGCACGGATTGCCGCTACTGGCCCTGATTTTCATTGGGGTCGGGCCCTTTTTTGCTAGCGCCCAGAACCCCGTCGAAGAAGCGGCCGGATCCGAGGCGGCGCCTATCGTAATCGATATGGCAGCACCATTGGAGCCCGAGCGCGCCGCACCATCACCCGCCGAGCCGGATACGCTCGGGATTTATCGTCGCTACATCACATCGATGGAGGAGAGTTCCGGCGCCTTTGCACCCGGGCTGACCGAGCAACTGCTGGGATTGGGGCTTAATCTGCAGGCGCTCAATCGCCANGCCGAGGCTGCCACCGTCTTGAAACGCGGCGTTCATGTGAGCCGGATTCAATCGGGACTCTATGCCGCGGACCAAATCCCCTTGCTCAAGGCCGAGATTCGCAGCCTGAGTGCACTGGGTCGGTACGACGAAGTCGATGAGCACCAGCGTTATCTCGCGCGGGTCGAATCTGAAGCGCTGGAAGGCACACCTGCCTCCATCGCCGCGCTCCTCGATCAGGGCGCCTGGGCCGAGCAAGCTTGGGATTTGGGGGTCGGTGACCAGGAAGCGCATCCCGAACATCTCGCGCGGAGCTGGGAGTATTACCGACTCGCCTATAACCAGAGCACCCAACTCTTTGGTGATCGATCTTTGGCGCTGCTAAAGCCGTTGGAGGGGATGTTGCGCCTGCAGTACCGGTTCGCAGCCCTCCAACGACAGAACGCCAGCAACAGCGCGTTCGATGGGTCCAGCTATCGGCAGACTTCGGCACTGGGGGGGGCCTATCGGCGCGGTGAGGCGGTGCTATCCACTATATTGGGCATCAAATCGCTCAACGGGTCCTCCGCTGGGGAGCAGGCCTACGACCTGGCTCGGCTCGGTGATTGGGGCCGCTGGATGGGCCGCAGATCGGACGCGCAGAGCTACTACGACAAGGCCTGGCGCCGCATTACACCACCGCCTCCGGAGATCGCTGAATCAGGGGCAGGCGTCGGTGACGCGCAGCCAGCCCCAGAGGATGAGGCGGCCGCCGCCAACGATGGCCCCGGAGAGACGCCACCGGCCGCAGTAACCAACGCGCAAAACGAGCGCGAGGCAATGACCGCAGAAGCCTCTGCCATGCCAGCCGAATTAGCNGCCGACGGTAACGCCGAGGACAGCAGTTCGATCACGCAAATTGAGGCGCCGCCACCCGAAGACGATCCGGTCATGCGCGCAGCACTCTTTGAAACGGCAACACCTCTGCCTGATATCGACACGCTCAGGCCGCTACCCCCCTTTCGGCGCGATGCCTCTGGGTCGCTGGTGGTCCAGTTTCAGCTCAACGAGGCCGGAAAAATCACACTACTGGANCGCATTACCGTCACCGCGGTCTCAGAAAATACAGAGGCTGAAACGAGTGAAGAGGCCGACGACACCGTCGAACCCGAGGTAAATAATGACCCGGCAATAGACCGCTTGTTGCGTAAAATGCGGCGCACACGGTTTAGACCTCGCTACGAGGAGGGTAAAGCAGTGGAGACTGGTATGATTGTGTGGTCATTTGATTTGAACCCTGCCGGCACGGATGCGATGGCACTGCAGCCCTGATGAAAACTCGATCCCTTTTGCACTGTGATGCATCGACCCTGCTGCGCCCATTGGCGGCGGGCGCAATCGTGAGCGTGATGCTNGTATTGATGGGCTGCCCTTCCGCCAGTACACCGACCACCCCTTCGCTGCCCACGCCGCCCTCCTCGCCCTCAAGCTCTGGGGCCTCCTCTCCCCCCTCGGGTGGAGCGAGTGGCGCCAGCTCCCCTAGCTCAAATAGCGGAAGTTCAGGATCCAGCAGTGCAAGCTCATCGGGCAGTGCCGGCTCCAGCTCGTCCAGCCCCGGCGGTGCCAGTAGCGGCAACCCAGCTCCTTCAGGGGGCGCTATGCCCGGCTCTGGATCAGCAGGCACAGAGACCGCCGGCGCAGGCAATGGCGCCGACGCGCCCGGATCCGAAGCCGGTGGAACCGCAACCGGTAACGATGGGACGGGGGGAAGTGAACCCGGCTTTGGCGAGATGGCCGGTGGCGCTGATTTACCCTCCATGGTCGATACCCTGCCCACTTTTGACGAAGATTACGGCTCCGAGGGCGAGGCTTCGTCGGATTCGGAAGGATCTCAAAACGGTGCCGAAGCGAGCAAGGACAGCGGAGCGTCTGGCGGAACCGGCCAGGTCGCTGAGCGCTCTGGTAGTGCCGAAGGAAACAATGATCAGCCCGGGCCGGGAACGCGCGCCAGTGGCGGGATGGAGTCGGATAGGGGGCTGGGAGGTCCGATGACGGCCGCAGAGCAGGTCGCCATCCTCGATCGNCAGCTTGAGGAAAGCACCCGGGATTTCGACGGCATCATTTACGANGAAGAACNGCGTCAGCGAGAGGCAGCGAGAGATCGGAGCGCCCAGACTGCACAAACGGCCGGCGCTCCCGACGCGGCTGAGGGCGAAGAACCTGACTTTGGTGGCGGAATGGCGAGCGGTGGCAGCGGCTCTGTCGGTGGCGGTATCGGTGGACGCAGTGGCGCACCGCCTGTCGATGGCGCCAAGTACCCCCCGCCATCCGATATTCCCAGCGGCAATGACGACGATGTAGTAGCACGACAATTGCGTGAGGCCGCAATGCGAGAACCGGATCCCGCCGTGCGAGAAAAACTATGGACCGAATACCGCAAGTACAAGGGCATTGAGGAGCCAGACTCGTGATCCGCCTGCTTTTTTCACTCGCTGTGGGGCTGGCGCTGATCACCGGCTGCGTATCGGAAACGGTTAAATCAACCTCTGTTCCCGTGCTTGACGCCCCCAACACCTTGACGCCCGAAGCGGAACTGCTGGACGTGGGTGTGGTCATTCTGGACCCGGGTATCAGCAGCGTCGAAGACGAGGAGCAAGTTTATCCGGAGGTGCGAAAAGCAGAGGCTACCTTTATGGCGGCCGAACTCGCCGAGGTCCTGACCGAACAGGGCGGGTGGGGTGCAGTCAGGGTCGTGCCGGACGATCGCCAGTTCTCTGATCTGTTAGTGCGCGGCACGATTCTCCAATCGGATGGCGAGGCACTGGAAATCAAGATTTTGGTCAGTGACGCGCACGGGACCCTTTGGCTCGATAAACGCTATCAAGGTATTACCAGCCGTTACGCTTACGAGCAGGGCACGCGGGTCAAGCAGGACCCCTTCCTTGCGGTATATCGCATGATCGCCAACGACATGCTCGCCCTGTTCGACCGGCTGCCGGCCGAAGATCGGATAGCCATTCGACAGGTGGCCGAAATGCGCTTCGCCCGGGATTTTGCCAACGGCGCCTTCGCGGATTACCTGGAGGAAGATGCATCGGGGCATATCAGCTTGCGCAGGTTACCGGCAGAGGATGATCCCATGCTGGGTCGCATTCGCGGTCTGCGGCAGCGACATTACGTGTTTGTCGACACCCTACAGGGCCATTACACCGGCTTCGCGGAAAATATGTATGCGCCCTATCAGGAGTGGCGCAAAGCCAGCTACGAAGAGACCGTCGCGCTGCGTGAACTCGAGGCTGAATCTCAAAGAGAGATGATTGCCGGAGGTGCAGCGATCATCGCTGGGGTTCTCGCGCAATCGTCGGGCAACCGCACTGCGCGGAGCGCCGGAACAGTCGGCGTGATCGGCGGCGGAGCGCTGCTGAAGCGCGGCCTTGAAAAGCGCGCCGAATCCAATATTCACTCTCTGGCGCTGGAGGAACTCGGGCAATCGTTGGACGCCGAGATCACACCCAGAGTCATCGAACTAGAGGACCGCACGGTCCGACTGAGCGGTAATGTCGAAGACCAGTACGATCAATGGCGCGAGCTGCTGGCCGATATTTATGCTGCTGAACTCGCCGCGCTGGAGCCCCCTTCCGCGCCGGCAGATAACGTCCCCCCGACGCCTGACACGCAGGACTCGTGACCGACCAGACAGAGCAGCCCCTCTCCGCCACCAGTTTCGAGCCCGCGCCGACTGCGAGTGAGTCGACTGCTTCGGCTGAAAAGGGTCCGCAATCTCGCGCGGTGTTGATCGCCCTCGCCACCGCGGCCCTGTTACTCATCTTCGTGTTCTTTGTATTGCCACGACTCGTTACGCCCGGCGATACCGAACCCGTTGCCACGACCACTTTGCGAGATACCCCGGTAGCGGGCGGCGCCACTGCAGCGATAAACCCGGCTGGCGAGAACGGCAGCAGCCGAAGTCCCTTCGCCGAGGCACAGGAAAGCGCCTTAAGGCGGGAGGCTCAGGAGGTACTGCAGGCGCTACTCACACTTCAGGAATCACTAGCCGAGCGTGGCGCTGTCAGTTGGGGGGAGCCCGCCTACAGCGAGGCGCTTGGCAAAGCCGCCGCAGGCGATACCGCGTATCGCGAGCGTGATTTTATGGCAGCAACTGCGCAGTACCAGGATGCCCTCGACCAGCTGCTTGCTCTGGAAGCCAGCCTACCCGAGCGCATTGAAACCCTTCATGCGTCGGTTACATCGGCGATTGAAGTCGGTGAGGTCCTCGCCGCTCAGGCGGGCTTCGCTGATCTTGCCCAAATGGCGCCTGCGGATATCCGGCTCATCACACTCGAAGATCGCATTGGAGCGCTGCTCGATGTGGTGGTCGCGCTAGAGGCCGCAGAGACCGCTGAGAAAGACGGGCGGCTTACTGAAGCCGTTGCCGCTGCCACCGAGGCGACTCGGGCCGACCCGGCACACAAGCGCGCCAAAGCGCGACTCGCCGAGCTGGAATCCGCGCTGACTCAGGAACGATTTACCGTGGCCATGACGGCCGGCTATGGTGCACTGGCTGCGCAGGGTTTTGATCAGGCAGAAACGCAGTTTCGCAACGCTGCGCGGCTCATACCCGGCGCACCCGAGCCCGCCTCAGCGCTGGCAGAGGTCGATCAGGCGCGCACCCAGAGCACACTGCTTCGTCTCAAAGAAAGCGGCATGCAGGCCGAGGGAGAAGAACGCTGGGCAGATGCGGTGGCGCTGTATGAACAGGCGCTCGAGATCGATGCATTAATGCTGTTTGCAACGGAGGGCACAGTAAGGGCGATGCCGCGGGCGGACCTCGATACTCGCTTGGAAAAAATCCCGGAAGAGCGGGACCGTCTGATTGACGCGCGCATTATGCGCCTCGCGCAGGAAAGCCTCGCCGAAGCCATGATGATTGTGAACCCAGGCTCGCGACTGACCTCACAGATCGCGCGCGCACAGGAAACGATTACCTACGCCAGCACCCCCGTGTCAGTCACGATGACCTCAGATGGCCTCACCGACGTCACGCTACTGCGGGTAAAGCGACTGGGCACCCTCGCCGAGCAAACGCTCTCCCTGCGACCCGGCCTCTATACAGCGGTGGGTATCCGTAACGGGTATCGCGACGTCAGAGTAAAATTTGAGGTTCGGCCCAATCAACGCAATGCCGTCGAGGTACGCTGTGTTGAGCCGATTTGAGCGAACGCGATGACTGACAACGACACTAAGCTGACGCCCGACGCCTTTGCACCAGCCGGCAGTGCGCCCACGAGCGAGCAGCTCAGTGCAGCGACCTTCGAGCCTCTGGCTCAAGCGGCAGATCAGAAAAAGCGTGTCAGCCTCGCCCAGATTGGTTTGGCGGGTGCCGGAGTGTTGATCGCTGCCCTGCTTTTCTTCTTGTTTACCGCACGCTCACTGACCCTGAATATCGAGGCCGAGGCCGAAACAGAGTTTTCTCTCAGCGGTCTGAACTGGTCTTTTGGTGATCGCCTGCTCGTGCGACCGGGCAAGCATGTCCTCTCTATTGTTGCCGAGGGTTATCACCCCTACGAGCAAACCATCACCGTGGGCAATGCCGATACGCAGCAGCTGGATATTCGCCTGGCACCCCTCCCGGGAACCGTGAGTATCACAACTCAACCCGAAGGCGCGGCCATTGCGCTGGATGGACTGTCACTGGGGAACGCGCCGTTAACCGAGTTGGTACTCGAAGCGGGCAGCTATGCCCTGAGCACCGAACAACCCCGCTACCAGCCGTGGCAAGGACAACTCGAGGTGACCGGTCGCAACCAGAGCCAGAGCGTCGATATTGCGCTCGTGCCCGACTGGGCTCAGGTGCGCTTCAGTGCCACACCGCCAACCGTCATCGCCAGCGTAGACGGTGAGCTCGCAGAGATCACTGCCGAAGGGGTATCGGTTCTCTCGGGCAACCATGACCTGACGCTCAATGCTGCGGGCTTCATGCCCACTACCGTTACATTGAACATCGTGGCCGGTATCGACCAGGACCTCGGCGCTATCACCCTCATACCCGCAGATGCCACGCTCACTTTGACCAGCACGCCGGCGGGCGCAGGGGTGACCGTCGACAACACCTTTGTCGGACTGACTCCGCTGATATTGCCGCTCAGTCCCGGCGAGCGCCACGGCATCAGCCTCTCTAAAGCCGGATACCGCGCCGCCAGTCTCTCGCTGACACTGAAACGGGGCGAGACAACCCGCCGTGCGGTGACCTTGGAGCCCGAACTGGGCGAGGTCCGCTTTGCCATTGAACCCACTGAAGCCGAAGTCTTCATTAATGGCGAGGCAATGGGCACCGGAAGCCAAACGCTCTCATTACCAGCGGTACCGCAGCGCGTCGAAGTACGACTCCCGGGCTACGCGACGTTCGAGACCGAGGTGCTGCCTAAACCCGGTCTCCCGCAACAGATTGCCGCGACGCTGCTCACCGAGGCCGCCGCGCGTAAAGCGGCTATGACGGCCACCGTGACTACCCCATTGGGCCAAACGCTGGTGCTCGTTGATCCGGCTACCGAGACGCAAAACCCCTTCACGATGGGGGCTTCCCGCCGCGACCCGGGACGGCGCGCCAATGAGGTAGAACACCCCGTCGAATTGCGGCGCGCCTTCTACATCGCCAGCACTGAGACAACCAACGCCCAGTTTCGACAATTCGAAGCGGGGCACGACTCAGGTCTCATTGAGAGTTACTCGCTCGATCGCGATCACCAACCGGTAGCCGGTATCAGCTGGCAGCAGGCGGCAAGCTTTTGTAACTGGCTCAGCCGGCTTGAGGGTCTGCCTCCCTTCTATCGCGAGAATCAAGGCATCATCATCGGCTTCAACCCCAGCAGCACCGGCTATCGTTTGCCGAGCGAAGCAGAGTGGGCGTTTGCGGCCCGGGTAGACGGCGACTTAGTGCGACGTTTTGCCTGGGGCAACGATTTCCCGCCGACGACGGTTGCTACCAATGTGGCCGATAACACCTCGGCGCTGGTCACCGGCCGAATTCTAAACGGCTATACCGATCAGTTTGTCGTGTCGGCGCCAGTGGGCAGCTTCCCAGCCAACCATCGCGGACTGCATGACATGGGTGGTAATGTGGCTGAATGGGTACACGACGGTTATCGCATTCCCTCCGCCAATGCACAGCTCTACATCGATCCACTGGGCGCGCAGCGAGGCGACAACTACACTATTCGAGGTGGCAGTTGGGCGCTGAGCCGGTTGTCCGAGCTGCGGCTGACGTTCAGGGATTACGGGGAGCGGGGTCGGGATGATCTCGGATTCAGGATTGCGCGTTATGCAGAATAAACCCGGCTTATCTTGGCGCATGACGGGGGCCCTTACCGCGATACTCTGGGCTTTGGTGGCGGCGAGCGCGAGCACTCAGAACGCGACAGAAAACGACGAACCGACCAGTGCCGCCGAGACCGACACTGCCACAGAGTCTGTAGAAAAAGTGGCCGACAGCCCCGTGGCTGACAATCCCGGTAGCGCGCTTGATTATGAACCGACCGAATCGATTTCCGAGGACCTCTCAGTGTCCTTTCCCGTCGATATCTGAGCCTGACAGGAGCCCGCTATGAAGCTGCGTTTACCCTCGGAATTCCTCTATCAGGTCTTTGCCCTGCTGTTCGCCGTGATTCTGGTGCACGCGGCTTATGTGGGCGTGATTCGCCCCAGCGCCGATTCACAACTGGCGGTTCAAGCGGCGCAGCAGGCGGCCGGAGAGGCGCCTACCGGCAATCGATCACTGGCCATCGTCATCAAGGATTACGAGCAGGAAGCCTGCTTCATTCTGATGCTCTGGGCACTGGCGATCATGGGGCTCAAGGCCTCGCGCACCCGGGCAGAGGGACACATGCTGAACCGCGAGCTCATCGCGATCCCAGAGGGAACGAGCATCCTGCCCAGAGATGCGCGCGAGCAATCGCGCTCGCTTGAGGCGCTCGCGCTGGAAGAGCAAGACTACCTCCTACCCCGGGCGCTCGCTAATGCGCTGAGCCGTTTTACCACCACGGGCAGCATTCCGGCGGTATCTGATGCGGTGCGTGAGCAATGCGATATCGAAGCAGACCGTCTCGACTCGGAACTGTCTATGGTGCGTTATATTTCCTGGGCGATCCCGTCGATCGGCTTTATCGGCACCGTGCGCGGTATCGGTGACGCGCTGGGTCAAGCCTACAAGGCCGTTGAAGGCGACATTTCCGGCGTGACCGTCAGCCTCGGAGTGGCCTTTAACAGCACCTTTGTCGCGCTCGTGTTGTCGATCATCATTATGTTTGCACTGCACCAATTGCAGCTGTCGCAAGAGCGGCTAGTGCTCAATACCCAGCGCTACATCGACCGTCATCTGCTTCGGCACCTCTCGGTACCCCGCAGCTGATGCAACTTCTCGACTGCAACGACGCCTCGCTGCGCCTGTGGCGCGATGGTCTGGACACCTGGTCGCCCGGATTCGTCTGGTTCAGTGACGGCCGTTATCAATTCGGTGAGCCGGCATGGCAGCAAGCGCGTCGCGCCCCCCGGGAGATCAATAACCGCTATTGGCATCGGCTCTCCACTCAGGACCTCAGCCCGGCACTGGGTCCTGCGAGGCACACCGCTGACCTAGTCCATGCGCATCTGGAGGCCCTTTTGGGCGACGTCGGCGGAGAACTTACGCTGGTCATCCCGGGCGCAATGGAGTCGCCACAGCTATCGTTGTTATTGGGTATTTTGCAGACCCTGCCGGTGAACATCAGCGCGGTAACGCATCGTAGCGCACTGATTGGTGGCGCAACGGGTCAATCCTGTGCCCATGTCGAACTGCAGCTGCATCAGACCTGCATCACATCCGTATCGGTAGAGCGCGGCGTGGCGTGTGCTGGCGAGACACAAATCCTGCCCGGCCAAGGTTTACTCGGCTTGATGGACGACATTGCAGAACGGATTGGCGAGCAATTCGTTGCCCAGACCCGCTTTGATCCGCAGCGGCGCGCTGAAACTGAACAAACTCTNTACGAACAGATTCCCGAACTGCTNCNATCNCTGGCNACGCTGAGTGAAATGAGTTTGACCGTTGAAGGTCATACCGCGCGGATTACTNCCGATGCCCTGCGTCCCGNAGGCGCCGCGTTTAGTNATGCCCTTGCACCGCTGCTTCCTCAGCACANNNCTCANATCGCNNTAGATACCCTGTTGTCGGTNTTACCGGGACTCAGCCTGCCNTGNGACACCAGTACGGTGNAGACNNANGTNATNCCCGCCNTTGCAAGCNTTATGACGGCGCCCGAGGGNGAGCTCACNTTTCAGCGAGAGGCNCCCTGCTTAGAAAACAGTCGACCGCCTGCCGGAGCGCCCGCATCGGGCTCGAGTGCAGCGACACCGGCAGGACAGGTCGATGCCCCTCCCGTCGCAACCCATCAACTCGTGGCCGGCCGCGCGACCCCCCTGATCATCGGAACCCGCATCGCAGACNGTGTGATGGTCTCGGGNATTGGCGAAATCACCATCCCGGCAGACCTCGCGGTACACCTGAATGACCAGCCCGCCGACGGCGTGATCACCGTAAACGCCAGTGATCGGCTCAACGTGGGTGGGGTCGAGGTGCACTTTATCGCCGTGGAATCCTGANCCATGGCGCGTCGCAAGCGACAATCCTCGACCTTCAANCTCAGCTTTCTTGACATCATGTCCTGTGGTTTCGGTGCCGTCGTGCTCGTTTTTCTGATCATTGATCACTCCCTCGACGTCGAGATCCGTAGCGTCAATGCCGAGGTGCTCTCCGAGGTGAATCTCCTCGAGGAGGACATCCGTGAGGGTGAAGCCGGGCTGGTGCGCCTGCGTAATGCCCTCGATGAAGCGGATCTGGACATCGTTGAGGCGGACGGCCTGGCCCGCCGCATNACCGAAGAGCTTGACGAATACGAAGCGCTGATTGCTTCCATAGAAGAATCCGGCGTGAGTGACANNGACGCGATCGCCAAACTGCAGGCCGAAATCAACCAGCTTGAGGAGGAAATCCAGCTCTTGGAAGAGGCCTCTGAAGCAGAAGCGGGCCGCAGTGCCCGAGAGTTTGTAGGAGAAGGCAACCGCCAATATCTGACGGGGCTCAACCTTGGCGGGCGGCGCATCGCCATTCTGGTGGACACCTCGGCGAGCATGCTCGCCAACCAACTGATCAACGTGATTCGACTCCGCAATATGGACCGCGAACTCCAGAAACAAGCCGGTAAATGGACGCGCACCCTCGACACGGTCGATTGGCTGACCGCCCAATTGCCGGTCAGTGCNCAGTTTCAGGTCATAACGTTCAATACTCAGGCTGCCCCGGCACTTGCAGGGACAGAGGGTCAGTGGCTCGAGGTGGCGGACACGCCCAAGTTAGAGGNTATCAGCCTCGCACTTCAGGATCAGGTTCCTGCCGGCGGCACAAGCTTGCACAACGCCTTCACCGCACTCACCGCACTGCCAAGTCCCCCTGACAATATTTTTCTGTTAACCGACGGCTTGCCGACTCAGGGAGAGCGCCCTCCTCGCGGNAGCCGGGTCAGTGGCAACGAACGCCTCAAGCACTTTCGCGAAGCCATCAGGCGACTNCCATCGGGCGTGCCGATCAATACGATTCTTTTCCCAATGGAAGGCGACCCCATGGCTGCCTCGGAATACTGGCAGTTNGCNAGAGCCTCNAACGGCAGCTTCATGTCACCGTCAGTCGATTGGCCATAGCGATCTGANATGCGAGCAAGACGCGCCCCCCCCGAGTTCTCATTGTCCTTTCTGGATGTNATCTGCTGTGGCTTTGGCGCGGTGATCCTGCTGTTGATGATTACCAAGACGGTTCAGCCTCAGGTCATNGAGCAGGCCATGGTCGACGCCGAGTCAGCCGTGTCGACATTGACCGAGCAGNTGTTTGAGATTCGCGGTGAAACGACGATTATCAACCGGGATCTGAACGTCAAACGCGAGCAGATCTCGGAGTACGACGAGAAAATTGCCATCCTACAGGGCACTCTGGCGCGCACCCGCTCGGAGTACGACGCACTNAGCACCTCCCAGAATGCCAACGCCATTATCCGTGAGCAGCTCGCCATCGCGCGCCAAAAGCTCTCGGAGGAAGAGTTGCGGCTGCTGGGNCGNAACGCTGAGAAAAAGAATCAGTTGATCGGTGGCATACCCGTCGACAGCGAGTACATNATTTTTATCATCGATACCTCGGGCTCGATGTTCTCCTATGCTTGGGAACGAATGCTCCAGGAGATGGAGGCCACGCTGAATATTTATCCGGAGGTAAAAGGCATTCAGGTGCTCAATGACATGGGNAACTATCTATTCAGTCGGTATCGCGGTGAGTGGATTCCCGACACCCCCGCCCGGCGCAGTCTCATACTGCAAAATCTNCGTAACTGGAATGTGTTCTCTAACTCGTCCCCCGTCGAGGGCATTACCAACGCAGTNAGAACCTTCTATGATCCCGGNAANAAAATATCGATTTATGTTTTTGGTGACGAATTCACCGGNAACTCTATNCAGGAAGTGGTGCGGACCGTTGACCGCCTCAATGCTGAAGCTGCNGGCGGTGAGCGCAGGGTGCGCATCCACGCAGTAGGCTTTCCCGTGCAGTTCATCAGACCCCCCGAGTTACAGGCGACGGGGATACGGTTTGCTACACTGATGCGAGAACTGACCCTAAGGAATGGGGGTAGCTTCGTTGGCCTCAACGATTTCAGACCTTGAGCCGTCCGTTTTCGGGCGTTGGCTCCTTCTGCTTTGCCTCACACTGCTTGGTGCAGGGTGCGGATCTAAGCAGGTGATCGTTGAGGGCAATTTTCCTTCGCCACTGCTTGACCCCTTGCCCCTCACCCTGGGCGTCATCTACCCCTCCGCCTTCGCCGAGCATGAATTCTTTGATGAGGCCAAGGGCAGAGCAGAGTCAGACTGGCTAGTCAAAACCGGCGCAGCGCAGGTTCAATTCTGGGATACGCTTTTCGACGGCATGTTTGCAAACGTCGTGCATATTCG
>NYTG01000070.1 GCA_002683395.1 Halieaceae bacterium | reverse complement strand
TCTGAGGGTACGCTGGATGACGCGCGGTAAAAATGCCGTCCACCGGAGTGCTGAACCTGTCATCTTTCACACAGAAGCCTTATCATTCCGCGCTTTCCGCTGGGCACCCCAGCGCCACAAAGCCAACACAGGAACCAATGCATGAACACCACCTCGCTTGTCGCCGCCTTCGTTGTCGTCGTCTCGGGTCTGATATGGGTCGGTACCCAAGGTAACAACGCTGACTGGACGGGAAATCGCAATCAGTGCGTGGGCGACTGCTATGAGAACTGGAAAACCGAAAACGGGGGTGGTATCGCCGAAGTGGAAGGGATTAAACAGGCGGCCCTCGCGGCGGCATCACCCGCAGCCCTGGGTGAAAAATATTATGGGCAGTGTATCGCCTGCCACGGCGGCCGCGCCGAGGGTGGCATCGGCCCCATGCTGGCGGGACAGCCAACAACCGATATCGTGGCTAAGCTGACCGCTTATCGCGCCGGAGAAGAGCGCGGCCCTCAATCTTCCATGATGTACCCGGTGGCCAAGCCAATGTCTGATGCAGACATCGACAATATCGCAGCTTACGTAGCGGGCTTATGATCCCCACTCTGAGCGCGATAACAGCACGCCTCTGCGCCCTCTTTTGCGTCAGGCGTGGTCGAGCTCGTGCACCTCACTCGCGCAAGCTCCGAGGTGCTGTGGGGGGCTGTTTGTTGCTCATGGCGTCAACCGGTCAGGCGTGGCAGGCATCGATCGAACGCGATGCGCTGGGTGTACCGCATATTTTTGGCGAAACGGATGCTGACATGGCGTTTGGCCTCGCGTGGGCGCAAGCTGAAGATGGTTGGGAGATCCTCGAGGAAACGCTTCCCTATTACCGCGGTGAAGCCGCGCGCTACTTTGGTCGCGAAGCCGCTGTCACCGACTATTTAATTAAGTGGCTTGGCTTCTGGGATGTCATCTCCCGAGACTATGAGCGCGCATTAAAACCGGCAACCCGGACCTACCTCGATGCCTTTGCAGCAGGGTTTAATGCGTTTGCCGAGCAACACCCCGAGCGAGTGAATCTTGATGTACTCCCTGTCACACCACAAGACGTGATCGCCGCCCATATGTTCCGGCACCTGCTGTTCTACGGATTTGAGCAACCGATTACAGCACTTCGCGCCGAGACGCGGCAGTTCGAGATTAGCGACGCGCCACAACTCCCCCATACCGCGATTACGCTCGGCTCAAACGCGACTGCCATCGCGCCCTCCCGGAGTCGAGACGGGTCTACCCTGCTGATGATCAATTCGCACCAGCCGCTGACCGGACCCGTGTCGTGGTATGAGGCCCACCTGCAGAGCGGTGAAGGACTTAACGTTATGGGGGGATTGTTTATCGGTGCACCCGCACTAGGGGTCGGTTTTAGTGAGTACCACGGCTGGGGTGCGACCGTGAATCAGCCGGATCTGGTAGACATTTTTGTGCTGGACATCGACCCTGAGGACGACAACCGCTATCGAGTGGACGGTGACTGGCTGGCACTGGAAGAATTCGATATTCCGATCAAAGTGCGGCTGTGGGGCTGGCTGCCCTGGACAGTCAAGGAAAAAGGCTATCGCTCTATTCATGGCCCGGTCATGAAAACGGATCACGGTACCTACGCGGTGCGCTACGCGGGCATGAACGAGATTCGTCAGGTAGAACAGTGGCTCGCCATGAGCGCGGCCCGCTCCTTCGAGGAGTGGCGTGCCGCGTTGGCACTCCAACACATTGCCAGCTTCAATTTTGTTTATGCCAATGCTGACGGCGTGATTCACTTTGTGCATAACGCCATGATGCCCGAGCGCACCAAGGGTTGGCGCTGGGATCAATACCTGCCGGGAGACCGCGAAGATCTGATCTGGGAGGAGTACCTTCCGCTAGAAGCGCTGCCTAGCGTGACGAATCCTCCATCGGGATTTGTGCACAGCGCTAATCAGTCACCCTTTCAGGTGAGTTCTGAAGGGAGTAACCCCGTGATCTCTGAATACCCCACGGAGAGCGGCTGGCCGACCCGCATGACCAACAGGGCCGTGCGCGGGCTGGAGTTACTGGAAGCCAACACCGCCATCAGCATGAGGGACTTTAGTGAGATCAAACACGACAACGCCTACTCCCCCCGATACCGGGGCCATGCCTTCCTTGAATCGATTGCCAAGTTGTCACCCGAAAACCCAGACGAGGCCGAGGCACTTGCGTTGATTCGTGGCTGGGATCTACACACCGACAAAGACAATCGCCATGCGGCACTCGGCGTCTGCATCCTGCTTGAGGAATGGCAGGCAGAGCGCGCAGGCAATGCTCTGCCCGATCCGCGTGACACATTGCATGAATGCATGGACTCAGTCCGCGATGTCGCCGGCCAGCTTGACCCCGAATGGGGTGCTATCCAGCACCACGGGAGAGAAGATCGCACCTGGCCTGCCGCCGGCGGACCGGACACGCTGCGCGCGATGTATGCAGAACAGCTTAATGAGGACGACCCGTTTTTCACTGTCGTGGCAGGAGACGGCCTCTACTACCTTATTGAGTGGACGGCGGAGGGGAAGCAGACCATTTTGGGAACGCATCAGTACGGGAGTCAGATGACCGACTCTGCGTCGCCCCACTATCTTGATCAGGCGGAGAACTTTGCACAGGAAGTAATGCGGTCTCCCGGATTCCACAAGGAAAATCGATCCGCGGTTTCACAACGCTACGAAGTGACTCACTAATCGACGTGTCCTGCTTGCGTCGTTGGTATTCTCGGTAAAGGCTCGGGCACGAAACGAAGCCGAAAGGTAACCGTTAAATCTAAAGGTGATTTGCGACCTCATAGGCTTCGCGCGTCGTGGCCAACAGCGATCTTGGCGCGCGGCAATCGCCGACCATCTGCACTTCGACTCCAGCCTCTCGCAACGGCGCGCTCAGTTCGTTGTTAGGTACCCGGCTACTCGCATGGGTGAGCGCAACGACCTCATGGATCTCCTGAACGGCACCGCTATAGACATTTTGGACACGCAGTTGGGCGTCCTTCAGTGCTTCCAGATCTACCGGTTCGACGTTGCATACAATCTCGACCCCCAAATCGTGGAGTCGCTGGTAAATCCCCTGTCGATTGATCAGTGAGACATCATGGCCGAGGCGCTCTCTGGCCGTCACAACCGTCACCGCGCTAAAGCGCGTGGTCATCAGCTCGGCAATCGCGTAGGTCATCTCAGAGTGATCCTGATCAACAACCACGGCCCGGCCTTCCGTCATATCGCTGCGCTCCAGCAAATCGGCCGCCATCTCTCGCACGCTAGGAATCAAGCCCGACTCGGCCCATTCATCGCTCAACCATTGCGGCTGTCCACTTCGGGATCCGGTTGCCAGAATGACCTGATCAGGACCGAGAGAGAGCACATCCTCTGCGGACGCCCGCCGACCCAACGCAAATTCGACGCCATATCGCTGGGCCATCAAATATTGATAGTCATAAACACTCGAGAGGTTCTCACCGCCGGGTAAAGCGGCATGGAGCGCGGTTTTACCGCCGATTCGGGAGTGGTCACCGGCCACTGTCACGCGATGCCCCCGACGGGCCGCGGTATGGGCAACCTCCAACGCAGCCACACCGGTTCCGACCACAACAACGTGCTTTGGAGCCTCTACCCCAACGGGTTGCCAGTCATGTTCATCAGCGCTGCCGACTCTCGGGTTGTTGTCACACTCCAGACCGCTACCATCGATAATGCTACGCCAGCAGGTATTGCAGGAAACGCAGTAGCGAATGTCCGCTTCCCTACCCTGCTCACATTTATTGGGAAAAGCGGCGTCGGTAATCAAAGGACGTCCCAGAAAGACCACATCGGCGGTGCCGTCTGTCAACGCGGTCTCACATTCATTGGGATCAGTGATGTAACCAATTGCGCCTGTCGGCATGTCGGGAGCCACTTTTCGAAGCTCGGCAATGTGCTTTAAGTAGGGGTGTCGCTCACCGTGGGCGTCAGGCAGATGCTTATACAGCGACCGCGCATGCGCCCCCCACACCCAGGTCCAGCTGTCAAATTCTGAGGCTTGATTCGCCAGTAGCGCGGCGATATCCGTCGCGAGGCCAAGATCAATCCCGCCGGCAACACCGTCATCAGCGGGCAGCTTGAGCCCGATGATAAACGGATAGCCGCACTCCGCCCGAATGGCCGTAATCAGTGAACTCAGAAAACGTCCTCTGCCCTCCAAATCGCCACCGTAGTGATCCTGTCTGCGATTGGACCATGGAGACAAAAACTGGTGGAACAAGTGTCCATGACCTGCGGATATTTCGACTCCGGCAAAGCCGGCTGACTGCAGTCTCGCGCAGCCCTTTGCCCAGTCAATGATCATATCTTCGATCTCGGCCACACTCAGTGCGGCCGGGACAGTCCAACTGAGGTCATCGGGCAATGCTGAGGCACCCACGGCGCCGTCATTGCGCCCCACTGAATGGCGGCCTCGACCCGAGTCTTGCACCTGACCCATGAGTAGTGCGCCTTCACCGTTGACAATATCGGCCGCCAACTTGAGCTGGTCGAGACCCCCATCGTCCCATGCCCGCAAGCGGCTCGGCAGGCGATTGTGTGCCGTCATGGCAATGGGCTCTGTGATAATGGCGGCGGCGCCGCCCGCCGCTCTCGATCGATAGTAATTGAGCAGCTTTTCTGTTGGTGCGTGGTTAGCCACGTATTGGGTAACGATCGATGCGTGGATAATACGATTTCGGAGCGTATGCCCGCCCAGTTGAATGGGGCTAAATAGCGAGGGATAAAAGGGATTGGTCATCATCTGCTTACCGAACCCGAGCTCTAGGACCCGACGCTCAGATCATCTTCAATCGAAGNTGTACCNTCACTGCTGGCGCCAAGCTGAGCGCGAACGGTCTNAATCAGACGCTGGCGTTCTGTACTCAATGCCGACTCGTCAGCCTNGGATAACNGGNNGCTTTCTATCGCGCTGGCAACACTCATACCCTGGTCCTCCAGCGCNCACTCAGTGAGGTAAATCCGNTCGCTCGAAGGTCACCGCCGTTTCATGATCATGTGATCGATTCATACCAGATCCGAAGGCCGCCAGCGTAGTGGTTTGATGATATGTTTAAGTATCAGGGGTAAGCAAGGCCGATCGATTGGGAAAGTTGATGCCTCCTGCCGTGCCCACAGCGACTGCGCGACGCATCGACAGCAACCCATGAATTGGTAATAAGGAGTCACCATGACCACGATAGTTGTTTTGTTTAATCTCAAGGACGGCGTGGACCGCGATGAGTATGAGCAATGGGCACGCAATGTTGATATTCCAAGCGTCCGGCGCCTCGAGGGATGCGGCGGATTCGAAGTCCTGCGCGGCGAGGGTCTGCTGGGCGGCGCAGCGGAGACGCCCTACGCCTATGTAGAGCTCATTCGTGTCGATGAGATGACTGACTTTACAACTGCTGTCAGCGCACCGGCAGCGCAGGAAGTCGCGGCACAGTTCAGGGAATTTTCTGAAGGCGCAATATTCATGGTGACAGAATCCATCGAATGAGAGGCCTTGAGATAAGGCCTCGGCTGTCGCATTTTTAGCCTCTGATGCCGCCGCATTGATCACCGGCGAGGCGCTCAACGTCAGCGGTAGAGGAGAGACGCACTGAATTCCGGTGATTTAATCGGTATGGGACAGCACAACACCTGATAGACGGTTACTAGGGAATACTCAATGAATGGCGCAGAGTCACTGATTAATGCACTGGCGGAGCATGGTGTGGATGCCTGCTTTGCCAACCCGGGCACGTCGGAGATGCAGTTGGTTGCCGCGCTGGACAAACAGCCGGGCATACGAGCAGTACTATGCCTGTTTGAAGGTGTCGTCACGGGAGCTGCCGATGGCTATGGGCGGATGGCCGACAAGCCCGCTCTCACCCTGCTCCACCTTGGCCCCGGCTTTGCCAATGGCATCGCCAACCTGCACAACGCCCAGCGAGCGCGATCGCCCATCCTTAACATGGTGGGCGATCACGCCACCGAACATCTGAAGCATGATGCACCACTCACCAGTGATATTGAGGGGCTCGCAACGCCCGTATCTCGCACCTTCCAGGTGTCGGAGAGCGCCGACCGGCTGGCCCAAACCGGGTTGGATGCGCTGGCCGCGAGCCTCCACTACCCGGGCAGTATCAGTACGTTTGTTGTCCCCGCCGATCACGCCTGGACCGACATAGCGCCGCCCTCATACCAGTTGCCCGAAACACCGACTGTATCGGTGGCGGATGACGCGATTACGGAGATTGGCAGCCAATTGAAAGCTGCCGATAACAGCTGCCTTTTTCTGGGCGGGCACGCCTTGCGCGCCGAGGCGCTTCATCATGCCGGCCGAATCGCCGCCGCTACCGGCTGTCGCTTGGTCACTGAGACATTTTTTGCCCGCCAGGCGCGGGGTGTCGGTCGCGTCGCCACAGAACGCCTCGCCTATTTTGGTGAAGCGGCTATCGAACAGCTGGCGGGTATCGACCTAATGGTTCTTGTCGGTGCCAAGGCCCCCGTTTCCTTCTTTGCCTACCCCAACAAGCCCAGCGTGCTGGCGCCACAGTCTGCCACCGAACTGACGTTAGCTGATGCGGAGAGCGATGCACTGGATGCACTCACTAGGCTGGCAGATCATTTGGACGCTCAGGATCATCCCGTCGTCATCAGCGAGTCGGCACAATACCCGCTGGGAGAGGGCCGTATCGATGCCAGCGAGCTGGGGAAAGTGATTGCCAATCGCTTACCGGAAAACGCGATTGTTTGTGACGAGGGTGCCACCAATAGCTTGGGCGCCTTTCTCCTGACCGCCAACGCAGCGCCTCATGACTGGCTGACACTGACGGGTGGCGCGATCGGTCAGGGCTTACCGCTGGCCCTCGGCGCCGCTATTGCCTGCCCCGATCAGAAAGTGATTGCCCTGGAGGCGGATGGATCCGGCATGTATACGGTGCAGGCCTTGTGGACCATGGTGCGCGAACAACTGGATATTGCGGTTGTGCTATTGAACAACCGGTCCTATGCGATTCTTAATATTGAGCTGAGTCGTGTGGGCGTAGAGCAACCGGGCACGACGGCCCTGTCTCTGCTGGATCTCAGTAATCCGGATCTCGAGTGGACCAATATCGCCAGAGGCATGGGCATGCAGGCAATCAAAGTCGGGACGGTGGCGGAACTTGATCAGGCCTTTGCCGCGACTATAGAGAACACAGGGCCCTACCTGATCGAGGTCATAATCAAATAAGCAAAGCGATCAGAAATATGGCTGACCTTGCCGCTGACTAGATCAGACTATCGCGCCCGCCTCTGAGGCATAGCTCCAACGGCGTACATCAACACCGCTAGGCGACACGGTGCGTCTTCTGTAGGCTTCGCCCACGGACGAAAACCATTAGGCCCATCAAAACCAGCACCGCAGTGATAGGTAAAGTAGGGACGTCATAAGTGCCGGTGCCGTCAGCGGTCTGATTAACAAGCACAGCGCCACTTTCGATGTCCAAGTTGCCCCTCGCCGCGTTATAGAGACC
>NYTG01000069.1 GCA_002683395.1 Halieaceae bacterium | reverse complement strand
GCCGCGAGGCCTTCTCGCGCAAGCGGAGGCGATCGCCGCCAAGGTCACGGAGAGTGTGGTGATGGGTCCCACGAGTGAAGAGTCGACTACCATGGGTCCGGTCATTTCCAAAATCCAGTGGGACAAGATTCAGGGCCTCATCGAGGCGGGGATAGCCGAGGGCGGCAAGGTGGTCTGCGGCGGTCCGGGCCTGCCCGAAGGGATGGATCGGGGCTACTACGTTCGACCCACGGTGTTCTCTGATGTCAGTAACGACATGACTGTTGCGCAGCAGGAAATTTTCGGTCCCGTGCTGGTCATGATTCCCTATGACAGCGAGGAAGAGGCCATTCAGATCGCTAATGACACGCCCTATGGGTTGGCGGGTTACGTGCAAAGTGGTGACCTCGAACACGCCCGTCAGGTGGCAGCGCGTATTCGCGCGGGCAACGTGCATATCAACGGTGCTTCCGGTGGTTTGGACGTGCCGTTTGGTGGCTACAAGCAATCGGGTAATGGTCGTGAATGGGGCGCCCATGGTTTTACGGACTACCTCGAGATCAAGGCTATTTCGGGCTTTGAGGCGGCCTGAATTGCTGCACTGAAAGACGGGGCGAGCTGTGAAAGCGATCCTGGCGATCGATCAGGGCACGACCGGTACGACGGTGGCCGTCATGAATGCCCGCGGCGCTCTGTTGGGTAGCGTTAACTATGAGTTCCCTCAGATTTACCCTAAACCGGGGTGGGTGGAACATGACGCGGAGGCAATCTGGGCGACGGTGCTAAAGGGGATCCGCGCGGTTTTCCGCAAAGGGCTGTGTCGGCCTGCTGACGTGGCCTGCATTGGCATTACCAACCAGCGAGAGACGGCGCTGCTATGGGAGCGTCGTACGGGCAAGCCGCTCGGTAATGCGATCGTTTGGCAGTGCCGGCGAACAGCGAGTTTCTGCGAAGGTCTGCGCAAGAAGGGTCTTGAGCCTATGGTGCGGGATCGGACCGGGCTGGTATTAGACCCCTATTTCTCCGCCAGTAAATTCCGCTGGTTGTTAAACGATATTGACGGTGCCCGCGGTCGCGCGAGACGGGGTGAGATTGTGGCGGGCACAATCGACTGCTATCTGTTGGCGCGGCTTACCGGTGGTGTCGTGCACGCGACCGACGTCTCGAACGCCTCGCGCACGTCCTTGATGAATCTAGGTACGCTGGACTGGGATCCAGACTTGCTGAAGTTATTCAACGTGCCTCGCAACCTCCTGCCCGACATTATTCCATCGAGCGGTGACCTGGGTCGGACGCTCGGGATGCCCGGGCTTCCTGATGGTATTCCGATTACGGGTATCGCCGGGGACCAGCAGTCTGCGCTGTTTGGCCAGGCAGGGTTTGATCGAGGTGCGGCAAAGTGCACTTTTGGCACCGGTTCTTTTATTTTGATGAACACGGGACACGATCGAATGCACAGCGATGCGGGCCTGCTGAGCACGGTGGCGTGGCAGCTGCCGGGACAGAAGACGCCGGTCTATGCGCTGGAGGGCGGTGCATTCATTTGTGGCGCCGCGGTGCAGTGGCTTCGCGACGAGCTGGGCATTATTAAGCGAGCCGCTGATATTGAAAAGCTGGCGGCGGGAGTGTCGGATGCGGGGGGGCTGGAGTTTGTGCCCGCACTGACAGGGTTGGGTGCCCCGCATTGGGACCCCGATGCCCGGGGTGTGATCTCGGGACTAACCCGAGGCGCGAGTGCGGCGCATCTCGCGAGAGCGACGCTGGAGGCGATGGCACTTCAGAACGTCGATATTTTGCGCGCCATGGAACGCGACCTGGGGCGCAGAATGGGCGAGCTGAAGGTGGATGGAGGGGCGGCCGCCAATAACTTGCTCATGCAGCTGCAGGCAAATTACCTGGGGCGTGACATCATGAGGCCGAAAGTGATCGAGACCACCGTGGCCGGAGCGTGCTTTCTGGCCGGGCTCGGAGTGGGAATCTGGAAAGATACTGACTCGCTGGCAAAGGTTTGGCGGGCCGACCGGCGTTTCCCCTGCCGCATGAGCAGCGGTCCGCGGCGGCGGCGACTCGAAGCCTGGCAGCGCGCAGTCAATCGTGCCAAAACGACCGGCTGACGGGCCATGGCTGACATTCTCGTTTTCGAAAAACCCAAAAAAGCTAATCAGGCGCTGTGCCGGAATGGCCACCATAAATGGCGTCCCGTCAAAAGTGATCCCTTTGCGGTGCATAAGGGAGAGTTAATTACCCGTTTTCGCTGTGATCGGTGCGGAAAGGAAAAAGTGAAAGCAACCTGATTTACCGCACCCATGCTGCGGCTGGCCCGTATTGTGATGGGCCGCGCCTTGAAGAACGGCACACGTGAAGCAAGGATGATTACCACCACCGGGGTAGTAGTGGCTTTTACCCGGAGCCGATACACTCTTTATGCCCACATTAGCCAGATTAGACGTGAAGGGAGAGACCCGCATGACTGCCATGATTTATCCCACCACCAACCCCGCAATGGCCGAGCAGATGGTCGTGGCACGGGGTGAGGGCCCTTATATTTTTGATAAGCAGGGAAAGCAATACCTGGAAGGAATGGCGGGGTTGTGGTGCACCGCACTCGGCTACGGCAATGAGGAAGTTATTGAGGTGGCTGAGCGGCAAATGCGGGAGCTGAGTTTCAGTCACATGTTCGGCGGAAAAACCCATGCCTCGGCTATCGAGTTAGCCGACAAGTTAGCGGCGATGGTGCCAATCCAAGATGGCAGAGTCTTTCTGGGGAACTCCGGGTCCGATGCCAACGATACGTTGCTGAAACTGATCCGCTACCACGCCGAGGCGTCGGGTCAGCCCAATCGCTTTAAGGTGATTGCCCGGGAGCAGGGTTACCATGGCGTCACGCTCGCCGCGGCGGCGTTAACCGCGATTCCAACCAATCACGCCCATTTCCAGCTACCCTTTGAGGCGCTCGGTGTGCTGCGTACTGGATCGGCGCATTATTATCGCGGTGCCAACGAAGGCGAGACTGAAGCAGACTTTGTGGCCCGCCGGGCAGAGGAACTCGAGGCGCTCATACTCGCGGAAGGGCCCGATACCATCGCGGCGATGATCGCTGAGCCTGTCAGTGGTGCCGGTGGTGTCATCGTTCCGCCCAAGGGGTATTTCGAGGCGATACAGACGGTACTCGATCGCTATGGTATCTGGCTCTGGGACGATGAGGTCATCTGTGGCTTCGGGCGGCTTGGCACCGACTTTGGTGCGAATAAAGTTGGCATGCGTCCGCAGATGATGACGCTCGCCAAGGCGCTCTCTTCCGCTTACGTGCCGGTATCAGCGGCCATTGTTCAGGGTGATATTGCCGATTGTATCAATGCCTCCGCAGAAGCGGTCGGCGTGTTCGGTCATGGGTATACCTACAGCGGTCATCCGCTGGGGTGTGCGGTAGCCAGTAAGGTCATCGATATTTATGTCCGCGATCAGATTTTTGATCATGCTGCGAGGGTCGGTGAGTACCTGCAAACACAGCTAGCGACATTCAGCGATCATCCTCTGGTCGGCGAAGTTGCTGGCGTAGGCATGATCGGTGCGCTGGAGCTGGTGGCTGATAAGGACAGTAAAAGGCCTTTTGACGGGATGAAAGTGAGTCAGTTTTGCGCCAAAGCGGCAGAGCAGAACGGACTGATTGTCCGGCCACTGGGAGGCAACCGCATTGCGGTATGCCCACCCTTGATCATCGACAGGCAGCACGTGGATGAGCTGGTTGAAAAGTTGGGGGCGGCGCTGAATCTCACATCGGATTGGGTCACCGCTGAAAAACTGATCTGAATGCGATGCGCCGGCCTCGCCCCGACCGACCCAACGCTGTGAATTTGCTTGGCGCTTTCTCATGAGTGACCACGGTCGGCTGCGAGTGGCTCATATTGAGTTGGGCAAGCATTTGTATGGTGGTGCGCAGCAGGTGCTGTACTTGCTGGCCGCCTTACCTCAAGAGGAGGTGGATAGCTTGCTCATCTGCCCCCGGGGCTCTGCGGTCGGGGAGGGTGCCCGCCGGCTGGGTATCGAGGTTGAAGAAATCGATTACCACGGTGATCTCGATTGGCACGCAGTCTCAAGAATCCGTCGAATTCTTGTCCGGCACCGGGTCGGTTTGGTTCACCTTCACTCTCGGCGTGGCGCCGATGTTTGGGGGGGGCTTGCAGCCCGGAAGCTGCGGCTGCCATGTATCCTCTCTCGCCGGGTTGATCACCACGAACGTCGCTGGGCGGTTGCGCTGAAATACCGTCTCTATGATCACGTGATTGCGATCTCTGCAGGAATTCGCCACGTCATGATCAGTGACGGTGTGCCGGCAGAGGCGGTGACGTGTGTGCGTAGCGCGGTTGATTGGGAGCGGTTTCAGCAGCCTGCAGATCGCTCCGCGTTAGCATTGCGGTTCGGGCTGCCTGACCATGCCGTTGTCATTGGTATCGCCGCCCAGTTAATTCCCCGGAAGGGCCACGACGTGCTGTTGGATGCCATGACAGAGCTGGTCGTCAGGTGGCCTGATCTTCACTTGCTCGTGATGGGAAAGGGGCCTTTGGAGTCGCTTCTGAAAGAGCAAATTCGCGAGCGGGATTTGGAACACCACATTCATTGCGTTGGATTTCTCTCCGACCTTGAATCAGTACTGCCCAGTCTGGCTTTTCTGGTGCATCCTGCGCGCACCGAGGGGTTGGGAGTGGTGTTGCTGCAGGCAGCCTCAGCGGGTATCGCCGTAATAGCCTCGGACACCGGGGGTATGCCTGAGGCGGTGACCGATGGAGAAACCGGTGTGCTGACTCCACCGGGCGACGCGAAGGCGCTCGAGATGGCAATGGAGCAACTGCTGTCGGCTCCCGCTCAGGCGAACGCGTTCGGCCAGATGGGACGGGCACGGATGCTGCGGGAGTTTTCTATTCCAGTGATGGCGGAGGGTAACCTGGAGGTGTATCGCGCCGTAATGGCGGCCCGCTCTGCCGACTAAATGGAGTCCCTGAAGGCGGGGTGTGTCAGGGATGCGTCTTACTTGCGGTCTTTTTTTGCCGACCCGGCCGGGTGGTCAGGTCGTGTTTGCGCATCAGGGCACGCATCTGGTCATAAGATAAGTCCAGCAGTTTGGCGGCGTCATTTTGTCGCTGCCCACAGGCCTTCAATGCACGTTGTAACCAACTCAGCTCAGCCTCGCGCAGCAACTCCTTTAGGGAAACAGGCCAGTCGGGTATCTCGTCAACTGAGCTGGAGTCCTCGGTGTGCTCTGGCGTTTTGAGCTGCTCNGCAGCTGAGTCTGCCATGGGCGAAAAGGGGTCAATNACAATGGTCGCGATCGGGCGTTCGGAATCGGTCGTGCGAAACAGGGATCGCTCAACGGCATTCTTGAGTTCACGGATATTGCCCGGCCAATGATGTGCGGTTAGCTGCCGGATCGCCGAATCGCTGAAACCCGGAAAGTAGTCCCAGCCGAGCTCGCGGCACATCCGCACGCTGAAATGCTGGGCTAGTTCATAGAGGTCGTCTTCACGCTCTCTCAAGGGCGGTAGATGCACGACGTCAAAGCTGAGACGGTCCAGTAAATCCCACCGAAAGAGACCTTCATCAGCCAAGAAGGGGAGGTTGGCATTGGTCGCCGCCACCAACCTGACATCCACCTGCAGGGTCTTTTGACCCCCGACCCNCTCAAATTCACCGTATTCAATGACTCGGAGGAGTTTTTCCTGGAGGCGCAGTGACATGGTGGCAAGTTCATCGAGAAACAGCGTGCCGTCATCGGTCAGCTCGAAGCGCCCGATATGCTGTTTCGTCGCGCCCGTAAATGCCCCGGCTTCGTGCCCAAATAGCTCGCTCTCCAGCAGCGTTTCCGTAATCGCGCTGCAGTTGATTTTTGTGAAGGTCTGGTCCCAGCGGGGGGAGAGGTAATGCAGGCGCTCGGCAGCCAATTCCTTGCCTGTCCCGCGCTCTCCGACAATCAAGACTGAGCGGTCTATGGCCGCAAGTCTGGAGATGTGATCCAGCGCCGCTGCGAGCTGCGGTGACTCGCCAATGATATTGGGTGCCTGCGGATTCATCGGTGAAATATACACCTTTAAAGGCCCAAAAAGCTAATTTTAAAGGTTAATATAACCTTTATTGCGGATCATTATCCGGAATGGCGTTCATAAGCCATTGTTTAAAATCATGAAAATCTTATTGGCATGTCTGTCGCTATCTAATGAGAGTGCAGGCGCAACTTGCCTGACTCAACAAGGAAGTGAGCCAACATGACAAGACGGAGAGATGAAATGGATGTTATCGATGAAAGAGCCCTGGTGTATGGGGCAGTACTGTTTGTATGCAGTGCCTTGGCGGTGTTTGCGGGCCCGGTGAGAGCAGCAGCCACCNTTGGTTGCGTGGCTGCATCGGTTGAGGGTGCCTATTGGGTGGGCCGCAGTTTGGCTGCGCGGAGCGGCGCTGCGGAACAGCGGGGATTGAGTGCAGAGCGAGCAGGTACCGAAATCGNATAAGAGGAGAGGGACATGGGCATTTTTTCAAGAATATCGGATATCGTGAATTCCAATCTCAACGCGCTGTGTGACAGCGCCGAAGATCCGGAAAAAATGATTCGCCTGATTATTCAGGAAATGGAAGACACGTTGGTTGAGGTGCGTAGCGCATCGGCCAGAGTCATTGCAGATCAGAAAACGGCGTCGCGCCGTCGCGATCGTATTGCGGCTGAGGTCACGGCCTGGGAGGACAAAGCGAAGTTGGCGGTGTCCAAGGGCCGTGATGACCTCGCCAAGGGAGCCCTTCAAGAGCGCCGAGCGGTAGAGGATACACTCCGCCTTGTCGAAGAGGAGTTGACCGCTTCTGGGGAGCAAATTGGGCAGCTCAACGAAGAGATCGGTCAGTTACAGCAGAAGCTGGACGATGCCAAAGCAAAGCAGAAGAGTATTCTCTTGCGGGCTAAAACGGTGANCTCTCGGGTGCAGGTTAAAAAGCAGGTGCAGCGAGGCGAGTTGGACAATGCCTTTGCAAAATTCGAGCGCTTCGAGCGAAAGGTGGATAANCTAGAAGGGGAATTGCAGGCAATGGACCTCGGGCGTGATACTGCGTCTAGCCTTGCCGCAGAGATCGACGCCCTAGGTGAAGAGGACTGGCTTGACGAGGAGCTGCTGCGAATCAAGGATTCCATGGTCGAGGGCGGTGAGCCCGGGATTGGCTCAGTGGCACCGGCAGAAAAACAGAAGTGATGGCAGTNGTCATNATTGAGCCCAATGGATGTGGGGCTGTGTGTAAGTCGCGCACGGAGATGAGCAGGGAGAGGAAATGAACCCGTTTGAAATGTTGTTTGTGCCCATGGTGTTGTTCATGGTGATTGTGGCGCCGACATGGATTGTGATGCATTACCGGAGTACGAATCGGTCGAGAAGCCAGCTNAGCGANAGCGANCGNCANTCGTTGGAAGANATGNTNGTGGCNGTAGACCAAATGGCCGATCGCATCGAATCATTGGAATCGATTCTCGATGCGGACCACCCGAATTGGCGTCAGCAGCATGGCGGCCAGAATCCGCAGGAGAGCTAAACATGTCTAATCGTCAACGTAGTTTTGGTGAAAGTCGTCGCCGCGGNTGGGGNATGGGCCTCTATCGAAATCGCTCGGAGGGCTGGATCGGAGGAGTTTGCGCTGGGTTGGCCGCGCACTGGGACGTTCCTAATTGGGTGGTTCGGCTTGTAGCCCTGGCGCTCCTTATGTTCACAGGCTCTTTGGCATTCTGGTTATACGTGATTGCCTGGGTAGCGCTTGCTCCGAAGGCTTCGCGATGGTCCGAGCTGCCCGAGGAGGAGGTGGACATTGANATGGAATATGACGAGCACCGTCATACATACCGTCGAAAAACNGTTTTCCGATACACCGATGCGCCGGCTGAGAGAGTGCGTAAAGCCACAGAGCGTGTCGCGAAAGCGGCCAGCCGGATCGAAGCGATGGAGCGCTACGTTACGTCGCGGCAATATGATCTGAATCGGGAATTCTCGAAGCTCTGAGAATCCCTCATAATGACGCGATGAAAGTGCTGTTCTCCCACGCTAATGGGTATCCACCAGAATCTTATCGCGCGCTGTTAAACGACCTCGGCACGCAGTTGGGCGCAGAGGTGAATACACATGCGCACCGCCCGCTGGTGTCCGACGGCCCGGCACCGACATTTCTCTCTTGGCAGGTCTATGCCTCGGATCTGATCGACCGTATTGAGCGAGATGCGCCGGNGCCAGTGTGGCTCGTGGGTCATTCTATGGGCGCCGCGTCCGCAATATTGGCTGCNGCGCGCAGNCCTGAGCTCTTTTCAGGCATCGTTGCCCTTGACCCCGTTNTGGTGCCCAGCCGGATCTGGTTTTGGTCGCGAATTTTTTCCTTCTTCAAGCCTGACGCGGTGCCGATCGTCGCGCGAGCGCTGGCGCGCCCGCATTCTTTTACCAGTCGACAGGCAGCTTTCGATTTTTACCGGAGTAAGCGCGTGTTTACTCAGATTCGCGACGAAGTGCTTATGGATTATGTCGCAGCAGGTCATCGCGAGACGGCTGAGGGTGAGTTGGTCTTGCGGCACAGCGGCGCCTGGGAGGCCTGCATCTATCGTTCAGTGCCGAGGATGACCGGGTCGCTGAAGTCAGTCTCCTGCCCGGTGCTGATCGTAGCGGGAGACACCTCGAATGTTCTCGATACGCAGCGCCTTGCTTGGGCTAAATCGCTTAACAGCCTGGTGAGTGTGACCTCTCTGCCCGGTGGGCATCTGCTACCGCTGGAGACCCCCGAGGCCTGTGCGCGGGTGACCGCTGAGTTTATCAACGCTCACTGATCGGCTCGGTCGCGGCATGGCGGAATAGAGCACCATAGAGCGTGGCGGCATAAACTGCGGTAGCGGATGACCCGCAGTTGTGTATAAGGTGATGCCTTCATCTCGAGGCGCGCCTGCGGCGAAGCAGGCTTTGAACTGACACCATGAGCGATAATCCGGTCACAACTCGCTGGGCTGATCTGGACGGCCAGTCATTCTTTCCACGGGAGCTCAGCTGGCTGTCGTTCAATGCGCGTGTCCTGCAAGAGGCGCAGAATCCTGAGGTGCCGTTGGTTGAGCGGGTGCGTTACTTAGGCATCTTCTCCAATAATCTTGATGAGTTTTTTCGGGTCCGCGTTGCGGAGGTAAGACGGCTTATTAGCGTTTCAAGCGGCCCGCAGCGCCAGACCGCAAAAGACTTGCTGCAGCTGATCCAAAAAGAAGTGGTGGCGCTGCAGAAAGAATTTGACGCGATCTATGGCGCGCTGATGAAAGCGCTCCAAAAGCAGAAGATTTACTTGATTAATGAAAAGCAGCTCGATGAAGGTCAGGCGGCCTTTGTGCAACAGTACTTTCGGGAGACGGTGCTGCCGGAGCTTGAACCCATTTTGCTCGATGAAGTGCTGGCTATTCCCAACTTGGCAGATGAGTCTCTTTACCTTGCGGTCATGATCAGGACCCGCGAGGGTGAGCGATTTGCAGTGTTAGAGGTTCCCTCGGAGCAGCTTGGGCGGTTCATTGAAATTCCACGTCAAAAGGGCCGCCGAAGAGGAACGGTTTATATCACTCTCGACAACGTGATTCGCGCTTGCTTACCGCAGGTATTTCGAGGCGTATTCAAACTCACTTCGGTCAATGCTTACTGCTTTAAGTTCTCGCGGGACGCTGAACTGGAGTTGGACCCCTCGATCAACGAGAGTCTGATTGAAAAGATGGCGTCGAGTCTCAAGCAGCGGCGAAGAGCCGATGCCGTGCGTTTTGTCTACGACAAAACGATGCCGGAGATGCTGCTGGGGGCGTTGCGTAAAAGCTTCGGATTTGGGCGCTATGACAGCATGATCCCCGGGGGGCGATATCATAATTCAAAGGACTTTCTCTCTTTCCCAAATCCCGGTGGCAAGACGCTGGAATTTAAGCCACAACTTCCGATTCGCCTGTCTGCGCTCGACGAGGCGGCGAGTATTTTTGAGGCAATTAGAGCGCGGGATGTGCTGCTGTATTTTCCGTATCACCCCTTTGATTACATCGTCGATGTGCTCAAGACGGCGGCGCTCGACCCTGCGGTGACGGCGATCAAAATTTGTCTTTACCGAACGGCGAAGAACTCTCGGGTGGTGGAAGCGCTTATCAATGCACTCCACAACGGCAAACGGGTTACGGCGGTGGTTGAACTCGCGGCGCGCTTCGACGAACAGGCAAATATCGAGATGGCCCATCGACTGACGGAAGCGGGCGTGGAGGTCATCTTTGGTATTCCCGGGCTGAAGGTGCACTGCAAACTCTTCTCGATAGAACGCCGTGAGGAGGGCGTTATCCGCTACTACAGCCATATCGGCACGGGAAATTTCAATGAGAAGACGGCGCGCCTCTACACCGATTTTTCGTTGCTCACTTCTGATCAGGTAGTGGGGCGGGACGTTGCCGCAGTGTTTAATTTTCTGAAGTTTAACTATCGGCTGCCTGATTATGAGGCGTTGCTGGTATCGCCGCACAGTTCACGGCCCGGTCTTACATCGCGAATCGATCGTGAAATTGACCATGCCAAGCAGGGCTATCGCGCAATGATGACGCTCAAGTGCAACAATCTTGTCGACCGTCAGTTGACGATGAAGCTCTATGAGGCGAGTCAAGCGGGCGTAGAAATTCGTCTCATTGTGCGGGGGATGTGCTCTCTGTTGCCCGGTGTGCCGGGGATTTCCGAGAATATCGAGGCGATTAGTATTATCGACCGATACCTTGAGCACCCGAGAGTGTACGTGTTTCATAACCGTGGTGAGCCGGAATATCTGCTGGGGTCAGCCGATCTCATGACGCGAAATATTGACTATCGGGTGGAGGTGCTTTGTCCGATTACCGACGCAGCAGTACAGGGGCAATTACAGGATATTCTCGATCAGCAATGGCACGACAATGTGAAGGCGCGGGTGCTCGATGGTGACCAAAGCAATCGACTGCGTGCCCGTGGAAAAGCAACCCCCACTCTTCAGTCGCAGGAAAAAATCCATCGCTATCTGACCAGCGGCAAGAAGCCTCGAATGCCCCGCTCTCTCATGAAGCGAGCTTCGAGGCGCCGTCGCAGCCCTCAAGTCAGGTAGCTTCAGTGAGAGGGGAATAGCCAGCTCGCAATCTCGGTTTGGTTAATGATGACAATTTGCTGAGCCCGGGGATCCTCAGCAACCTGATGGGGCTCCAGCTGCAGCAGTTTGAGTAGGTAAGGCAGTAGCTTTGCTCTCACTGACAGCTGCCACTGGCCGCCGGTCATGCCGTAGTCGTGAGCCACGACTAACTGTTGGTCTGCTGTCAGTCGGGGGTCTGGGCCAATGATGACGGGAACGCGTGTCTGCCAGTCTTGATCGGAGACGCCTGTGTGCTCCGAGATCTCCATCAGCTCGGGTTCGCCGCGAAAGCGACTCAAAACAAAGTCTCGAAAGTCCTGGTTCTTCTCACACCAAGCCCTGACATGCCAGCGGAGCCCGGTCCAGACCAGTGTGTGGGGCACGATGATGCGTCCCTCGCGATCCGGCTTGTTGAGCGAGACATAATCGACCTCTACCCGCCGATGATCTCTGGCGGCCTGCACCAGCGGTCGCAAAATGGTGGGGGGAACTTGCCTGGTTGGCACCCCAAGAATCTCCGTGGTCGTTAGCGCATCCGGCAACTGCCCCAGTATTTGCTGCATGTCGCTAACACCTGCGAGTATGTCTAAGTATTCCTCGGTCTGTCCTCGCGTAACCGCGGGCGCAAAGGCCGCGCTGGGTCGGTAGCCTTTTGCGGTGGCATCGTATTCAAGATTGCCCGGAGCAATAGTCCGCTTGTAGTTGTTAATGTCCTTGCTGGCCTGTTGACGACCGATACTGAATACATCGCAAAGATGTCGTGTGGTCAGCCTGCCTTCCCAGAGGACAATGATCTCAATAAAGCGATATCGGAGAAGCTGCTCCCAGCGGGTAGTGCTCATTCAATAGATTCCCGTGCCGGCCAGTCAGGATGCGGTGATCGCGGTTTCAGAGCCAGGGTTACCATACCGCTGATGTTGGCTTGGGTGTAGCGTTAAACGTCTGAGTGGCTCATTGCCGGCTTTCGATTGATCAACCACAGTCCGGTAATGGCGAGCGCGGCGCAGATCAGCATGGCGAGTGCGGGCTCTAGCAGTCGACCCCGATAGGCTGCGCCTGCTGCAGCGCCGACGACGGCCGCTAACAGAGCGTGGGTGAATCCATAGACCGCCGAAGCAGACCCCGCCCTGCGAGGGAAGAGCGAAATAGCGCCCATTGAGGCATTGGACGCGGTTAAGCCGACGCCCAGAAAAAAAACTGACGATAACGTAGCCAGCGTATAGAGGTACTGCTTGGCCACGGGCGCGAGCACCGCAATACAGATTGCTGAGCAGAGGCTGATGGCGAGTCCTGCTTTCATGGTTCGATTCAAGCCGAAACGCATCACCAAGCGGGCGTTGATGAGGCTGCCGGTCATAAATCCGAATACGGTTAGCGCGAAGGCGTAACCAAATAATTCGGTTGGAATCGAAAAAACGTCGGGTAAAAAGTAGGCGACGGTCGAGAGATACACAAAGAGTGCGGCGAAAGAAAAGGAGCCGGCTATCTGATAGCCGATGAAGGCAGGTCGCGAGAGCATCTCGGAAAATGCTTTCAATATATCCCCCAGAGTCAGCCGCTCGGTTGCCGCCTTTGGGGCTGACTCGGGGAGCTTGGAAAGCGCCACTAAAATGAGCATCGCAAACACTGCCAGTGCAACAAAAACGGCGGGCCAGTGAAAGAACTGCAGGATCAACGCGCCGATACTGGGTGCGATCATAGGTATGACGGCCATCGCGCCCGCGAGAATCGACATCACCTGCGCAGCACGGTTCCCTTCGTAGCGATCCCGAACGATTGCCCGCGCAATGACGGGGCCGCTAGCCGCCGCGACGCCCTGCAGGCCGCGCATCGCCCACATAAACTCCATATCCTGGGCCAGCGCGCACAGAATAGACGTGGCTAGAAATAAAAAGGTGCCGGTTCGGACCACCGGGATACGACCGAACTGGTCTGACAGGGGGCCAAAAATAAGCTGCCCGGCGGCAAGTCCAACCATAAAGACGCTGAGTGTTAATTGCCCCTCGGCTTCGGTCGCACCGAGGTCGGTGATCATGTAGGGGATGGCGGGTAGATAAAGATCGGTGGCGATGGCCGCGTAAGCCACCAAACCTACCAGGGTGCAGAAGGTGTACGTTTCCCCCAGTCGATTCCGCGGAGTCAATTCAGTGTAGCGGCCTGCAACTCTATGACGGGGCAACTCTCCGGCACGAAAAACTGACCATTCTCGGCATCCATGACATCGAGTCCAATCGCCTTATTATTTGAAAAAAGGGCGACCCGCATCACATAGGTAGTGTGCTGATTTTTCATTTCCATCAGCTGAAAAAGCTGTACTTCGGCGCCGTCATTGGAGGCCGCCTGTTTCGCGATCTGTTCCATATAGGACTTCGCCTGTTTGGCTTCCATTGGCGTGAGGGGCTTCTCGAGAATCGCATTCAGCATTGCACTGACTGACGCCTGGTTGTCATCCGCTAACAAAGTCGCATTGACCACGGAGTTCAGTTCGCTCATTTCGCCTCCCAAAAACAGGTCACTCACCTGAAGCGGGCGCGAGTCTAGCACAGGACAACGGTCGCACCACAAGCTCACTGATCGTTCAGTTGAGGGATAGCTTTAAGTACTTCGGCTAACTTTAAAGCCTGCAAGGACCGGCGCGCCTGACATGCAGTTCTCACGCGCACTGTGGAGGTTCTTTGCTTCCGCCTTGACCTTTTTCAACGAGAAACCTAAGCTTCGCGCCTCCGCCCGTAGCTCAGCTGGATAGAGCACCAGGCTTCGAACCTGGGTGTCGGGAGTTCGAATCTCTCCGGGCGGGCCAATTCTCCATGCAATACACTATTTCACGCCGGGCGTTGATCTTGCCCGGCGCGACAGAAGCCGCCATTAGCCGAGCAGTGTGTGGATCACATAACCGGCAATGACAGCTACCAATATGATGAGAAACTCGCCCTCGAGCAGCGCGTAAAATACGGGAACGCTCAGTGCCGTAGCCAAAAGGACAGAACGGCTCATCGGCGACGGGCTGCCGCGCTGGGGGTGTAATGGGCGCAGACGTTCACGGCAGCTCGTATGCCTCGAACTTTTCCCGTGCTTTGATGACATCGACGTTGCGTTTTCCATCCAATCGCTTCACCAGCGTATCCAGTTTTTTGAAGCGCGCATA
>NYTG01000068.1 GCA_002683395.1 Halieaceae bacterium | reverse complement strand
TACCGAGTATCTGAAAACGCGGAAGCAGTTTGGCAAGTTGATCGGGTCTTATCAGGCACTCAAACACCCGACGGTGGACATTTATGTCGGCATGGAAAACGCACGATCCTTTGTCTACCACGGCGCGACCGTGGTCGGCGATGAGCCGCTTTCCGCCGATGCAGAGATTGCCTGCCGAATGGCCAAGGTATCGGCAGACGACGTCATGGTATTTGCCGGCGATCGCTCGGTGCAGTTCCACGGGGGATTTGGGTTCACCTGGGAGTGTGATTCCACCCTGTTTATTCGTCGCGCCCAGTGGGCGCAGCAAATGTACGGTGGGGCGATCCATCATCGCAAGCGCCTAGCGACTCTGCTGCTGGATACCTGACGGATGTGAGAAGGGTTCGGCGAGGTTGAATTCGCCCCGCTCACTGGGGCGGAAGATGGTCGTCCAAAAAGCGCGCCATATTGCCTCCCATTACCGCCGCGACTTGTTGTTCGGTGAAATCGGCGTCCAGCAATGCCTGGGTCAAGTGAGGAAGCTGCGAGGCGTCAATAGGCGTGGTGACCGAGCCGTCCCAGTCTGAACCCAGCACAATGTGTTCGAGGCCGAAGCGGTCGATCCCGTAGCGGATGGCACTAACGATTGCGTTGATGCTCGCTCCGCAGACCACATCTGACCAGAAACCGACACCGATCAGTCCGCCCGATTTGGTAATCATGGCCATGGTTTCGTCGCTGATATTACGTGGGCTCGGGCAGTGCCCGTTAAAGCCGGTGTGGCTGACGATCAGCGCACCACCACCGGTCACTCGCAGGGTGTCGCGAACCGTCGCCTCACTGCTATGTGCCACATCGATCATAATCCCGCGAGCGTGCATTGTGCGCACTGCTTCTTCGCCAAAAGCGGTCAAGCCCGTCTGGGATTCGCCGTGTAGAGAGCCGCCCAGCCGATTATCGAAAAAATGTTGAAGACCCATCATGCGAAACCCAGCCGCATAAAGGCGATCAATGTTTTCAAGCTTGCCATCCAGCGCATGGGAGCCTTCTGTCCCGAGCAGTGCCCCTACGACGTTGTCGCCTCGCCTGCGTCGATCCAAGAGGTCATTCAAGCCGGTGCGCGTCTCGATGAGTGTCAGGTGTTCGCTCTGTTGCGCAGCTCGTTTCACGCGCTCTGCCTGAAACAGGGCTCGGGCAAACAAACTGGTATAGGTCTCGGCGGGCCAGCGCTGTGCCATAGCCAATAGGGTGATGTTGTCTGACGCGTCGGTGGCGTTTTGCTCGTAATTTTGGCCCTGGGGTGATTTGGTCACGGTGGTGAACATTTGCAAGGCGGATCCGCCCTCAACCAGCCGGGGCACGTCCACCTGACCCCAGTTGTTGCGCACCAAAAGATCTTTGCCCCACAGTGCAGAATCGGCGTGCAGGTCTCCCACAATCAGCTGGCGGTGAAGCGCCAGCGCTTCGGGTGTGGGGCGGCGGCCGGGGTCGCCCACCACCTGATTGGAAGCGTTATCAACCCACCGGGGACCGAGCAGAAAAAAGGCGGCGACCGCCGCGCAGGACAGCAACGCCAGTGTGGTCAGCAATCTCTTCAGCCACGTCATGAGGTCGTCTCCTTGCGGGTGTCGTCGAGGGGAGGTGTCCGCAGTCTGTCCGGTTTCAAACGGCCGGGCAACTAGTCTGCAACCGATAACAAGGCGTACACATCGGCATGAATCGACAGACGGCTATTTTAGTGCTGGGTGACCAGCTGAGCTGGCAGAATCCCGCGCTGAACCAAGTGGATGCTGAGCACGCGGTGGTGATTCTCGCTGAAGTGGGCGAGGAGGCGACTTATGTCCGTCACAACCGTCACAAGATCGCGTTGTTGTTCAGCGCGATGCGCCACTTTGCCGCGCGTCTCCGCGAGCAAGGCTATCAAGTGGAGTACATCACTATCGAGCAATCGGTACCGTCACTGCTGGCTGCCTGTGAGGGCGTGGTGGCACAGTGGCGATGCGAGCGCTTGATTGTCTGTGAGCCCGGGGAATACCGGCTGCGTGAGTGCATGCAAAACTGGCCTGAGCAATTGGGTGTCCCGGTGGAGTGTCTAGCCGACACGCGCTTTCTGGCATCGCAGCAGGATTTTTCGGACTGGGCAGACGGGCGAAAGCAGCTGCGGATGGAGTACTTCTATCGCGATATGCGCAAGCGCTACCGACTGCTGATGGAAGGCGACCAGCCCGAGGGAGGCAAATGGAACTACGACGCCGATAACCGTTCGGGCTGGCGGGGACAGCGCGATATCCCCCCACGACCTGAGCCCGTCGTCGACGAGATGACTCGCGACGTGGTTGAGACGGTGTATCGCTGTTTTCCCGATCATCCCGGAGACCTGTCGGCGTTTCGATGGGCAGTGACCCACGAGGCTGCACAGGCGGAATTGGATTGGTTTTGCGAGCATGCGTTGCCAGCGTTTGGCACCTATCAGGACGCGTTGGCAGAGGAGTCTCCCTGGCTTTTCCATGGTTTGATTTCCATGTACCTCAACTGCGGTTTGCTGGATCCTTTGCCTGTTTGCGAACAGGTCGAGGCGGCGTATCGGCGAGGACACTGCTCTTTGTCAGCCGCTGAGGGTTTCATCCGGCAGGTTCTGGGCTGGCGCGAGTATGTCAGGGGGCTTTACTGGCATCACATGCCGGATTACAGCAAGCTCAACGCGCTGTCCGCGATGACCCCTTTACCGGAGTGGTTCTGGACCGGCGACACCGAGATGCGGTGCCTTTCGCAGGCGCTGAAGCAGTCACTGGATCTGGGCTACGCCCACCACATCCAACGACTGATGGTGATCGGTAATTTCGCCTTGATTGCCGGGCTTGATGTGCCGGCGGTCTGCGACTGGTATCTGGGTGTGTACGTTGACGCCTATGAGTGGGTAGAGCTGCCGAACACTTTGGGTATGGCACTGTTTGCAGATGGCGGCATCATGGCCTCCAAGCCCTATGCGGCCAGCGGTAAGTACATCCAGAAGCAGGGCGACCATTGCAAGGCCTGTCGCTACGATCCTAAAAAAGTGACCGGGGAGGGCGCCTGTCCCTATAACAGCCTCTACTGGCACTTTATCGATCGACACAAGGACCTACTGAGCAATAACCCGAGGATGGGGTTGATCCTGGGGGGCTGGCGAAAACGCAGCGATGATGATCGTGAGGTGGTGCTGAACTGGGCGGATCGAACGCTCGAGCAGATCGAGGCGCTTTAACCCTTTTCTGCCGGAGAGGACGGGACGCGCCTGCGCCAACGCTGTCGACTGCACCGTCTGGAACAGTACACAATCGCCTCCCACTGGTGTTTCCAGCGTGCTCGCCAGCTGAAAGGCCGCTCACAAACTGGGCAGACCTTGGTGGGCAGATCCGATTTTTTACGCTGGGGCATCAGCGCGGTTCCGTGATGGGCCAGTCTGCACCATCTACTACGTAGTGGGGTTGGGCCGGACGAAAGCCCTCCCATTTTGCGGTGAAAAGCGCGTCGGGGTCGAACTGTTCCGCCTGTTTCTCGAGATTGAAGTGTCGTCCACCTCGCGGATCGCTGCCGACACCGGCGATGTACTGCCAGTTGCCGTAATTGCTGCCGACGTCGTAGTCAATGAGCTGCTGCTCGAAAAAAGCGGCGCCGTATCGCCAGTCGAGGCCCAATTCGTTGATCAGGCATGAGGCAGCAATCTGGCGACCGCGATTACTCATCCATCCCGTCGCAACCAGCTGTCGCATGAGCGCATTGACCAGCGGATAGTCGGTATCACCAGCGCACCATCGGGCAAAGTGACGCGGTTCAAAGGTGGTCAGCAAGCGCCTGCTGTGGCGACCGCTCTGACGAAACAGGGCCGCGCCATCCGCAACCGCCCGCCAGTGAAAAAATTCACGCCACAGTAACTCAAAATATAGCCAGTAGGTTGAGTCGTTGGCGGTGTGCTCGCGCTCGTAGCGGAAAATGTCATGGGCAACGGTGCGGACCGATACTGCGCCATTCGCGAGCCAGGGAGAGAGTGTGCTCGACCCTGCTAACCCATCGAGGTCGTTACGTGTCTGTTTATAGTCGGCGATACCGTGCTCTTGAAATAAAAATTGATCGAGGCGGCGCAGCCCCGCCGCACTGCCACCGGGTAAGGGCAGCCCGGGGTGGGGGGATGCCGCTGCATGAGGAATGGCGTCAAACTGTGCCGCGGGCGGCGGAGGAAGCGACTCGGGTGCGGAGCGTGCTCGGTCGATGGTCTGCTTTTCGACTTTGCGTCGAAAGGGGGAAAAAGTGCTGGGTAAATCTTCTATCGCAAAGGGCAGTTGCTCGATATTGAACAANNTGTTGCCNCGAAANACCTCGAGTGGNACNGGNAGTTTTTCNTCNAGAAACNCGACGCCTTGAGANTCNTACCAGCCNGCTGTNAAGCTGGTNGTCACGTANTCNATNNCGNAGCGCTCGACNACGCTGGGGAGTACCAGNTCCGGTGAGCCNTCCAGCACCATCANCTCCTGTCCNANCTGCTGNAGCTGTGTTTTGAGTNCCTGCAGNGNCTCGCGCAAAAAGCGATCGCGCTGCGGNCCCAGCCCNGTNANGTNGCACCANGGGCGAGGTNTGGGCANAAGATAGACNCANAGCAAGGAGTCNGCNGANTGCGCACTGGCCAGNGCGGGATTGTCTGCCANCCGNAGATCNTTCTGGAACCAGTGAAGTCGACGCATNGTGGGNNACGCACAANAGAGNGAACTGGTGTACGCTGGCACCGATACCGTGGATTGGCCGTGACCCGGTAGTGCCCAGCTTAATCAGCGGGTCTCGCTCTGCGCGTGTCCTAGCCCCACAGTATGCTGCCCATGATCGTACCTAACCCATCACTTGCATCGCTGACCGAGAGCGCATCAGACGCGCTGGGGCGTTTTTCAGGATGTCCACCAAAATGGTTTGCGGCTGCCCCCGGGCGCGTCAATCTGATTGGCGAGCACACGGATTACAACGCGGGCTGGGTGCTCCCCATCGCGATTGACCGCTATACCTTATTAGCGGCGGCCCCCGGCGGTGAGGCAGCGCAGCTGCGAGTACGCAGTTTGGCGTTTGAAGAAGAGGGTGTGCTGTCACTAGACGCGCTCGATACACCGCACCCGACCCCCTGGATGCGCTACCTCCAGGGGGTCGCAGTGCAATACCGGCGTATGGGTATCGAATGCCCGGCACTCGATATCGTGGTTGCGTCCAGCGTGCCACCGGGGGGCGGTTTATCGAGCAGTGCCGCGCTGGAGCTNGCGATGGCGCATTTGCTCGAATCGGTCACGGGACAGTCACTTTCATCCGCTGCTCGTATCGATGCCAGCATCGAGGCAGAACGCCAGACCGCNGGGGTGCCTTGCGGCATGATGGATCAGACCGTGGTGGAATCGGCGCACCCGGAACACGCGCTGCTGTTGGACTGCGCAGACAAGACGGTCACCTTTGTCCCCTTCCGTCAGGCGGAGGTGACGTTACTCGTTATCCACTCCGGCGTCTCTCATTCGCTGGCGCAGAGTGCGTACGCCCAGCGTCGGGATGAGTGTGAGCGGGGCGCCAGAGCCCTAGGGGTGAGCACACTGCGTGAAGTGGGTCTCAGCGATCTGCGCGCTCTGGACGATGAATTGCTGCGGCGGCGGGCTCATCATGTGGTGTCCGAAAATGTTCGCGTGCAGCGGTCGGCAGCGGCCCTTCAACGGTGCGACTGGGATACGCTTGGCGCACTAATGGTCGACAGTCATACCTCGCTGCGGGATGACTACGCCGTGTCATGCCATGAGCTGGACGTGCTCGTGCGGCTGGCAGTAGCGGAAGCNGGCGTATACGGCGCCCGATTGACNGGAGGGGGTTTTGGCGGATGTGTGATCGTGTTGATTGAACCAGAGCGGCTTGAGGCCGTCGCTGATTCCATCGGTAGACAATACGCTGAGCAAGTGGGGTGGGCGCCTACCAATTACCGCATTCGATCGGCCGCTGGCGCTAATGCGCTCTGTGCTGCGTTATGACGGATACCGGGTCTCAGCTTCCGCATCGTCGCCACAATCCGCTCACCGGCGAATGGGTTACGGTATCGCCGCAACGGACACAGCGGCCATGGCAAGGGGCGGTCAGCGATGGCGCCACGGACACCGCCTTGTCCTTTGACCCGTCGTGCTATCTGTGCCCCGGCAACACCCGCGCCAACGGNGAGCGCAACCCCGATTACACCGCGCCTTGGGCCTTCGATAATGATTTCCCCGCGGTGCTTGCGCCGGATGAAAGCAAGGCGCTGCCGGAAAGCGCCGTCGTCTCGGCAGTGCATCCGGCCTTATTCACCGCCGAGTCGATCTCGGGGCGCTGNCGGGTCCTGTGTTACAGCCCGGATCACCAAACAACGTTGTCTGTTATGACGGAAAAAGAACTCAGGGCGGTTATTCGTCTTTGGGTCCACGAGGTACAGACCCTGAGGNCGCATCATCGCTGGGTGCAAGTATTTGAAAACCGTGGCGAGATGATGGGCTGCTCTAATCCCCATCCCCATGGACAGATCTGGGCGGTGGACGCGTTACCCAACGAAGCCGCCAAGGAGNCGANCCAGCAACAGGCTTGGTATAGGGCCCACAATATGCCCCTGCTGGAGAGCTACCGGATTGAAGAGGAGCGCCTCCGTGAGCGCATTGTGACCGCCAATACTCATTGGACCGTCGTGGTGCCGTACTGGGCCGTTTGGCCCTTCGAGACGCTGCTGTTGCCGAGGCGGCAGATTGACCACCTCGATGGCCTCGAAACCGATGAACAGGCGGCTTTGGCTTCGATCTTGCNAATTCTGCTGGGTGCCTATGATCACTTGTTTGCCACTCGCTGCCCTTACACCATGGGCTGGCATGGCGCCCCNGGGGTCGAGCCTTCACCTGATTGGCAGCTCCATGCACATTTTTATCCGCCACTGTTACGNTCTGCCACGGTGCGCAAACANATGGTGGGATATGAGATGCTGAGCGAAGCNCAGCGCGATCTTAGCCCGGAGGCGGCCGCCGAGCGCCTCAGGCAGTCTATATCCTCTGGCGCTCCATAGCAGGGGCTGCAGGACACGGCGGTGTGCAGAGAAGCGCGAGGTGGAGTGAATCTGTGAAGGTACTGGTAACCGGTGGTGCGGGCTACATTGGCAGCGTGACGACCGAGGTATTACTGTCGGCCGGCCATGATGTGGTGGTGTTCGACAACCTTACCCAGGGGCACCGGCAGGCCGTGCCACCGGCGGCAGAGTGGGTGTTGGGCGATCTGTCGTCGCCCGGTGAGATTGGTGCGGCGATCGCAGCGCACCGACCCGACGCCGTGATGCACTTCGCCGCTCGCTCGCTCGTTGGTGAATCAATGGCGGAGCCCTTTGCTTATCTTCGCGATAACGTCGTGAACGGGCTCAATCTCATCGAGGCCTGCGTGACGGGAGGCGTGGAGCGCTTCATTCTCTCATCTACCGCTAATCTTTTCGCCGCGCCCGAGTCCCTGTTGATTGACGAAGACGCTTCGGTAGCGCCGGGTAGTCCTTACGGTGAGTCGAAATGGACATTGGAGCGAGCGCTAGCGTGGATTTCGGAGACGAAAGGGCTGCGCTACGGAAGCCTTAGATATTTCAACGCGTGTGGCGCGAGTAAAGAGCGGGGCGAGCATCATGNCCCCGAAACTCATCTGATCCCGCTGGTCTTGCAAGTAGCAGCGGGTCAGCGGGAGTGCATCACGATCTTTGGTGATGATTACGACACCGCAGACGGCACCTGCATTCGGGATTACATTCATGTGCTCGATCTCGCCGAGGCCCATTTGCTAGCGCTCCAAGCGCTCGATAAGGGGAACGTCACTTATCATCTTGGCAACGGTNAAGGTTTCAGCGTGCGAGAGGTGATCGAGGCCGCTCGGGTGGTNACNGGCGCGNNAATTCCNGTNAAGATCGGACCCNGNCGCGCTGGCGATCCCNCCAGATTAGTGGCATCAAGTGAGCGGGCGNGACANGCGTTGGGCTGGAAACCCCGTTTCGCTGACTTGGAGCAGATTATTGCCAGCGCGTGGCGCTGGCATCAGCGNCATCCCAACGGCTACTCCAGCTGAATCATTGCAGAGCCTGAGTCAGGGTAATCTCAAGGTGGGCGGTGGGCCCGCTTTTGCGGTAGTCTGCTCGCCTCAAAATAGCGGCGCAGAGAGCGGTTTTAGCGCGCGCCCTGACCGCAACACCTAGCCAAATGACAAAGAGGTAGCCCGTGCCTGCAATCGACAGTTTGTTCCACTCATTCTCACTCAAATCATTGAGCACCGATAACCGGGTGGTGATGGCACCCATGACGCGGGGTCTCTCGCCGGACAACGTGCCCGGTGATGCCTCGGCTGAGTATTATCGGCGCCGCGCCGCGGGCGGGGTGGGGCTCATTATCACCGAGGGGACATGCCCGAATCACATTGCCGCGAGTGGCTACGAAAATGTGCCGTATTTTCACGGTGACGAACGGCTCGCCGGCTGGAAGAAAGTGGTGGATGCGGTGCACGCCGAGGGAGGTAAGATCGCCCCCCAGCTGTGGCACTGTGGCGGCATGCGTAAACGCGGGACCTTGCCCGAAGGTGATGTAGACGGATATACGCCCTCGGGAATGAATGTGCCGGGCAAGGTGACTCGGCACGTCATGACCCAACAGGATATTGACGATGTCGTGCGAAGCTTTGCTGAGGGAGCGCGCGATGCCCAGCGATTGGGGTTTGATGCGGTAGAAATACACGGTGCTCATGGCTATTTGCTTGACCAGTTTTTCTGGGAGGGCACGAATCAGCGATCCGATGCGTATGGCGGTTCAATGGCGGAGCGCGGGCGGTTCGCGATCGAGGTCATCGAAGCCTGCCGGTCAGAGGTGGGGCCGGATTTCCCCATTATTCTGCGATGGTCGCAGTGGAAGCAGCAGGACTTTAGCGCCCGCCTTGCCCCGACGCCCCAGTTGCTGGAGGCGTTCCTTCAGCCTCTGATTGAGGCCGGTGTTGATGCCTTTCATTGCAGCCAGCGCCGATTCTGGGAGCCAGAGTTTGACGGTTCCGACATGAATCTTGCCGGTTGGGTCAAGAAGCTCACCGGAATGCCGACGATTACCGTGGGGAGCGTCAGTCTTGATCAGGATTTTGTCTCCCAGCCCAGCGAGGGCGAAGGGGCGACCAGCGAGCCTGCCTCGATCGACCGGCTATTGGAGATGATGGATCGCGGAGACTTTGACCTTGTCGCGGTGGGACGCGCGCTGATTGCCAATCCCGATTGGCCCAAAGTGGTGCGCTCTGGAGAGACTGCTGGCTTGCAGGCCTATAGCAAGGATTTACTCGCGACATTGGACTGACAGCCCGATCAAATTTACCTATATTGAGCGGTGCCACCAAGCTGTCAGAGGTCGTCCTCACACTAAGGTTGTGGGCGGTTGCACTAGAGTATGGCGGCCCTCAATACTGAAAGCCGAGGTTCTATGCTGATCCCGCGCCCCCTCACCGCTTCCCCGGCCGGTTCCCGCTGGTTGGTCTTTATGACGGTGCTTGCAGTCTATATCTGCATG
>NYTG01000067.1 GCA_002683395.1 Halieaceae bacterium | reverse complement strand
CCTTTGGACGCGGCAATACTCGGCCCTGCGGTGCGGGCCTCGTTAAAGTACCCATAGGAAGAGCCGTCCTGCGTGCGCTGCATCGCATGGCCAACGTAGACGATGCGCCCTGCTACGCTCCCTGCAGACGCATGCTTCAAATCCTCCAGCGTTTCAAAAACCGAGACCTCGCCCAACAATCCGGTCTCCGGCGTCGGCACGGATCCCCCGAGGGCAGTGACTGCCAAAGGCTGCGGATACGGGGCAATGATCTCTGCGCCCTCATCATGCCGCTGCCAAGCATCCATTTCAAAAGGCTCGCTACGCACACCGGCAAAACCCTTTACTGTAAGTGTGTGCAGAGCCCACTCGCGGGCGCGCGCCTCGGCTTCACTACCCGCCAATCTTGGGCCTACCTCAGTGGTCAGAGAGGTCACGATCGCCATCGCAGAGGTGCCTTCTAGGGCTCGATTCCTTAGCATCTCTGCGTGAGCCAGGCTTTCTCTCGAGGCTCCCTCAGCGCCAGTCGCGGGCATACTGGCCAGCGTAAAAAGCATCAAGCTTAGGCTGCCAGCCCGCTGCCACCCCATTAACAGATTCCGCAGGTGCATCTAATTCTCTCCGAAATGACTCATTCAGATACCCCGTCGATGGTCGCCAGAGCAGCCTTCCGCTCGGCGAGCCACGTATTAGCGGCCTTTGTCTGCGCTTTTGTCGCGGCCATTACCCCTATTCCAACCCGTGTGTGCCCCGTACGCCCCAGGGCTGCAATCTGCTCGTAGAACCAATATTGCGTGGCAAAAGCACCCACTGTACGAACCAGCTTAATGCGATTCAAAAAATTGAGAGCCCTTGGCAACAGTGACAACGTGTCCTCAAATCGGGGTAGCTCCGGCACTCCGTCCAACAGTTGCTGTGGGGCGTCGGTGACCACGCACATTGGTCGACCAATTCCGATCATGTCTGCGCACCCCGCTTCAAGCGCTTCGCTCATCGCGTCGAGGCGCCGCAGCCCCCCTGTCACCATGAGCGGGATATTGATTTGCTGTCGCATCGCCTCCGCAAAATCCACAAAATAGGCCTCTCGCGCCCGGGTCGTAGCGGGCACTGACTGCGCTTCTACCGGCTCCATCCCCTCGAGGTTGAGAAGCCTTGGCTGCTCATAGGTGCCACCCGAAATTTCGATCAGATCCACGCTAGCCTCTTCAAGCCATTTCGCGACCTGCAGACTTTCATTGAAATCGAAACCGCCGCGCTGAAAATCTGCGCTATTGAGTTTGACCGAAATGGGAATCGAGGGCCCGAGGGCCGCACGAACCCGCGCCACGCATGAGAGCAGGAGCCGAGCGCGATTCTCCAACGACCCGCCCCATTGGTCCTCACGGCGATTACTCCGAGGACTCAAAAACTGCGACAGCAGATAACCATGAGCAGCATGCAGCTGCACACCCGTGAAGCCGGCATTCACCACTACTTTGGCGCAGCGAGCGAAACCGGCGATCACCGCTTCGATATCTTCCTCGGACATCGGGTCAGGCTCACCAAATTGGCCCCCGGGCAGCCCCAATTTGATCGCCGAGGGCGCCTTGGGGTGAGGATTAACGATTTTCTGGCACTGACGACCCGCGTGGCTGATCTGCGCCCAGAAATGATTTCCGGCTCGCGTCCCCGCCGCGGCCCAGCGCTCCAAGGCGACTTGCATAGAAATCGACGGCTCAGAATCAACAACGACGTTCCCCGGACGCTCGAGGTGATCACCATCCATCTGAACATTGCCTGACAGCAGCAATCCGGCTCCACCGTCGCTCCACAAGCCGTAAAGTTGATTTAACTCCTGGGTGGGCTCGCCCGTAGGCGCAGCGAGTCCTTCCGTCATAGCAGCCTTGCACAGGCGGTTGGCAATGCGGGCACCACACGGCAAGGTAAGCGGGGTATGNATCATGTAAATNAGCTTCCCATAAAGTAGGTTTATCTATATGTTTTTTATCAATATTACGGNAATCCTGTTACCGCACATTAGNACCCNGATTAAAAGCNGTTTTCNGACCCGTTCGCGCAGGCAATCGATCGGGCTNCGAGTAGNNTACGGCAAGTCTGTAATCAATGAAATATCCGCCGCCAGTGCNCGANTCTGGCTCGTCGACTGAGACCTCTCGACCCCTCTTTTATCACCGCCAGCATTGTGTGCGGTAATACCGNGAATGGAACCTGAGCGACGCCGAGCAGGTCTTACGTTCAGACAANAACGACCGTGATGGAGACAGCAGCATGATCAAATGGACTTTATGGGCGCCGGTTGCGCTCGCGGGCTACTTCTTTTCACTGGCCNCCAGCGCTCAGACCCTCTCGGTAGAGGGCAGAGGCACGGTCGAAATCGACCCTGAGTATGCCTCGCTCAGCGCATCAGTTAGCCACACTGCCAACACCGCTGCAGCGGCACAGGCGGCCGTGGATAGGGCGATGACGAGCCTGTTCGAGGGTCTTGAAGATCTGCCGATCGATGCGGATACACTCGAGGCGGGCCAGCTGCGCATACAGCCCCGGTATCGATGGAACCCGCGAACAGAAGCTCAGGAATTTCAGGGCTATGAAGCCACTCGGGAGCTCGATTTTCGGCTGCTGGCGCTCGAAGCGTTGGGTGAGACGCTGCAGTCATTGGCAGAGCGAGGCGCCACCCGGGTCGACACGCCTGTTTACGGTAGCTCACAGGTTGATACCGCCAGGGGCCAAGCACTCGCGCTCGCTTATGCCAAGGCGAGGTCAGACGCAAACGCCTTGGCAGACGCCGCCGGACTCACCCTTGGAGCCCCTGATACCATCAGCACCGGCTCCCGGCCACCGCCGGCCTTGCGCGCAATAAATCGGGCAACACCGGCTGCCCTGTCGGCAGAGATGGCCCCTCGCTATGAGCCCGGGCTACTTTCAGTGTCTGCCACGGTTTCGGTGACCTTTGGCACGAGCCCCTGATGATCGACCTGCCAGGGCACTGTGTCAGTCAGCGCCAGCGACCCTCCACTGCTGGTGCGCCGCGATATCTGACGCATTGTCGACGTAATGATGTACTTGGATTTGCAACCATCTGGCTCTATCATTCAAGCACGATAGCTTTGAACTCAAGGGACGATCCACTATGAGCGACAAACCGGTATTTTCAACTGCAGCGACGCTAGACCCTACGGCCAGTATTGCCAGCACCAATAAGGTACTGAGCAACACATATTGGCTACTGGGGCTTACGCTGGCATTCAGCGCGCTGACTGCTACGTTCGCTGTTGCCATCAACCTGCCGCAATCGCTGGCCTTGGTTTTGATGATCGTCGGATTCGTCTTGCTGTTCGTCGTTCATAAGATGGCGGACTCTGCAAAAGGGCTTCCGGCTATTTTTGCCTTCACCGGCGTCTGGGGCGCATCGATTGGCCCAATGCTGTCGTTTTATCTCGCGATGGAAAACGGACCCACTATGGTCCTGCAGGCACTGGCGGGCACCGCGCTCGTGTTCTTCTCGCTGTCGGCGTACGCCTTGAACACCAAGAAAGACTTCTCCTACATGGGCGGGTTCCTCATGACCGGTTTGATCGTGGCCGTAGTCGCCATGATCGCCAATATTTTTCTTGCCATACCGGCATTGTCGCTAACGCTCTCAGCGGTAGTCGTGATGATCATGGCAGGACTGATTCTGTTTGATACCAGCCGAATCATTCATGGCGGAGAGACGAACTATATTCGCGCCACCGTAGGCCTTTACCTGAATATCTTTAACCTCTTCATTCACCTCCTTCACCTTATCGCCGTTTTCACCGGTGGTGATGACTGAGAAGAATAAGAACGCATTAAAAGCCCCGGCCGCGCCGGGGTTTTTTTTATTCCGACCATGCAATTCTCACTGATCGTTCGCACCCGTCCTGAAGACAGCCATCGATTGGCCGTATTGAGGGAGTTTATGGCCGCGGCAATCGAGCAGGGTCATACCGTTCGTCAATGCTTCTTTCAGGGCGCAGGGGTTATCACAGCCACTGACACCGAAAATCTCAGCACCTGGCAGCGCGTTGCGAACGAAACCGGTGCCGAGCTACTACTTTGCAGCCAGGCGGTGGAGGAGCACAAAGTGGAGACGCTTGAGCCCTTCGCCATCGGCGGTCTGGGCGCATTGGTCGAGGCCGCGGTGCGGTCAGACCGGGTCGTTTCCTTTGTCTGACGCCACCCCTGCATCCAACAGCAGAAAATGGCTCGTGACGCTATCAGGGGGCGATGATCCGGCTGGGACTGCCCTCAGGGCCGGAGTCGATCTCGCGCTCGCCGCAGGGGCCTTTGGTCAGAGCGTTACGCTGGTCTTTTGCGGGAAAGGACTCGCGCTTCTGAGCAACAAGCCACAGACCAATGGCGATTTGTTTCGCCTGCTCGGCTCTCTGCCCTACTATGAAATTGAACAGGTTCACACGCTGAACCTGCCGCCGGGCAGCAAACCGCTGCGGGAAGACCTGACGATATTGCCAATGACAGGTGAAGAATGGTCTGCCGCGGCCTCTGACGCAGATATCGTGGTGAATTACTAATGGTGCTCCATATGCTTTACGGCATGGAACAGCTTCCAGAGTGCGCCGCCTTGCTGACCAGTGCCGACACGGTGATCGTGATGGAACCCGCGACGATTACAATCGATTCAAACACGCTTTCATCGCTGCCATGCCCTGCCTTTGCGCTGGATACTGCCGCGTTAACCACCCCCGATGACGAAAATCTTCCGCGCATCGACGTAGCGAAATGGGTAGAGCTGACCAGCCGTTATTCCCACAGCATGACGTGGCGGTAGACATGTTGACTGACGATGCACTGACTTCCCTGTGCGATGACAACGGGTTTCTGCGAGCCGGAGAGCCTTGGGCTGACGAGGTCGCGCTTATGTTTGCAAAACGGGAAGGTATTGAGCTCGAGGCGCCTCACTGGGAAATCATTGCGCTTCTCCGTGAGTTTTACACCACTTACGGCGATTCACCTGCCAATCGAGCCCTGGTGAATTTCGTTCGGCAACACCTTGGTCCTGATAAGGGTAACAGCCTGTACTTAATGGGCCTGTTTCCGGGCTCTCCTGCCCGGGTAGGAAGCCGCATCGCTGGGCTGCCGAAGCCCAAGAACTGTCTCTAAATTCAGTGCAACCCCTGAACTTTAAACCGGAGCTGTGCGAGGCGCTGTTTGCCGAAAAAGCGAACACGGCGCTGACGAGACTCGCGCCGTTCTCGCCGCCGGTGCCGGATTGCTATCACTCGGCACCCCGCGGCTATCGACTCAGGGCAGAATTCAGGATTTGGCATGAGGGCGACGACCTCAACTACGTGATGTTCCCACCCGGGGAGCCGCGCAATCCACAGATCGTCGAAGCGTTTCCGATCGCGAGCTCTCGCATTACTGACACCATGGAGCCCTTGCGATCAGCGCTCAAAAGCTCGACGGCCTTAAGGCGTAAGCTGTTTCAGGTAGAGTTTCTGTCAACCCTGAGCGACGAATTGCTTATCACGCTGATCTATCATCGTCCGCTCGAGGACGATTGGCTTCAACCGGCGTCGCTGCTGGCTGAGAAATTCTCCTGCAAGATCATCGGCCGAAGCCGAAAACAAAAAAGAGTACTCGACACCGATTGGGTTGAAGAAGTGATTAACGTCGATAATCGGCAATACCGCTACCGCCAGCCGGAACAGTGCTTTACCCAACCCAACGGCAATATCAATCAACAGATGATGCAGTGGCTGCTGCGAGAATGTCAGCCGACAGACTCTGACCTGCTTGAACTTTACTGCGGCATTGGCAACTTTACGCTCCCACTGTCACAACGATTTCGCTCGGTTCTGGCCACAGAACTCAGCAAGCCCGCCACGGAAGCGGCGCGCTGGAACGTCCAGACCAATCGGGTCGATAATATCGAACTGGCGCGACTGTCGGCCGAAGAGATGACCGCTGCCATGGCGAAAGAAAGGCCGTTCAGGCGGCTTGCCCATCTGAAGCAGGCCCTCGACGATTACCAATTCGATACCTTACTGGTCGATCCGCCGCGGGCGGGACTCGACGCAGCCACCCTAAAGCTGGCCAGCACCTTCCAGCGCGTGCTCTATATTAGTTGCAGCCCCGAGACCCTCAGCCAGAACCTCGCTACACTCTCGAAAACTCATTCGATTCAAAGCCTGGCTTTTTTTGATCAGTTTCCCTACACACCTCATCTCGAGTCGGGCGTCATCCTGACAAGGCGATAACTATGAATGCCCTACCACCGGATCAGATTACCGATCAACTTGGTCAACACCCCGATTGGCGGTTAGAAAACCATTGGCTGGCAAGGGATATTCAGTTTTCCGATTTTGTGACCGCTTGGCAGTTTATGTCCCACGTCGCGCAGTGCGCGGAACAACAGGACCATCACCCCAACTGGTACAACGTATATGGAACCGTGCAGCTGCGCCTTTCTTCCCATGATGCTGCCGGAGTGACCGAGCGGGATTTTCGCCTAGCACACAGTATCGATGAATATCTTGCCAAGGTAGCGCATACCAACTTGCCTGCCACCCCGATCTTTACACCTTAAAAAACGAAGGAGAACTCCGTGCAACAAACGTTTTATGACACCAGTGTAGGCTGCTATCAGCAAATTCTTGAGAGCACTGCTCAGGTTCTCATGGCAGGCCGGCAGCATGCTGAGAGCAATGGTCTGGATCTGTCTGACATGGTCGACTACCGGCTTCACGAGACAATGCTGCCGCTTAGCTTTCAGGTGATCTCCGCGTGGCACCACTCTCACGGCGCGATTGAAGGCATGCGCCTAGGCGTATTCACTCCACCACCCAGCAAGCCGGGCATCGACTATTCGGGCCTCTGTGATCTGATCGATGAAGCACTCAGCACAATGAATCAAGAGACTGAGGAGTCTATGGCCGCTTTGTCGGGTCAGAATATGATTTTTCGCCTGGGGGAAACGGAGATCCCGTTCACCACGGATAACTTTCTCGAGAGTTTCTCGAAGCCCAATTTTTATTTCCACACGACCACGACCTACGCGATTCTGCGCCAACTTGGCACACCCCTGGGTAAGCGGGATTATCTGGGCAACATGAAAATGGGGCACTGACGGCGGGTGGACGCCCCACAGCGACGCGCCTAATCGATCAAAAAGCGTCGGATTGCCTCTGCGACGCCGGGCTCGTTGAGCATGGGCGCATGGCCTACATCTGCCACCGAGAGCACTTCGAGCTGGTCATGCAACTGTCGCATCCTCTCAACACATTCTTGCGTGAGCAGATCGGTCAATTCGCCGCGAACAAGCAGCGTAGGCAATGAGGTCATTGCCTCAAATAGCGACCATAGGGTGTCCGCTTCGGTGTCGCCACTCTCCCCTGCAAGGGGTTCTGCAATACGCGGGTCGTAATCAAGCACCACCAACCCCTCGCGTTCTGCGTAGCACTGCCGCGCAAAATCAGACCACTGCTCTGCTGTCCAAGTAGGAAAAATCTCGGCGGTGATAGACGAAAGATACTGCGTGGCCTCGTCCCAGTCATCAAAAGGACCCGCAACACCCAAATAAGACTTGATCCTCTCTAGTCCCGCCTGAGCGATTTCCGGACCAATATCGTTAATCACTGCTCGCACAATGGAGCCGGGATAAAGCGCATTAAGCGCAAACGTCATCAACCCGCCCATTGAGGTGCCAATCACGAAGACCCTCTCGACCTGTAATGCGTCAAGCAGGGTTCGCATATCTTCAACGTACTGCAGCAACGCATAACGCGTCACATCATTATCGTAATCGGAGCGCCCCCGGCCTCGTTGCTC
>NYTG01000066.1 GCA_002683395.1 Halieaceae bacterium | reverse complement strand
ATGAATGCCCTTTATTAAGGTTAAAGAAAACGAGCCCTTTGACGTCGCCTTGCGTCGCTTCAAGCGCTCTTGCGAAAAAGCCGGCCTCATTGCTGAAGTCCGAAAGCGTGAGCACTACGAGAAGCCCACCACCATCCGCAAGCGCGCAGCAGCGGCCGCGGTGAAGCGTCACGCAAAGAAGGTGTCGCGCGAGAACCGCAAGCGCCAGCGTCTTTATTGATTGCGCGGGTGACCTCCGGTCAAACCCCCAATGAGTGAGCATCCCTCTCTGGTAGCACAGGTCAAGGCGGCCATGAAGACCGCCATGAAAGCGCGAGAGAAGCAGACCCTCAATACCATTCGCCTGATTCAGGCTGAATTCAAACGCATCGAAGTCGACGAGCGCATCGAGATCGACGACGCGCGCGCACTCACCATCATGGACAAGATGGTGAAGCAGCGCCGGGACTCCGCCAGCCAGTTTCGCGACGCTGACCGCCCCGAACTGGCAGAGCAAGAAGACGCAGAAATCGCCATTATCCAGACCTTCCTCCCCGCTCAACTCTCCAGCGAAGAAATCGACGCGCTGATCGACGAAGCACTGGGCGGTATTGAGGCAGAGGGTATGGCCGCCATGGGCCCACTGATGGGTAAATTGAAACCCCAGCTTCAGGGTCGTGCCGACATGGGTGAGGTCTCACAGCGAGTCAAAGCCAAGCTCGGCGCCTGAAAAATCCGGCCCTTCCTCGGCTGGCGACCCTCCCCACCCTCTTCAACCCGTTCAACCCCTTCAACCCCTTCAACCCCTTCAACCTCAGCGTAGCGCTTGCCCTCCCCGAGTTGGCGGTTCACACTGTTTGCTCAAAACCATTGCACTCATCATTGCACTCACCAATTCACGATACGGGCTACCAACAAGGTAGCCCGCGAACGAGCGACCCTAACGACTAAACCGTGGCAAGACTTCCGCAAGCTTTTCTCGATGACCTTCTGGATCGCCTCGATATCGTTGAAGTGATCGATCGCCGTGTGAAGCTTAAAAAGGCGGGCAAGAACTACATGGCCTGCTGCCCCTTCCACGATGAAAAAACGCCTTCGTTCTCGGTGAATCCCGAGCGGCAGTTCTACTACTGCTTTGGCTGCGGCGCGGGGGGGAACGCGCTCGGCTTCGTGATGGACTACGAACGACTCGATTTCCGCGAGGCAGTGGAAGGACTGGCGCAAAGCGTGGGCCTGGAAGTGCCCAAGGATGACCCGCGCGGTGGTCAAGAACCGCCCAAAGACGACAATAAACCGCTCTATCAGGCGCTGGAACACGCGAGTAAGTTCTATGAACACGCGCTGCGCCAGCATCCCGAGCGACACAAAGTGGTGAATTACCTTAAGCGCCGTGGCCTTACCGGTGAGGTCGCCCGTGATTTTCGGGTCGGCTTTGCGCCCGCGGGTTGGGACAATCTCATGCAGGCCAGTGGTACCGACGAGGCCTCGCAGGAACGGCTCATGCGCTCGGGCATGCTGGTCAAAAATGATCAAGGCCGCACCTACGACCGCTTTCGCGATCGGGTGATGTTTCCGATTCAGGATCAGCGCGGCCGGGTCATTGCCTTTGGTGGCCGCGTGCTCGGCGACGACAAACCCAAATACCTGAACTCCCCGGAAACCCCGGTCTTTCAGAAGTCCCGCGAGCTCTACGGCTTATGGCAGGCACGTAAACATCCGCGCCGGCTGGAGCGCATTGTGGTCGTTGAAGGCTACATGGATGTGATCGCGCTGGCGCAACATGGCATCCCCTACGCAGTGGCCACACTCGGTACATCGACCAGCGAGACCCATCTGGAGCGGCTGTTTAGATTGGTACCGGAAGTGGTGTTTTGCTTCGATGGCGACGACGCGGGGCGGAAGGCGGCCTTTAGAGGGCTCGAGGCCACGCTCCCCGCGATGCAGGACGGACGACAGGCTAAATTTCTCTTTTTACCCGAGGGAGAAGACCCCGACACCTTGGTGCGCGCCAAGGGTCAGGCCTACCTCGAGAACCTGTTTGATCACGCGGACCCGCTGGAGACGTTTTTGTTCAAGCACGTCGCCGAAGGGCTGGATCTTGAAAGCATGGACGGCCGCGCCCGATTCTCAAAACTCGGCGCACCCCACCTTCACCGTCTGCCCGAAGGTGTGTTCAAGACCCTGATGTACCAGGCGCTGGCTGAGAAAACCGGCATCGATGTCGAGAGCTTGAAACGCTTGCAGCCTCCTCCGGCACCTCGACCCCAGCGCGTTGAGTCGGGTGCGCAGGCCCCCTCCGCCTCCGAAACAGCGCCGCCCATGGAACAAGACGCGCCACCCCCGGAAGACAGTGTGTCAATGGAGGAGCCGGCGCTGCAAAGCCTCTCGCCAAGCTCGCTCAATCCGATTCACCGGCTTATTGGGCTGCTGGTGCTGAAACCTGCGCTGGTCGGTAATGTGCCAGACAACTTGCTGGTGACCGAGGGCAGCCGCGATGCCGTGTTGCTCTCCGAAATAGTGGCCCATATCCGCCAATATCCCGAGGTCACCACCGCAGCACTGCTCGGCTTTTGGTTTGGCACACCCGAAGGCGACTTTCTGAACGCCCTCGCAGGGCGAGAAACCATTGAGGAAGACGCAGGACTTGAAGCCCTGTGTATTGCGCTGATCGAAAAGCTCTGTCGGCATCCTGCGTTGAATGCAGCGCGACAACAATTCGAGGCGCTCAAGCGCAAACCCTACGGAGAGCTCACTCAAGAAGAGAAACAGGCGCTACTCAGCCTGACGCAAGAGATCCGCACGCTGTCTGGCAGAACCTGAAACCTGCCGTCCGGCAGCTCATTTTCAGGATAAAATCGCCCGCTTACTGAGCCCCTTCGTACCGTTTAGATTCAGGTCAGCGTAAAGCGAAACAGCCGGCATCCAAACGCCCGTTTTTCAAAGAAAAACCGTCGCCACAGCCTGATGGCGGAGCACGGCATTTTCCCGTCCTGCGCATTGGTGCTGAAGAGCCTAAGCCGTTATAATCGCCGGCTATTTTTTGCCACACCCATGAAGGCCCCGCATGACCGACCGAGTGCATCAGCAATCCCGACTTAAAGCCCTGATTGCAAAGGGAAAAGAGCAGGGATACCTGACCTACGCTGAAGTCAACGATCACCTCCCTCAGGACATCTCTGATCCCGATCAGGTCGAAGACATCATCCAGATGATCAACGACATGGGCATTCAGGTGTTTGAACAGGCGCCAGATGCTGATGAGCTGCTGATGTCTGAGGGTGACCGCTCGGCCGACGAAATCGCCGCGGCCGAGGCCGCTGCCGCATTAGCCGCCGTCGAGCAGGAAGCCGGACGCACCACCGACCCGGTGCGCATGTACATGCGCGAGATGGGTACGGTAGAGCTTTTGACACGTGAAGGCGAGATCATCATTGCCAAGCGGATTGAAGAGGGCATTCGCGAGCTGATGGCCGCGTTGGCTCACTACCCCGCAGTCGTGCGCCAGCTCTGCAACGAATACGATCTGGTGGCCAAGGAAGAACGCAAGCTGACCGACGTGATGATCGGCTACCTCGACCCCGCCGAACATGTGCCCTCGGCCTCCGAAATGGCCGCAGCCGCCGAGCAAAAGGCCGCCGAACGAAAAGGCGACGCCGCTGAAGAGGAAGAGGAGGGTCCTGTCGGCCCCGACCCCGTCGAGGCCAAGAAGCGTTTCGCGGCGCTGAAGCGTCAATGCACGAAGACGGAAAAGGCCATCGCTGCCAAAGGCCGTGACCATAAGGATGCCCTCACCGAGATGAACAAGCTCGGCGAGTTATTTAAGTTCTTTAAGCTCACGCCGAAGGTGTTTGATCCGCTCATTGACGAGCCTCGCATTGCACTGGCTGCAGTCCGTGAACCGGAACGCGAGATCATGCGCATTGTGGTGCGCGACTGCCGAATGGACCGCAAAGAATTCATTAAGAGCTTCCAGGGCTCCGAAAGTGACAGCCGCTGGGTTAGCCGTGTAACGCGCAAGAAAGACGTCGGCGCCAAGATCAATCAGCACAAAGAAGAGCTGCAGCGCCTGCAGCGGCAGATCGCGAATGTCGAAGAGGCCACGGGCCTCGGCATCGCCGAAATCAAGGAGATCAATCGCCGTATGAGCATGGGCGAAGCCCGTGCCCGGCGCGCCAAAAAAGAAATGGTAGAGGCTAACCTGCGTCTCGTGATTTCGATCGCCAAGAAGTACACCAACCGGGGGCTTCAGTTTCTCGATCTGATTCAGGAAGGCAACATTGGCCTGATGAAGGCGGTCGACAAGTTCGAGTATCGCCGCGGTTACAAGTTCTCGACCTATGCCACGTGGTGGATCCGGCAGGCCATCACGCGATCGATTGCGGATCAGGCGCGTACCATCCGTATTCCGGTGCACATGATTGAAACGATCAACAAACTAAACCGCATCTCGCGCCAAATGTTGCAGGAGATGGGGCGTGAACCGACGCCTGAAGAGCTCGGCGAACGTATGGAGATGCCTGAAGATAAAGTGCGCAAGGTGCTCAAGATTGCCAAAGAACCCATCTCGATGGAGACACCCATCGGCGACGACGAAGACTCACATCTGGGCGACTTCATCGAAGACCTCACCATTGCCTCTCCGGTTGAATCGGCTACTGAAGAGGGCCTCACCGAGGCGACCCGAGAGGTCTTGGGCGGCTTAACGGCCCGCGAAGCCAAGGTNCTCCGAATGCGCTTTGGTATCGANATGAANACCGACCACACCCTCGAGGAAGTCGGCAAGCAATTTGATGTGACCCGNGAGCGNATCCGCCAGATCGAAGCCAAGGCCNTGCGCAAGTTGCGCCACCCNACTCGCTCCGATTACCTCCGCAGNTTNCTCGACGAGTAAGCATGCTNCGCCTCGCCACACTGCTGACCCTAATGGGGTGCTTGATCAGCTGTGGCGAGTCATCACCNGATGCANCCCTGGATACCGCCATGACCNTNTCGGTGGCGGGCTCACCCAGTGCNGATATCTGGAACGGCCAATGTTCGGCCTGCCATGGCCCGGCAGGTGAAGGANTGCGTGCGCTCGGCGGCCCTGCCCTCACGCAGCTCTCTGCCGAATATCTCGCCCGACAGCTCACCCACTTTGTCACCGGCATCCGCGGCACGCACCCCGACGATAATGCGGGCAAGCGAATGGCGCTCAGCGTGGCTAATTTGAGCGAAGACGATATTCCCGGGCTTGCGACGCTCATTACCACTGAGCTGCCCCCCGCTCAGCCCACCAGCACGATTGCCGGTGACGCGGCGCGGGGTGAGGACTACTACATCAACATCTGCAGTGCGTGTCACGGCGGTAATGCGCTGGGTAACGACCTACTGGGTGCGCCGGCGCTTGCAGGCGTAAGCGACTGGTATTTGAAGTCGTCTTATCAGGGCTACCTGGAGGGCACTCGCGGTCATCACCCCGACGACTCTTACGGCGCGCAAATGGCGCGGCTTGCGCCGGCGCTGGCCAGAGGCGGTGATATTAACGATGTCATTGCCTACATCGCCATGCTGCCACCCCGCCGAGCGCCCTGAATTCTCTATAGTGGTGCACGTAATGGTGCGTGTCATGAACTTACTGCTAGATCTCGCCTGGCGACAACAGATCGTCGGGGCGGCTATTCGTCACTCTTTTCAGTGTGTAGCGTCCCTTGGCGATGCGATTGGGCGCTGCCGCGCAGGTGCTTTGCTCCGTGGAGGGCTGTTGCTGCTCGGCCTTCAGATAGCGCTCCCGAACACGACCGTAGCGAGCGAGATATCCTCACCTGAACCGGCATTCACGCTGAGCAACACCTGCCCCGCGTCTTTCGAACCCAAAAATGGCGGCTGTGTGTTGCGCAGCCGCTACCGCGATTACGACTCGCTGCGCGATGCGGGTGTGGGCGGTCTGAAGACCGGCTTACCGCCCCTTCGAGAAGGCTTCACGCCACAACAAATTGACCTGGGCCGTTATCTATTTTTTGACCCCCTGCTCTCAGCCGATGGCACCGTCTCCTGCGCGAGCTGCCATGACCCGGCACTCGGACTTTCGGATGGCCGCGCCCAGGCCGAGGGCATTGGCGGTCAAACGTTACCGCGCTCTGCACCCAGCCTCTGGAATGTAGGGTTTCTCTCGACACTGTTGTGGGATGGTTCACAAACCCGTCTCGAGGAACAAATGCAGGGGCCGCTCTACTCACCCCTTGAGATGGGCAATACGCCTGCGCAACTGCTGGAAACACTCAATACCAACAGCACCTATCGGGCGCTCTTTGCGCAGGCCTTTGGCGAAAGCGATATCTCACTGGACCATCTTTACACTGCCATCACTGCTTTCGAGAGTTCGCTGATTTCGCTGAATAGCCGCTACGATCTCTATGCCCACGGTTACCATGCCGCGCTCTCCGAAGATGAGATCGCCGGGCTCAATGTTTTTCGTTCGTTTGTCGCGCGCTGTGCCGAATGCCATACACCGCCCCTTTTCACCAACCAGCAACTTGCCGTGCTCGGCGTCGCTGACGCACCGGGACAGCTACTCGACCCGGGCGCCGCGGCGGTCTCGGGTGACGCGAGCCAGCGCGGCGCTTTTCGAGTGCCGAGCCTGCGCAACGTGGTGCGCACTGCGCCTTATATGCACCGGGGCCAAAAGGCGACCCTGGAAGACGCCGCACGTTTTTATACCGGCGGCCGAGGGCACGAGGTCCCTGAGGGCGAGGCACTCATGATTCACTGGCACATTTGGGAGCCTCGGCTCACCGATCTTGAAATTAATCTGCTGGCGACCTTTATGGGCGCACTGACCGACGAGGCGTTTATGCCCGAGATACCTGCGGCGGTGCCGTCGGGCTTGCCAGTTTCTCAGACCACTGCAAACCGGCAGGCAGCCGAGAAGGCTTTGGTGCACAATACCCGCCAGGCCAGCGTTCCATAAAACAATAGGCCCTGAAAAATAGCCCGTGGGGGGACTCAAACCATGACCAAATTCTGTGCCACATCGATTTATGGCGCACAGCTCGTTACCGGCCTGTTGCTCGCCTTGTTAGCCATCACATCGGCCAACGCGGCCATCATCGAGGTGCGCGAAGGCGAGCGCATTCAGAATGCCGTGAATCAGGCTGTGCCCGGCGATGAGATCCGCGTATATCCCGGCCTCTACAGCGAGACGGTCTATGTAGACAAAGACGACATTACCTTGCGCGGCATTGTCGAAGGCGATAACTGGCCCCACCTCGACGGCGAGAAGCAGCTCAATGACGCCATCCTTTACTCCGGCAATGGCTTTTCAGTGGAGTGGTTCAAGATCACCCACTACAAAGGCAATGCGATCATGGGTCAGGCGGGTAACAACTTTTCAATCCGCAATAACTGGGTCATCGATTCTGGCGTTTACGGCATCTTTCCCGAGTTCGGCGAGAACGGGCTGATTGAAAATAATATTCTGTCGGGCATTGAAGACGCCGCGATTTATGTCGGCATGAGCGACTACATCGATGTCCGCAATAATCAGGTATTCGACAACGTTGCAGGCATTGAAATCGAGAATAGCCGCCACGCCCTGGTAGAAGGCAACCTCGTCAAGAATAATACCGGCGGGATTCTCGTCTTTATTACTCCGGGCCTACCCATCAAAAGCTCTTACGACGCGATCATTCGCCGCAACTTTGTGCTCGACAACAACACCCCCAATTTCGGCATACCGGGCTCATTGGTCTCGCAAATTCCCTCGGGCAGCGGTATCATCGTGATGTCGGGGGATGATGTGATCATCGAGGACAACGTGATCACCGGTAACAACAATGCCGGCATTATCATCACCAGCCAGGATTTCGTGACCGAGATCGCCACCGATACCGGCTCGGACCCCAACCCTGATCGGGTGCAGATCCGCGACAATATTATGCTCAACAATGGCGCCGACCCAGAGGGAGAGATGAGGCTGCTCATGCTGACCAAGCTCTCCACGACCGGGCCCGACATTTTTGCCTATCAGGGCGCAACGGACGCCGCGCGGGGGAGCTGTATCTCCCGCCGCGACGCCTACCGCACGCTGGGCGTTGACGACTGGGCTGACTGCAACAGCCCCACCATTCGTGCAAACGATGCCATTGCCGGGCGCGAACCCAGTGACTCGACCCGCGGCATCATCACTAAAATGCTGCCCGAGCCCGCTGAACCGCGTGTCATCACCGAAGACGCCTCGGGCGCTGAGCTGGTGTATCAGGGTATCTGCGCCGGCTGCCATGCCTACAATGTGCGCTTGATTGGCCCCCCCACGCTGGCGATAAAAGCCCAGTATGGCGAAGACGCTGGCAGCATCGCCGCTTACATTGCGAGCCCGGAAAAGAAGCGCCCGGATTTTCCAACCATGCCACCTCAAGACCACCTCTCGGCGCCCATGCGGCAACTGGTCGCGGAATACATGCTCGCGCTCACCAACTGACTTCAGCGCTCCAGTGCTATAGCGCCCCAAACACCAGAGACTGAATATGCCTACCGCCCAACAGTTTGCCGACGTGAAAGGAAAACGCATCGCCTATCTTGAAGCAGGTGCCGGCGATCCCATCGTGCTGCTCCACGGCAACCCGACGTCCTCCTATTTATGGCGCCACATCATTCCCGAGTTGGAAGGGTGCGGGCGAGTGATCGCGCCCGATCTCATTGGTCAGGGGGATTCCGAGAAACTACCTGCCAGCGACGGTGCAGACCGGTACAGCTTTGAGGTCGCTTTTGACTACCTAGACGGCTTGCTCCATGAAATTGGCGCCGCGCAAAATGTGACGCTGGTGATTCATGACTGGGGTAGCGGCTTGGGCTTCCATTGGGCGCGGCTTAACCCAGAAGCGGTTAAAGGCGTTGTCTACATGGAGGCCATTGTCATGCCCGTTACCTGGGACGACTGGCCCGAGAGCGCGCGCGGTATCTTTCAGGGATTTCGCTCGCCCAAGGGCGAGGATCTCGTACTCGAACGCAACCTGTTTGTGGAAGCGGTGCTCCCCAGTTCGATCATTCGTGACCTCACGGATGAGGAAGTAGACGCCTACCGCGCGCCGTTTGATACCCCTGATAATCGCCAGCCCACACTTAACTGGCCTAGGCAGATTCCGATAGAGGGTGAACCCGCCCATATGGTCGGCCTAGTAGAGGCTTATGGCGAATTCATGGCGGGCAGCCCGATACCTAAGTTATTTATCAATGCTGATCCGGGCTCTATTTTGGTCGGTAAGCAGCGCGAATTCTGCCGCAGCTGGCCCAACCAAACCGAGGTCACTGTGCAAGGTCTGCACTTTTTGCAGGAAGATTCACCCAAGGAAATTGGTCAGGCCATTGTCGCCTGGCACAATGATTTATAAGGAAATCGCTATGTCTGACACCCCTGTTTATGTCGTTGCCAACTTCATCGTGCACGACGCCGACGCCTACCGTGAGTACGAGAAGGGGTTCTTCCCCATATTAAAGCGCCATGAGGGCAACTTTTTTACCTACGACGACAATACCGTGACCTTTGAAGGTGCCAGCCCGCGCGAGGGCCGCATGGTGATGTTTGGTTTTCCTTCCGAGGCCCATGCGACCGCGTGGTACAACGACCCCGANTANCANGCNCTNAGNGAACANCGCNGNGCGGGCACNANNCTNCANTTCNTNACNATGGTGCANGGTNTNCCACCNCGNGNNTGAATGAGCNCAGGATCGAATAGTACCTCCGCTGCGCACTGATTCATGAGAGACNCTACAAGGCATGANACAGGNCGCGNNATTATTGAGATAGAGAATTGCTAGACCCTTAGGAGCCGAGTATGACCGAAGACGAGCTCTACCCTGCCCCCGACGAATACGATGAGTACACTATGAAAGAGTCACCCACCTACACTCCGCCTAAAGTCTGGGAGTGGGACCAAGACGAAGAAAACCGCTTCTCTAAAATTAATCGACCCATTGCGGGCCCGACTCACGATAAAGATCTGCCGGTGGGCGAACACCCGCTGCAGGTTTACTCGCTCGCTACACCCAACGGCGTGAAAGTCACCGTGATGCTGGAGGAACTGCTCGCGCTCGGCATTGATGAGGCTGAATANGACGCTTGGTTGGTCAACATTNTGGAAGGTGATCAATTCTCNAGTGGCTTCGTTGGTGCTAACCCGAATTCNAAGATTCCTGCATTAGTGGACCACAGNACCNCNANNCCCACACGAGTNTTCGAGTCTGGTGCCATCGTGATGTACCTCGCCGAAAAGCACGGNCAATTTTTACCAACTGATCTGACCGCCCGCGCCGAATGCCTNTCGTGGGTGTTTTGGCAAATGGCTAGCGCGCCCTTTTTAGGCGGCGGCTTCGGGCACTTTTATGCTTACGCACCCGAGCGCCTTGAATACCCCATCAATCGCTTCACCATGGAGGTCAAGCGTCAGCTGGATGTGCTGGACCGCAACTTAGCGGAGCGCGAGTTTATCTGTGGCAACGACTACACCATTGCCGATATCGCCATTCATCCCTGGTATGGCGCGTTGGCTATGGGCATGCTGTATGAGTCGGGTGAATTCCTCGATGTGGGGTCTTACCAAAACGTGCAGCGCTGGACCAAGGGAGTGCAGGAAAGGCCGGCCGTAAAACGGGGCCAACGCGTGAATCGCGTCTGGGGGGATGAGGCCAAGCGGCTCCCCGAGCGGCATAGCGCGAGCGATTTGGACGACTAAACAGCCGCGCTCGTGGGTTCGCTTCTGTTAGACTACGCGCCCTTTTCGGGCCCATAGCTCAGTTGGTTAGAGCAGTCGACTCATAATCGATTGGTCGTAGGTTCAAGTCCTACTGGGCCCACCATTCTCATTTATCTATCGGTGGCCGAGGAACAAGACGCGCCTGCCCGAGCTTGCATCCATGATCTTATGCCGCCACCAACACTTTCTGGAAGACCAGCTACTCACGATAGTCCGTTTATGCGTCTTATACTCAGGTGGAAGCGTCGGAGTGACAAAAATTAGGCCGCCCGGTTTGGGCGGCCATTGATTTAGAACTGTAGGCTGGTGAGTCAGTCTTCGTTTGATACAACGANCGAGTTNGCTATGTAGCTGCGTACCATNGTCACCGCNCCGTCTACTTCCTCACCATAGGCTTGCCACTCGGGNGTCAGNTAAAACTTTTCGAGGAAATTCANTGCCTCCACTGGAGTGTCAAAAGCGGCCCAAACTTGATGGGTTGCCCACCCCTGATTNCCNAGCAGCAAGGTTTGTAATCCATATGCCTTGGCAGCCCAAGGGTACTCGCTCAGCGCCTCAGACATTTTTTGCCAGGCCGGNACGAANGTTGCGGGATCCGTGACATTGATTGTCCAATTTACCTGGCTTCTTGTGCCNCGCGAATCCCCNGACACCACGCTGTGGGTCGTTAACGTCTGCGATTGATTTTCCGTACCAACACTCGCACCCGCTTTCAAAAACTCGGCGAAGGCCGGTGACGCAGCAAAAGTTTGACCGGCCTCCGCGTATCGCTCGGCGCTCTTAAAGTAAAACGACACCAAGTGTGTCGAGTCATCCCACCCGTTATGACCCAGTGCCATCAGGCTTACTTCAAAATTCTTCTCAGCAATGCCTGGTGCCGCCAGCATTTTTTCAAAAGCCGCTACACAGGCGGCAGGCTGGGGACATTTGAAGTAAAAATTTGATTGAAATTTTGAGTAATTTGGCTCGGAATGGTTATCTGCTTGCGNAGTACCGATCATGAAAGTAGCGGTAATCAATGCGATAAAAAATTTCATTATTTCCCCCTCGGGTAACAGGCGTGATGAAGCTAATGTTCGCTTTTATGGAAGCGTCAGCACAAGACTACCCGAAAGTCGGGATACGAATGCCGCTGCTATATTGGGCATTATCGATGCACTTATGCAACATGCGTGCAGCATGTGTGTTCAGCGTCGACAGTCATTCNGAGTCTCAGCAGGTTTAGTAGCGCTCNGGTCACCTCACAGGGCCTGGCCTCTTGCCTTTATCGTTGGACTGGCAAAGAAACCATTGAAAAATCTGGCTCGGCTCTCTGCGTTCTATGCTCCAGACAAGCCCTATAACAGTGCTATCGATAGGCGCTTAACAATGACGCGATCATGTTTAGACAGAAAACGACTCATTTCTATGGTCTCGATGAGTTCAAGCGCTCGACCTAGACCAATATAGGGCGGTTGATTGAGTTGCGGATTGCCCGGCATTGCTAGCCAGTGATAGGTTCGTGCTTCTATCGGATCTGGTTGGCTCGAAGTGCAAGGTCCGGTAGCGGAGGGATCAGTGCTTAAAAGTGAGCGAAAGTAGCAGATGAGTAGTTTTGACAATCATAAACTGGGGCTCATCGTTCCTTATCGTGACAGGGCAGAGCACATCAGACAGTTCCTGCCGTATATGTTGAGCTATCTCGCCAAGCAAGGCATTGACGCTACGATCTATGTTGTTGAGCAGGAGGATGGAACAGCCTTTAATCGAGCTAAGTTGCTCAATATCGGAGTGTTGGAGGCAGAAGTAGATTGCGATTACTTCGTCATGCATGACGTCGATATGATTCCAGTAGACGTGGACTATTCTTACGCAGCCGCACCAACGCATCTTGCTGCGGCCGCTAGTCAATTCAATTACTCACTACCTTTTCCCCAGTACTTCGGCGGGATCACCCTGTTCAGTCGAGAGGTCCTAGAGGCGGTGAACGGGTATAGCAATCAATACTGGGGATGGGGTTGCGAGGACGATGATATGGCATGGCGTTGTGCGTTTGCAGGCTACAGCCTGCAAAGACGGTTTCCTGGGCGAGTTGAGTCAATTAGGCATGAAACGGTTAGGGATAAGGACAGGGATCTGAATCGCGAACAGTTGCACGCGCAGTATGCCAACAAAGTGTCTCGCAATAGTGACGGACTAGATACCTGCCAATATTCCGTAATCCATAGAGACGAGACGGAGGAGAGGGTGTGGCTGAAGGTCAGCCTTTAAGAGATCTGCAATTGAAGCTTAAGTTGAAGACCCTCATCTTTGGATTTTGAATCTTCGCCTTGAAACAGTCCCACTGAGGTATCCGGGAGCCTCTTAATCGATTGGTCTCAGGTTGAAGCCTACTGAGCTCACCATTTTCTATGGCTTTCTGGATTGCGTTTTGGCTGCAGGAGCAGACACGTCGCACCACTCAGCGTTTGTGCGACCACATAGGGTGACCCTGATCAAACAACGCCTTATTAATGGACAGATATTGTGCCGGGGGAGTTGCCGTTGCAAGATAGGTTGAGAACATGCGCTCAAAAATAAAGGGGAAGTAGTGCGCATCGATCATGCTATCGGCTCGGCGAGCCATAAACTTCTGCTCCTCCACTGTTAAATCATTACTGATGTATTCATATAACGGCTGCAGAAAACCCATATATCTTTCCCAAAAGGATGCGCTGGCAACCCAGTAGTTACAGTACGCCAGCGTCTCGATACCGTTGATAAAATCTGTGAGTTGCAACCGGTAATTGAGCTTATCTAGTAGGCCTTGGGTAAATTGCATCACATTGGGATGGCAGGCATCCCCTTGAAACCAGACGTTCTTAAACCGTATCTCAGCTGGAAAAGGATTAACAAAATAGACCTCATAACCAGGGTTTTGTTGGATGAAGTCAACAAAGAACTTACCTGGTAAGCCAGTTTTTTGCGTAAATTTCCAAGAAACAAAACCAGTAAAATCAGCAGCGTGATGGTTCTTTGCGAGATAACTATCCTGTAGGACGCCCATTTCAAACTCGCCGTCCCTGCTGGGTTTAGAATTGTCATAGGGGACAAAAGCTTCATCCAAGTGGGCATGTTGGTTCTCTGCGTAATAGATCTGAGAAATTTTTATAGTCGGCATTTTTGTCGTCACTTCATGAATGGCGTTATAAGGTTGCTGTTAATCCGCTGTTGTCTGGCTGAGAGGTTAACGCGCTCAATAAACGCAGCAAAAAGCTCGCCAGACTATTCACCTAAGGAAGGGGGAGTGTGGAAGAATTAGCGCTTATGAGAAAGGTTTTTTGAAAAGCGGGTCTTGCGGAGTCTAAATGTCAAAGAAGTATTGGTCCGTAACCCGTCTCTAAATCGGTATTCATCAATAATGCGAATGCCAGAAAAGGATCAGAAATGGCAGTGCCGAAAGTAAAGATAGTCGTAGCGACCCGTATGGCCAAAGAGGCGTTTCTCGCTAACAGCGCTCTGGGTCGATCGCTAGCTCCGTTGAGGTCGTTACTGCCATTCGAGTTGTGTCTATTTGCGGAGAATACGCAAGGTCTGCCGCTTATTTATAATTCAGTTATATCGGCAACGAAGGATGATCCAGCGATATTGATCTTCCTTCACGACGATGTCTACATATGTGATTTTTTATGGCTACGAAGCGTAGCTCAAGGCCTTCGTCAATTTGACTGTCTGGGATTGGCTGGCAATAAGAGAAGGTTGCCGCGTCAGCCCAGCTGGGCATTTACTGATGAGAATCTCACCTGGGACGAGGGTCAAAATCTTTCTGGGATAGTTGGTCATGGATCAGGCATCCCCGACTACACCATCAGTGCGTTTGGGGAGCCGGGTCAAACCGTGAAGTTACTTGATGGTGTCCTGCTGGCATGCAGCAGCCATACACTCCATTCACACGATATACGGTTTGATGAACTATTTGATTTCCATTTCTATGACTTGGATATTTGTAGGCAATTTGAAAGCAAGCAACTGAAAATGGGCACGTGGCCGATTTCAGTCATCCACGAAAGTGGCGGTGCTTTCGGGACCCCCGCATGGCAAGACAGCTATAAAAAATATTTAGAGAAGTGGGGGAGCTAACGCCCACAACCGCAAACCTCTCGTTCTCAGGACAGGCAGGGCAGACTCTACAGCCCACCCCTTTTTGCTGCGCCGTCAGCTATCACGAACATAATGTCGGGCAACTGCATTCCTTCAGAGAAATAAGACCTAACCATGGCCATTAAATCGAGTATTTATAAAGCGCAGTTAAGCGTTACGGATATGGATCGGCACGTCTATGACACCTTTCCGCTGACGATTGCCTGCCATCCCTCAGAAACCGAGGCACGCATGATGCTCCGTATTGTGTGCTTCGCAATACACGCGGATCCCAATTTAGTCTTCGGCCGGGGTATTAGCACCGATAATGAGCCCGATTTATGGCAGCGATCGTTGTCAAATGATATCGAGCTTTGGATCGATCTGGGGACACCAGATGAAAGCCGGATCCGCAAGGCGAGCGGCCGCGCGGAACGGGTCCTTTTGTATGTGTATGGAGATCGATCGGTTGCAGTATGGTGGGCAAAGAATGAAGCAGCGCTAAAGCGATTTAGTAATGTCAGTGTTGTGCAAATATCGGACGAATCGATGCAGGCTATGGCTGCCCTCGCCAGCAGCAATATGTCACTGCAGGGTATGATCGAGGACGGGCAGCTTGCCCTGAGCAGCGCCGAGCACGA
>NYTG01000065.1 GCA_002683395.1 Halieaceae bacterium | reverse complement strand
TGTTGCACCTGCTATTAGAAGGAAAGTCTGATAGAGACACCTTTGTGGGACAGGGTACAGGTGGTGGGAAATGGTCCTGCTTCACGTTACTGACACCCGCGTCGGCACTGCTGGGTATCAGTGTATTGCTCGCCTGCCGTTTCCTGATGGGGGTGGCTGAGGCTGTTACTTGGCCTTCTATTTATTCGCTGTATTCCCGCTGGGTGCACCCGGACCGGCGCGCGTCAGCAGTGGGGCTGATGAATTCCGGTATTTCCGGAGGCAGTGTGATTGCACTGATCTGCACGCCTTGGCTGATCAGCGTCTGGTCGTGGCAGGGCGCCTTCTATTTATACGGCATTTTGGGCTTAATCTGGTTCGCGGTATGGGCGCCCGTGGCGCGGTCGCGGCCCGCTGCGGCACCGGATTGGGCGCGCGCCGATGCGTTAGCAGCGCAGTCGTTGCTGGATGATCGAGCCGCTGATATCGCCCCGGAGCCCGCATATCCCCGCCTCACGTTGAGGCGAATGCTCCGGTCCAAAGCGGTGTGGGCGATTGCGATAGCCCATATTTGTATCAACTGGTCGTTATATCTGGTGTTGTCCTGGTTCCCCACCTTTATCAACCGCGAGTTGGGCGCCGATCTGCAGCTGGCGGGCTTTCTTGCACTGGCCCCGATTGCCATGTCGCTCGTGATGGCGCCCATAGCNGGGCGGCTTTTTGACNGGCTGATCGGGAANGGGTTCGATCGCCTCANGNTCCGACGTGTCATGCAGAGTCTGGCCTTTTTCGGTATTACGGGGGCNATGTTGGCGATTACGCTCACTGATTCGCTGATACTCAGTGTCACGGTTATTACCCTTAGTAATGCATTGACCGCACTGTCTATTGGCGGATTTGCTACGAATCACCTTGATATCGCCCCGAATCAGTCGGGGTTATTGATGGGGGTCACGAATACACTTGCAGCCGTATCCTCAAGCCTCTCAGTGTTTGCCTCTGGCTGGATTCAGGACACCACAGGCGGATGGGATGCGGTATTTCAGACTGCCGCAGCGGTCTCTATTCTAGGTGCCGTTATCTATGCCCGCATNGCGGGCGTAGAGCGTGAATTTGACTAAATAACATCGTGATACGTCGGGATGAGCCGCGGCGTACATCGCTTATGTAGTGCTTCATANTATTAATATGAATTNAATTCATTATAAATAAAAAAACATCTCTTTTGTTTAAAATTACAGTCTTTAAAGGGGTTTGACGGACGTTAATCTCGGCTTTTCGACTATNATTGCGCTNCGAAAATGCAGTATGAAGCGACAAGCGCGAGGAGAAAGACNATGTTTNGCCAATTGAATAAGCTCTTAAATAATTTATATATATCATTTNTGCCAATATGTGTTGTTTCAGTAATGATTTANTCAATCGAGCGTCTGGTCTGACGCCTGGGACTTTGNTGAGGGNTGTCGCGNTNGGCGAATCAAGTCGTNTGCCCGTCCGNAAAGGCTGTCGNCCGATCTGCGCTGTGCTGAGCTGCATCGTGATGCAGACGACGGTCAGCATGGGGGATNTGAGCCGCCCAGTGTCCAGACGGGGGTGGGCGAGGTACGATAGCGCTTTATACTGGGGCGCAAGTCATGATCAGCCTATTGGGCGTTGTCGTTCTCCTGTCCGTTGCGGTCGGGCTGTCCTCTAATCGATCTGCCATCCGCCTGAGAACGGTTGGGCTGGCGTTTGCACTTCAGGTTGGCATCGGNTTTGTTGCTTTATTTACTGACTGGGGTATTGCCGCGTTATCCGCGGCCTCCGACTATNTTGCGGTATTGCTGAGTTATAGCCGCGCAGGCATGGANTTCATGTTTGGTGGCCTGGTTGGNCCCAGCGATTCACTCGGTTTTATTTTTGCCTTCAATGTTCTGCCAGTCGTGATCTTCTTCAGTTCNTTGATTGCCGTGCTGTATCACGCGCGGATCATGCAGTGGTTGATCCGCATTATGGGCGGCGGCTTACGCGCCATGCTGCATACCAGTCACACTGAATCGCTCTCCGCGGCGGCGAATGTTTTTGTCGGTCAGGCAGAGGCGCCATTGGTGGCCAGGCCCTACATCCCGGCCATGACACGGTCTGAGCTGTTTGCCGTAATGGTGGGCGGAATGGCCTCTATCGCCGGTTCGGTCATGGCCGGTTATGTTGCGCTNGGNGTGCCACTGGAGTACCTGCTTGCGGCGAGCTTTATGGCGGCGCCGGGAGGCCTCCTGATGGCCAAGCTGATGGAGCCCGAGACGGACACCCCTGCCGAACCTGCGCAGGGCGAGCAGTTGGCCAGTGAAAAGTACATCAACTTTATTGACGCCGCCGCCACGGGTGCCATGAATGGGTTGCAAATGGTGGGGGCTATTGGCGCCATGCTGCTGGCTTTTATTGCCCTTATCGCGATGGTCAACGGCATGCTCGAGGCCGGGGGTGCCTGGATGGGTATCGAGCAATTGACGCTGGAGCGCCTGCTCGGCGGTATTTTGCAGCCGCTGGCGTGGGCACTCGGCATTCCCTGGGATGAGGCCCAGCTCGCGGGTAGCTTGATCGGACAGAAGTTTATCCTCAACGAGTTTGTGGCCTACGTGACCTTCAGCGAAGTCGCGTCCCAGCTGTCGCCGCACTCTCAGGCGATCGTGATTTTTTCTCTCTGCGGTTTTGCCAACCTGTCATCCATTGCCATTCTTTTGGGCGGCCTGGGTGCCGTTGCACCCGGGCGTCGTGACGATATTTCACGCTACGGATTTAGAGCGCTGATTGCAGCGAGCTTATCCAATCTGATGAGCGCGGCGCTTGCCGGCTTCTTCCTGACGCTAGGCGGAGCCTGAGGTAGTCTCGGTGTCAGCGCCTGTCACACTCCCCCAGATCGTCTACGAAGCGCCGGACTTCGACGCAAGGTTCATGGCATCGCTCCACGAATATGGGTTCGCTGCGGTGACCAACCATCCGCTTGAAGGCGGTCGCATTAGCCGAATTTACAGCGATTGGCGGGCTTTTTTTGAGAGTGGTGATGGCGGAGTTTTTGAGATGGACCCGGTCAAACAGGACGGTTACTTCTCGCTGCACCAAGCCGAGCATGCCAAAGGCTTCCTGGAGCGGGATCACAAAGAGTACTTTCAGTTTTATCCCTGGGGTCGTTGCCCGAATTCATTACGCGCTGATTTGGCGACACATTTTGACGCCGCCGTGGCATTGGGAGTGCAACTTTTGGCCTGTATCGCCCGCAGCCTGCCACAGACCGTTACGAGCTGCCTCTCGGAACCGCTGCGCGATATGATTCAGGGAAGCGAGCGGACCATGCTCCGCGTGCTGCACTATCCGCCTGTTCCGACAGCGCAGTCGTTGATGCGGGCTGCGCCGCACGAGGACATTAATTTGCTGACCTTATTGCCCGCAGCAGATGGGCCTGGCCTGGAGCTTCAGCTCAGTAGCGGCGAATGGATCTCTGTGCCGCATCAGCCCGGGCAAATCATCGTCAATATTGGCGATATGCTGCAAGAGGCAACACAAGGGTACCTCCCCTCAACGACCCATCGCGTCGCTGCCACTACCGCGGATTCATCCGTAAGTCGCATGTCTCTGCCGCTGTTTCTGCATCCGCGGCCCGACGTGGTCTTGTCACCGAGGTATACGGCTCGGCAGTACCTCATGCAACGGCTTGATGAACTGGGCGTAATGTGAGCATCGGATGAGCCATGGCGTGGGTGTAAACGGAGGGTCAAGCGTGCTGTGTGGTTTTCGCGGCCTTGCATTATTTTTTTTATTAGGGGGGAGCGTTGGCGTCACGGCGGCCGACGCTCGCATTGCGGTGGCTGCCAACTTTCGCCATACGGCGCTGATGGTCGCGCGTTATTTGGAGGCCGATTCGCCGCACCGGTACGAGATTATTGCAGGCTCTACCGGCAAGCTGGCGAGTCAGATTATCAACGGTGCACCCTTCGACATGCTGATGGCCGCTGATCTGGACCGACCACAGCAGTTGATGGCGCGCGGACTGGCGGTACCGGATTCGTACTTCATCTATGCGGTCGGTAAGCTGGGTTTGTGGTGGCCTGATGCGCCCGCACCGGTCACAGTGAATGCCCTCGGGGACCTCGATCCCCGCTCGGTCTGCATCGCGAATCCCGCGTTTGCGCCCTACGGTCAAGCGGCATGGCGGGTTTTGAATAACGCTGATGTAGAGACGGAGTGGCTGAACCATATTGTGCGGGTCGACAACATCAACCTGGTCACCGGGCTGGTGGCTCAGGGTCAGGCCAAAGCGGGTTTTGTGGCGCGATCGGCGGTGATCGCGGGGGCCCGCAAGGGCAGTGTCGCGGCGGACCCGGATGATCTGCTTTGGTTATCGGCAGATGCGGGGATTGAGCAGGCACTCGTGGTGATGGAGCGGGCGCGAGACAATGCCGCAGTGCTCTACTGGATTGAACAGATTCAAACGTCAGCTATCCGCGAGCTGATCCGTCGGGATGGCTATGATCACTTTGTGGAGCAACACCCGTGACCGGTGACTTACAGGCGGTGTGGCTGACGGCATTGTTGGCGGGGGTAACGACGCTGTTGCTGGTTCCGATTGCCTCACTGCTGGCATGGTGGCTGGCGCGATCTGACTCGCCAGTGCGGTCCGTTGTAGAGGCGGTGGTCGCGATGCCGCTGGTATTGCCGCCGACCGTGCTCGGTTTCTACCTGTTAGTGCTGCTCAATCCAGAATCATCTGTCGGCGGGTTTTGGATGGAGTTGACCGGAGCATCTTTAACCTTCTCTTTTTCCGGGCTGGTTCTGGCGTCCATTGTTTATTCACTACCCTTCATGGTGCAGCCGCTTCATGCCGCCTTTCGGGCCGTGCCCGAGGCCGTTATGGAGGCGGCCGCCACATTAGGCGCCTCATCATGGGACCGATGGCGCAACGTGGCACTGCCGCTGGCGAAGAGAGGCTATGTAACCGGAGGGGTGCTTACCTTCGCGCACACAGTGGGTGAGTTTGGCGTGGTATTAATGATGGGTGGCAATATCCCGGGTGAAACCCGGGTACTCTCGATCGCGATTTACGAGCATGTTGAAACGCTCAATTACGATGCCGCACACACACTGGCCCTGGGGCTGCTGTGTTTTTCTTTTGCCTCGCTCTGGCTCGTTTACCGTTATGCCGGTCATCGTTTTGAGGTCGTTCGCGGATGAGTCAGCGTCTGATACTAGAAGGAGAGCTCAGGCGACCCCGGTTTCATCTTGATCTGGCGCTGGACCTTGATCTGAGTGTGCCGCTGGGCATTTTTGGCGCGACTGGCGCGGGCAAGACCACTCTGTTGAGGATTATTGCAGGGTTGGAGCCCGCGTTTCGGGGACACGTTCGCTTTGGCGATGAGACCTGGAGCGATATTAAGCGCCCTGGTACGGTGCCGACCTACCAGCGCGGCCTGGGGGTGGTATTTCAGGATAGTCGTTTGCTGCCGGAGCGCACCGTGGAAGCGAACCTCGCTTTCGCCCGGCGGCGTGCGAGGCCTGCTCAATCGTCCCTGAGCGAGGCGTCCATTGTCGCAGCGCTCGAACTGGGTCACCTATTGGGTCAGGCCGTGGAGTCGCTCTCCGGGGGAGAGCGTCAACGAGTCGCTTTGGCGCGCGCTTTGTTGGTTCGTCCGAGGTTGCTACTGATGGATGAGCCGGTCTCGGCAAATGACTCGGCCCACCGAGATGACATGATTGATCGTCTCGCGGAATGGATTCCATCCGAGGCCATCCCGCTTGTGTATGTATCCCATGCGGCTCATGAGCTCCGGCGGCTCACCCGACAGCTGTTGGTCCTTGACCAGGGTGCCGTGAGCGCCCAGGGCGACACGGAGCGTCTCTTAGCGACGGNANCTGTGTCACGGAGCTCGGCNCGACTCGCTCAGGCGGCGGTGATTGCGAGCGATAGTGAACAGGGTACGGTGACGCTGCAATGGCGCGAAGAACATCGCGCGACGCTGGGCGCATTGCGCCCGGGAGATACCTTGTCCCTACTTCGCGGCGACGATGACGCTTCAGCGTTCGGCGCGTCGTTGCAACCAGAGTCCGGCGAGAATCAGGACGAGGCCGAGAAGGGTGTAGTTGCGAACGGGCTCGCCGGCAACGATCCAGATAAACAGTAGCGACAGGGGCGGGGAAAGAAAAATCAGACTCGAAATTTTCAGCGTCGAGGTTGTCGCCTTCATCGCGCTCATCCACAAAACAAACGCGATGCCCATTTCAAAAAGCCCGACNTAGACNCCCCCGGACCAGGCTTGCCAGGTGTGGGGAAAGGGCACACCGTTAAACCACATGAGGCCCAGTAATAGCGGTAAGGCACCGGAGAAATTCAGGAATAGATTTACCTCCGGGTTNAGNNNGAGTCGNGTATTGATGATCCAGTACCCACTCCAGATCAGNGTGCTGAGTAGGGCGAGGCCCACNCCNAGCGGTTGAGCTAAATCCAGTGATAACGGCGCCCCGCGGGNGGCAATCACTACGATGCCGGCGTAACTGATCCCGGCCGCGAAGAGGGCGCCGAGCGTGAGTTTTTGTTTGAGCAGGGGTGCTGCCAGCAACGCCAACGTAATGCCCCATGAGTAATTGATTGCCATCGCCTCTTGTGCGGGCAATCGATCATAGGCAGCGAAGAGCACCAGNTAATACANTCCGGGATTCATCCAGCCCACCAGCAGGCCNGTGAGGCAGTCTTTGGTAGACGTGGTGCGGAGCGCCTGCCACCTGCCGGGAGACAGCAACCTCAGGGCGAAAAAGCACCAGCTCACTAATGTCGCGAAGGTCACCAGCTGCAGCGGAGACAGGTAATTCAGGCTCAGACTAAAAGCGGTGGCGACCGTGCTCCACAACATCACGGCTCCCAGGCCCAGTTGCATGGCGTGGCGGTCGGACTGTGTCATGTCTCAAGCCCCATCAAACTCAGCGAGTTTGCCTTAGCGATTCGGCGCGCAACATGACAAGATATGCCCTCCCCGATTTCGCAGGAGCCCACAGCATGGGACACATTGGTGAGCATGTCACCCTCGACGACCCCGCCTACATCCACGNGAGCGCTTGGTTGTATGGCAAGGTTTATGTGGGCCCCGGAGCCTCCATCTGGCCCAACGTCGTGACCCGGGCTGAAACTTTTGAGATACGAATTGGTGCTCGCACCAACATTCAGGATTTTGTCATGATTCACGTCGGGATTGCCTCGCCGACGGTCATTGGTGAGGATTGTTCAATCACCCACCACGCCACCCTGCACGGCTGTGATATCGGTGATCGCTGTTTGATTGGCATCAATGCGACCATCATGGACGGCGCCAAAATAGGTGAAAACTCCATTGTGGCCGGGCACACCATCATTACCGAGAATAAAGTGTTCCCCCCCAATTCGGTCATCGCAGGAGTGCCAGGGAAGGTGGTGGCAACGCGAGACTGCGGTGAAGCTAATGAGCTTAACGCTCAGTTTTATAGCGCGTGTGCGGCACAGTACAGCCAGGGCGTCGATCGACTTCCTGATGAAGCGCTGGCACAGTTTTCGAGCCTGGCAAAATCCGCGGACTGATCTCCAAAAGCCCCCTCAGGTCAGCAAAATACGGGGCACCGTTGCCTCAGCATTGAATCGAGTTCAGTGCGCGAGGCAAGGAGCTTGTCGCTCAATATAAGTCGCTATTNCGACGGTGGAGGGATGACGGCTAATGCGTCTGTTGCGGCCAGCAAGGCCTNGAGCCCGCCCGCATTCTTCGCTTGGGTAAANCCCTGCGCCCNCAGCGCCGCTTCGGCTTGGCCCGAGCGATTNCCGCTGCGGCAATAGAGGATAACGATATCGTTGGCCNTCACAGAGCGCTCGCTCAGTCCTTCGATGATCATTTCATGAGGGATATTAATGGCCCCGGGATAATGGCCCTGAGCGTATTCCTCTGNGGTTCTCACATCGACGATCAGCGCTTGTTGCTCCATGGCGTCGATCACGGCGGAATCAACGGTAGACCCTCCGTTTTGACAGGCGCCTAGCCACAGGGCAAGAAAGAAAACGCCGATACGTGCCATGCAACGCCCCCGTGATTCAATGGACAAAGTGTATCAGCTTGTCGAGGGTGTCGTTGTGTAGCGAATCAGGCCGCCGCCCGGCCACCCGGGGGTGATGATGCATCGGATTCACCACGGGAGGTGGTGTTTTCAAAGATCCAATCTCGCGCCGCCGAAAGCGCTGCCAAGCGCGTTGTGTAGCGAATGTGATTAGGAAGGTGCTCGATGACACCCAGTCCCTCGAAGCTTGCCGCCACTGCGCTGTTGATGCCGCACACGTAGAGGTGCTTGCCGGCATGGGCTGCATCGACCGCGATGGTTTCTACCGCGCGAACCGCAGATACATCCATAAAGGGTACTCGCCCAAAGTCGAGGACAAGAGAGGTGTGATGCTCTGGACTGATTCGCTCGCGAACGTGATGCCCAAGATCGGCAGCGGCACCGAAGCTCAGTGGACCCCCAAAATCAAAATAGGTGAGGCGATCACCACACTCTGTCAGCAGAGCGGTCTCGATATCAGTCAGGCCCTCTTTGGAATCATCATTTTCTCCCGCAGCGGCGGCAAGTTGTGCGTCGGCTACCTGTTTGACGAAAACCACGGCGGCAATGACAACCCCTGCGACCACCGCCGTAATCAGGTCTACAAAAACGGTCAGGCTTAGCACCATCATCATGAGGGCCAGATCAAACCGTGGGCCACGATGGGCGCATTTCAGATAAGACAGATCGATAATGTCGTAGCCTACCTTGACTAAAATGCCTGCCAATACGGCGTGAGGAATTTTAGATGCCAGGGGCGCCAGCGCGAGCACGACGGCTAACAACAGCAAACTGTGCAGCATTCCGGATATTTTTGTCACACCGCCCGTGCGGATATTCACCACCGTGCGCATGGTGGCGCCGGCGCCGGGGATTCCGCCAAAGAATCCGGCAGCGACGTTCCCCAGGCCCTGTCCGATCAACTCGCGGTTCGAGCGATGGCGGGTTCGGGTCATATTGTCGGCGACCAGAGACGTGAGCAGGCTGTCGATGGCGCCCAAAATGGCGAGAATCAGGGCCGCTTCAAGAACGAGGAGTAGGGTGTCGTTCGAGAAAGCGGGCAGGATGAATTCGGGTAAGCCGGTGGGAATCGCTCCCAATACGGGCACGTTGCTCATGCCCAGACTGACTAGGGTACCCACAATCAAAGCCGCCAGCGGCCCNGGTACGTAGCGNCCCCAGGNTGCNGGCCACAAAAAGACCATGCCCAACGTCAGCAGCCCGATCCCCAGCGCTTCGATATTGGGGTTTGCAATCGCATTGGGTACTTCCAGCAGCGCCGGAATCGTCCCGCCGCCCNCTGGCTCATGTCCGAATAAGCGGGCTAGCTGCAGNGCAATAATGATGCAGCCAATACCGCTCATAAAACCGGAGACAACAGGATAGGGCACNAAACGGATGTACTGACCGAAGCCCAAGACGCCAAANAGTATTTGTATGGCTCCCGCCAAAATAACGGTGGCGAANACCAGCGACAGATCGCCACTGAGTGACGCAAAAACACCCGCAAAGACGACAATCATGGGNCCCGTAGGCCCCGAAATTTGNGAAGGAGTCCCCCCGAATAACGCAGCAAAAAATCCGACCAAGATCGCCCCATACACTCCGGCTATGGGTCCGGCGCCCGATGCTTCGCCAAATGCCAGTGCCAGGGGCAGGGCAACCACCCCTGCAGTCAGGCCACCAAAAATATCACCGCGAAGATGGGAAAAGTCGAAAAAACGGCTCATGTAAAGTCTGGTCCTCGGTTCGGTCGGTCAAATGGTTATGTTGGATAACGGAGCTTGAAGGCGGTTCGATGGCCCCAACCCGCGCGCCTTTCTTCCGTTTTACCCCTCTGGCATTGCCGAGCTGTGGTGCTGGAGAATCTTCCAGCCCGTATCGCTCGCAACGTACAGGTAACTGAATCGCGCGGTCACGGTTGAGCCATCACCAAAGGTGAAGGTGTACACACCAGAGTTAGTCGCGTGGGTCTCGCTGAGGATGTTGACGTTTGACTCATCGATAACGCCCTGCGGCGCCTTTTGCAGGAAGCCCACAAAATAATCCCGGATTTCAGCGGAGTTGTGCCGGACTTGATTCGAAACGGTGGGCAACAAGACGGCGTTGTCCGCATATAAAGCGGTCACCTGATCCGGGTCGAGTGTTGCCAAGGCTGCATTCCATGCGTCGAACAAGCCGAGAACGTCGTCGTGAGTCATAGGGTTAGCTCCTGAAAACAGCGCTGCACAGTACTGGGATGCAGGATATACGTGATAGATATATTAAAGTTCACAATATAATGTGATAGATTTTATCTATCACAGACAGGTTGCATCTCTTGCCAGCCTAATGAGTCGCTCTATGGCCTAGCGTCTCGTAATGTAAAAGCAGAGTCGATAGGTTCGGTATCAATTTGCTACTCAGGAACTGTTAATCGCTGCTTCAAGAATCGANAAAAGCCGATAGAGGGGGAGACGATGTCNGGTTTAGAACGACTCACTTTTAAACAAATTCGATACTTTCAGGCCATCGCCGAGGCCGGTAGTTTTCGCAGAGCGGCAGATCGTCTTGGGGTGAAGCAACCGACCTTAACCGTGCAGATTGCGGCGCTTGAGGCGGCGCTTGCCACAACGCTGTTCGAACGTCACCGCAGCGGTGTGGTGATGACCCCTGCTGCCCGCGAATTACTGCCTCGAGCAAGGCGCATTGCAGAGGAGATGAAAGGTTTTACTGATCAAGCCTTGGGTGTATCCGGCCAGAGCACTTATCGATTGGGCGTTACCCCCACCCTGGGGCCCTATCTGTTGCCACGAGTGTTACCCGCCGTACACCAGCGCTTTGAAGATCTCAGGCTGTATGTTCGCGAGGCCATCCCGGCTCAGCTGGCCTCTGATCTAAAATCTGCCGCTCACGATGTGGTGCTGACCACTTTGCCATTACAGGGCGATGAACTGGAGGTTATACCTCTCTTTCGCGAATCGCTGAAATTGGCGTTGCCACTGGAGCACCCTTTGGCATCGAAAGGCGTGGTCTCGGGAGAGGATCTGGTGGGCGAGGCGGTGCTGACAATCGACGAGCAACACCTTTATCACCGTCAGGTCAGCGCGCTGTGTGAAAGTTTAGGTGCCACCGTTAACCGCGACTATGAGGGCACCTCTCTCGATACTTTGAGGCAGATGGTGGTGATGGGTATGGGTATCACATTCCTCCCGTCGCTTTACGTCGCTAGCGAGATCGGCGAGTCAGATACGCTGCGTATCACCGATGTGAAAGGTGTCAACATGAACCGCGATCATGCGTTGGCATGGCGCCGCCGCTCGCCGGCCAGAGTTTTTTTTCGCCAGTTAGCAGAGGCCATGAAGGCGATTCTCGACGAACAGTTAGCCGATGAGGTGATATTGCTATAGCAGTGTCTCCAGCGCTGCGCTGTGGTTCGCGCTGCCCCGGTAACAGGCATGCGTGCCGACAAACGCACAGGCACCCCTCGCAAAGCCTTGCTCAATGGCGCACAATGCGGCCCCTCGAAATAGACGGCCTCGTCGCTATGCATCGTATCAAGACCTATAACACCCTATCGCCAAAAGGGCTCGACCGCTTCGAGCGGGAGCGCTACGAGGTGGGTCAGGATATCGCGCACCCCGACGCGCTGTTGTTGCGCAGCCACAAGCTGCAGGAAGCAGAAATTCTGGAATCAGTGACCGCCATCGCCCGCGCGGGTGCCGGGGTCAATAACATTCCTCTGGCGGTTTGCAGTGAGCGCGGTATCCCGGTTTTCAATACGCCGGGTGCTAACGCCAATGCGGTGAAGGAGCTTGTTGCTGCAGCGATGCTGTTGGCGTCGAGAGATATCGTTGGCGGTATTGCTTTCGCGCAATCACAGGACGCGACGATGTCCGCTCAGTCGATGAATGCCTTGATGGAGCAGGAGAAAAAGCGCTTTGCTGGCGCAGAGCTCGCGGGCAAAACCCTCGGCGTGGTGGGCTTGGGCGCGATTGGCAGCCTTGTGGCACGACTGGGGCTGGATTTTGGGATGGAAGTCGTCGGATTTGACCCGGCCCTATCGGTGGAAGCCGCCTGGCGGTTGCCCAGTGAAGTGCAGCGGATGGAGAACGTGCCCTCCCTTTTTAGCCGCAGCGACTATGTCAGTTTGCATCTGCCGGTCCTGGACAGCACCCGTGAGCTCATCAATGCCGAGATGCTGACCCACTTTCGTCCGGGAAGCTGCTTGCTCAATTTTGCCCGGGAAGAAATCGTCTCGACAGAGGCAATCGTTGCGGCCCTGGAGGCGGGTCAACTGCGTCGTTACGTGGCCGACTTTCCGAATCCGCTGTTGCTGGGGCGCACTGATACATTGCTGATGCCACACATCGGTGCCAGTACCGCCGAGGCTGAGGAAAATTGCGCCATCATGGCGGCGAACCAGCTTAAGGCCTTTCTTGATCATGGCAACATCCGGAATTCGGTTAACTTCCCCGCCATTGAGCTTGAGCGAACCACTGAGTACCGCATCACGATTGCCAATCGCAACGAGCCCGGCATGCTCAGCCATATTCTGGCGCTGATTGGCGAGGACGGTTTGAACGTCGCGGATCTTTTGAACAAGAGTGTGGGCGATATTGCTTACAACATCATCGATCTCGACGAAGTGCCGCAGGAGAGCCTGTTGAGCAAGATCCGCAGTCTTGAGGGCGTCATCAATCTGCGCTTAATTCAGGGCACGCCGGACTCGCTTTAGGCGTCCATCTGGGCCATTTCTTCATTGGCTTTGCGGAGCCGATCCGCACACACGTTGCCGCTTGTACTCAAACGGTCCAGCACGTTCCTCACCAGAATGGAGATCCCGCCGGTCAGCACAGCGAGACTGCCGCCCACCACGGTATTTTCAGGATTCAGCGTCAGGCGGGGCTTGGCCAGCGAGCCTGTGACCTCAACATAGGGATTGACGATGCTGGACAGACTCACGCCCAGCCCTTTTTGAGGAACGGTTTTAAACTGAATTTTAATTTTTTCAGAATTTAGGTTCGCCGTGGCATCTGCCAGCACCTTCACGTTGGGGGTGTCGACCACTACTGCGGGTTTGCCATGCAGTCTGCCTTGGCTCAGTACACTAAAAGCGGCAGCGCAGTTAATTTGGGTGCTTTCCTCCTGTTCTTGAAGGGGGTCCAGCGCTTTGGAGAGTTCCTGTAAAAAACTGTTGGTCATGCGATCGAGACCCGCATTGAGCACGATGCCTTTGCTCATGGTCATGTTGAGGTAGCCGTCCAGCGTTGCTGCGAGATCGCGGGTAGTTTGACCCTTTCCAGCCAGTTTTAATCGGATGTCATAGGGTGGCAGTGCGGTGATGTCTTCTCCCGGCGCCTTGGGGATGCCCAGTGTCAGGCCTTTGCCCTCTAGCAGCATGGAGAGCTCCGGTATGCCTTCGGCATCGGGTATTAATGTTCCAGTTAGCTGCGCCACTCCGCCACGTTGGTTCTCGGCGCGCGCCGAGGTTACCCGGATGCCCTCTTTACCCACATCGATGCGGGTAAGCACGTTGAGCAGGGGGCGCGGCAGTCCCCTCAGCTCGCGGATTGAAACGGTTGTGTCTGCCTGAAAAGTGTTGAGCACGTTGTGCATCAGTGGATAGTCCGGGATCAAACGATCGGGAGCGCTTTCTGAGTTCGGTTCAGCGCCTCCTTTGTCTGATACTGACTGCTCAGCGGTCTCCAATAGGGCAAACCATGGAGATAGATCGAGGCGGTCACTGTCTACGTTGAGCACGATCTGGGGTGCGGAAGGATTATTGGCCTGCCCGGCGGCGGTCAGGTCGCTGTCTCCTGATCGGAGATCGAACTGCTCCACCACCAAAGCGCCGCCGCGGGAGTCCATGTCGACTATGATTTGAAGATCCTGGTCTGGGAATGACAGGTCAAATATTTCGCTGAAGGCGGTCAGGTTTGCGATGCGGATATCGCTGGTGATATGGCTGTCAATGAACTCGTCACCGTCCAGCTCTAGCTCCCCCGAACCGCTGACAGAGGCCTGCGTGGATTCGAGTTGAAACGTCGCCACGGACCATCGGTCCTCGGTGATTTGTCCACTGGATCTGAAGCCGATGGGGATGGAGAAAGCCGGTACGATGATGTCTTTCTGGGGTGCGTAATCGGTCAAATCTGGCGTTGTTGATTGGAGATCGAACTGTAGAGTGGTCGCTGCCACATCAATCAGCAGATCGCCGGTCACATCGGTGGGCCCATAACTCAGCAAACCGTTGTTGATATTGATATAGCCCGCCTGCCAAGAGGCTTGACCCTGAAAGCCAAGGGGCTTTTCAAAGTGTGCGGGCACCGTAATTTGTGTCAACAGCGGTTGTAATGCCGGAGCAGAGAGCTGCCAGTTGCCAGACAGGGAAGGACTGTCGCCCTGTAGGCTGACGGTGCCTGTGAATTCGCCAGAGCCGGCCGGTGCAGAGATGG
>NYTG01000010.1 GCA_002683395.1 Halieaceae bacterium | reverse complement strand
ATGAGAACCGCGTCGCGCTCGACGAAGTCACCCAGATGATGGGCGGTCTGGCCTATATGACAGGGCTCCCGGAACGGCCCTTACGGGCAGGCTCTTCGGTCATTGATATCACCGGTGGCATGTTTGGTGTCATTGCCATCCTCTCTGCGCTACATCGTCGCCGGGAAACCGGGGAAGGCAGTCATGTGACCAGCGCCCTGTTTGAAACCACCGCGTTCCTGGTTGGCCAGCACATGGCGCAGCAAGCCGTGAGCGGCGAGCCGCCACCACCCATGTCAGTGCGGCAATCTGCGTGGGCGGTTTATGACATCTTCGAACTGGACTCAGGCGAGAGACTTTTTGTGGGTATTGTCAGTGACACGCTATGGCAACGCTTCTGTGAAGAATTCAGCCTGACTGACTGGGCATCCGACCAGACCCTTACCAGCAACGCCGACCGCGTTGCTGCGCGAGAAACACTGCTGCCCGCCATAAAGGCGTTATTCGGGCCCATGACACTGGACACTTTGAGTGAGCGACTGGCGCGCGCAGGCTTGCCTTTCTCGCCGATCAACACCCCCGGGGACCTGTTTGAAGACCCTCATTTGACCGCATCGGGCGGGTTATTACCGGTGCATCTCACCGAGGGTGATCGCGCGGGGGAAGAGACGACTCTGCCGCGTTTGCCAGTGGAGTTTGGCAGCCATAAGCCGCCGCTGCATCGCGATCTGCCCGAGGCAGGTGCGCATAATCGCGAGGTATTGATAGAGCTCGGACTAGACGAAGAGGCCATCGCGCATCTCACTCAACAAGGCGTAGTGAGCGCCTAGTCAGTGCCGAGATACACCCAAGGCCGGCGCTTCTGATCCCTTTTCTCGAAAGCGGCAATCTCATCTGAAGATTGCTCGGTCAGTCCGATTTCATCGAGCCCCTGCAGCAACATATCGCGCGCGTTCGGGTCAACCGAGAAAGTCTCCGCATCACAATGCGGATCGTGCCTGATTGTGCGGGCCTCAAGATCCACACCCAGCGTATGCGCCTGTGGATCCCTGCTCACCCATTCTGCAAGCCGCTCAATCCGATCGGGGTCAAGCTCGATGGTCAGCAAACCATTTCGGAGCGCGTTGTTGCGGAAAATCGTAGCGAAAGACGTTGCCATAATGACCCGGAAGCCGCTCTCCAGGAGCGCCCAAACGGCGTGCTCACGAGAGGACCCACAGCCAAAATTGGCGCCGGTAAGGAGAATCGAGGCGCCAGAGAAACCGGCCTCATTCAGCACAAACGCCGAGTTCAGGGTGCGCGCGTTGGGATCGTCGTATCGCCAGGGCGCAAACAGCCCTTCCGAAAGCCCCGACCTGGACACGCTGCGCATTTCGCGAGAAGGAATAATCGTATCGGTATTAATATTATCGCGTACCAACGGTGCGGTGATGCCGGTGTGCTGGATAAAAGGCGTCATGCTGTGGTGTCCGCGACCAAATGGCCCGCACAGGCGCTTGCGACGACGGTCAGCGGACTGGCAATGTGTGTGCGCACCCCCAACCCCTGCCGACCCTCAAAATTACGGTTAGTGGTTGAGGCGACGCGCACACCCTCTCCGAAGCTCTCACCCCCGGCAAAAAAGCACATGGAGCAACCAGGCTCGCGCCACTCAAAACCGGCACTGCGGAAAATCTCATCGAGACCCTCTGCTTCTGCGGCACGCTTCACTTGTCCGCTCCCCGGGACGCATAAAGCTTTCACGCTATTGGCCACGCGGTGACCTGTGCGCGAGAGATACTCCGCGGCAAGCCGTAAATCCGACAGTCGGCTGTTGGTGCAGGAACCAATAAAGGCCGCGTCAACAGAATAATCCGACAAGTGACTGCCACCGCTCACACCCATGTAATCCTGTGCGCGCTGCCAGGCCACTGCAGTGGCGTCATCCGGCGCATCGATCACGTGAGGCACGACGCCATCCCAATCGATAGCGTGTTGCGGACTCGTGCCCCAACTGAGCTGGGGTTTGAGTGCCCGGATATCCACAACGTGTTCGCGATCAAACCGGGCGCCCTCGTCACTTTGCAATCCGTGCCAGTGAGTATTAGCCTGATCCCAAGCGACACCGCGGGGCGCATAAGGGCGACCGTTGCAGTACTCGAACACCTTTTGATCGGGCGCAATCAAGCCCGTGAAGGCAGACAGCTCGGTCGCCATATTGCACAGGGTCAAGCGTGCTTCCACGGCCAAAGCCTGAATCGCCGGGCCAGCAAACTCAATGGCATAGCCTGCACCACCGGCGCCGGACAGTTCGCGAATCGTGAACAAAATAAGGTCTTTGGCAGTCGCGCTGTCCGGAAGGGCTCCCTCGAATGTGACTCGCATTGTCTTAGGTCTCGTGACGCGAAGCGTACTGGTGGCCAGCGCATGCTCTGCCTCGGTGGAACCCACTCCCCATGCCAGCGCCCCGAGGCCGCCGAGTGTGCAGGTATGGCTATCGGGACAAATCAGGGACAGGCCGGGCAAAGCGATCCCGAGCTCCGGCGAGATCACATGGACGATCCCCTGATCCGGGTCAGGAATATCAAAAAGTTGAATGCCGGTTTCTTGGGCCGCGCCGCGCGTCGCGATAATGAAGTCACGCCCGCTGGGCATTAGCGTGTTATCACCCCGTCCCGGCAACGTATCGACAATATGATCCATGGTGCAGAACGCATGCTCTCGTCGCCGGACCACACGGTTGTGCTCGAGCAGACCGTTCAGTGCGGCACTCCCTGTCCGTTCGTGAAGGAAGATACGATCGACATACAAGAGTGATTGGCGCTCGGAAAGCGTCTTCACCTCATGTTCTTGCCACAGTTTGTCAAATAGCGTGGTTGTCACGACGAACTAGCGAATCCCTTACGGCTCTGCCCAGTGGCAGACCGTGTAATAGATATAACATTATAACAATAAGTCTAATCAGCTGGGGCTGGTAATACAGCCTCGGTAAAGGCGACCTCAATAGGGGCCCCCGACGGCAGCCTGACAACGCCGCCGCGCAACCCACCGTCTTGGTCATGATATGCGAGCTCCCAAGGGAGTGGCACCTTCAAGGTGCGTGGATCCACGCTAAGGCTCACCAGAATGACACCGCCTTGTTGACCCTCGGGTGCCGGCACGGGGGCGGCCGATTCAGGGTAATGATCAATTTCTATTCCGTAACCATCGGCCATGGAGACCAGCGCCAGCGCATGTTCGGTTTCAAGCGGCAAGTCATAGGCCTCCGACAACACCCCGATACGGTAAGGAATCGGCCCCACCACACCGTTCTCAAAATGCTGCTGCCAGAACGCCACGCTGGCGGTAATATCGGTACTACCCATCACCATGATAAAGGTATGACCCACCGGCTCCGGGTTGGGTTGGGGCTGGAGAAAGGACTGCGTCGGGTCGATCATATGCGTCAGGTAAAACAGCTCCTGATCGGGCCCGGTCACCTGCATCGCGAGAATATTTTTCTGGTCAGTCAGAAAATCCGGACCTTGCAAGTGACGGAACGCTGAGCCGTCGAGACCTTCTTTTAGCGAGGCCGGGTCTTGCACCAGCAACTCGACCGCGCTCCAGCCTACCCGTCGCATCGGCTCAAAACCGGACTGCCCGCCCTGAACAATACGAATACCCACCTGCGGACCCGAACGCGGCACCAGCGTGACGAACCGCCGGCCGGCGAGCTGCGGCCGAGCAATAGCGCCAGCCAGCTCTGCGGACATCACGCCTTCATCCACCGCCCGGTAGCCGAGATAGTCCTCGTACGCCACCTGCGTTAAGGCAAGATCTTGTGCCAGCAACCAGACCATCAGTATCGATTTCAACATCGCTTCATCCTCTCTGCGGCAGCTGATAGAGATCGATCCGGCCACCGTCGGGCGCGGTCACAGCAAAACACCGAGTACCCAGCACCCCAGGCAGTCTCCTCTCTGTCAGAGGGTGACAGATCTGCGCCGACCACTCACTGGACTGCACGGCAGCGTACGTATCCTCGATATCCTCACAGGGCACGCTGATCGCTCGCAAGCCCCGGCCTCCGTTGACCGGCACATCAATGACCGGCAGAGGGCAGTTCGGCACGTCGATCAGCTCGATAGAGCCCGACATCGCCGATTGGGGGTGCGCAATACTCAAGTGAATTTCCGCGGTCTTCACCGGATAATTTTCAAGCTGNAGCACCTTNGGGCCCTCGCCGGGCAGNGGGCCCGCATGATCAACAAAACGCTCAAAACCGATCACNCTGAGAAAAGCGAGTGTCGCCTCAACATCAACCACCATCTGCGTGGAGTTAAAGATATCGCTCATACGATCGAATACCGCGCCTTCCAGCGGCGGATGCAAACGCTCCATTACCGCCACAACAATACCGTCATCCTGAATATAGAGCCCCTCGCTGGTTTGCACGTCTCCAAATTGCCACGCCACCGCCGGCACCAATTCACGCCAACCGTGGTCCTGAAGAAAGCCCCTCGCCCACTCACTGCTCCAAGTGCGCATGTTGAAATCAAAGATACCGCCAGGCGTGGTCACGGGGCAGTCCAGCGGTCGCAAAGCGGGNGTCTCGGCGGGGACTGGCAGCAACAGCGCCTCGCAAGCCTCTGAGGGNGGANTCCAGCGCACCGCCTCGGCCGACAGCTCAGCACCCCAAAATTCCTGAGCGTCGGCATGCAANGCAACCTGCTCAGATCGCCAACCCAGTGCCGCAAAAAATCCGCCTAATCGCTCTGCGTGGGCTGTGGTGATGATCACGTGCGAGAAGCCGCTTTTCCTCATTGGACTGCCCTCAGTGTGTAGATGAGTGGCATCATACCTCCAACGCCATAGTTGGGAGCAGCATTGGGGCCAGCGCAGTTCGCCAGACTGTTCNGCTGGCGGATTCCAGACCCTCACCGTGTTGCAGGTATCTGGTTAGGGTTCGCACTCACCGTAGCGTTTTCACTGTTACCCAACACACTGGGCGATCTTCTGGAACGTCTGTTACCCTTTGCAGTCCATAGTATTTTCTTGATATTGATCAGGAGGCGCTGAATGAACGCAGTGGTATCTACCATCAGTCAACTGCTCCCGGCGGAGATCATCGATACCAACGCTGAGCAAATCGCCCTCTATTCGCAGGATGTCTTCAGCGTTGGGCCACCCATCTGTGCAGTCGTTCGACCGCGCACGATCGACGAGGTGCAGTCGTTGGTGCGCGCCTGCCTAGAACGCGGCACGCCGATCGTGACCCGCGGCGGGGGTATGAGCTATACCAGTGGCTATCTCGCCACAGCACCCGACAGCGTCTTGGTCGACATGACCAGCATGGATGCCATTGTCGAGGTCAACCTCGAAGACCGGTACGTCACGGTAGAGGCCGGATGTAGCTGGCAAAAACTGTATGAGCATCTGGCGCCGCTGGGCGTGAGAACNCCTTATTGGGGGACCCTTTCGGGTCGATTTGCCACGATCGGTGGCGGTCTGTCTCAGAACAGCATTTTTTGGGGCAGCGGCCAGAGCGGTACCGCCGCCGACAACGTGNTGTCGGTGAGCGTCGTCACCGGCAAGGGTGAGCTGATGGAAACGGGATCGGCCAGCCAACAACACGCAGCACCTTTTATGCGACATTTTGGCCCGGATCTGACCGGCTTATTTNTGGGAGACTGCGGCGCGCTGGGCNTCAAGGTGCAGGCGACATTGCCGCTGGTGCCGTTGGCAGGCGCTAAGGGCTACACCAGTTTTGCCTTCCACGAATCGGGCCCGATGCTGCGCGCCATGGCGCAAATCTCTCGCGAATCACTGACAACGGAATGTTTTGGCTTTGACCCCTACCTGCAACAGCAGCGGATGAAGCGTGCGAGCCTGGCCGCAGACGCCCAACAACTATCTGGAGTGGTTCAGCAGGAATCTGGCATCGTCAATAAGATTAAACAGGGTGCGAAGATCGCTTTGTCAGGCCGTCGTTTCATGGACGACGTTGAGTGGGCCATGTTTACCATTAGCGAAGGGCGCACCGAGGCTGAGGCAAACCATCAGGCGGCACGCATCAAGACAATCTGTGCCAGCGAAGGCGGCAAAGAGCTCCCGGATAGCATCCCGAGAATTCTTGCCGCGAATCCCTTTGGGCCGGTCAATAATATGGTCGGCGCCGAGGGCGAGCGTTGGCTGCCTGTTCACGGTCTGGTGCCGCATTCACGCGGCGAAGCCGTGCTCGCCGCGTTAGAGTCGGTGTATGAACGCAACCGGTCCACACTCGATCAGTTCAACATCGAGACGGGATATCTCATCGCCGTCGTCAGTGAGCAGATCACCGTTCTGGAACCGGTCTTCTTCTGGCCCGATGAGCTCAATGCACTCCACAAGCACAGCCTTGAAGCGGATCATCTTGCCAGACTCAACCAATTTGATGCGGTCCCCGATGCCTGGGACGCTGTTTATAAAATAAAAAGTGAGGTCGTNGACNTGTTGTCGAGGGANGGCGCAAGCCACCTTCAGCTCGGNAAGGCTTACCACTATCNCTCCGCCCTAAANACCCCGGCCTTGCAGCTCATCACGGGCATAAAATCTGCGCTGGACCCCGATGGCATNATGAATCCTGGCGCCCTTGGTCTCTCCTGACACCCTGAGCNCGCCCANTGCTCAACCCGGNGGGCATCGGCTGGCGTGCTATATTCNGTCGCATCACAATCGTNGCGACAAGCAATCGCCAGAGGTGCAACCATGACTGCCTACATCATTGTTGAGGCNGNGGTACACGACCCAGAAAAATTTAGTGCTTACGCTAAAACAGTNCCTGCGATCGTGGCAGAGTTTGGCGGCGAGTACCTGGTTCTGGGNGGTCAACAAGAATCACTTGAAGGTGACTGGGGCCCCTCTAGGCTNGTGATGCACCGGTGGCCCTCGGCNGAGCAGGCTAAGGCCTTTTGGTACAGCGACGCCTACGAAGCGGCCAAACCGCTGCGGGAAGGGACCGGCAGTTTTCGGGTGATGCTTGTCGATGGCCTGCAACAAACCACACTGGAGTAATTCGCTGTGACGCCCTATTCCGCTCTAGCACTGCAAATGGATTGTCATGCCGTGAACCGGCTCGCCGACCGCGCAGCCGTTGAACAGGCCATGTCGGATACGTTGGCCCGCGTCGACCAACTGATCGCCGGCAGCAAAGGTTTTATTGGAACGTTCAGCGGAGACACCCTGAAATTGGTCGTGCTGCCCGAGTATTTTCTGACCAGTTTTCCGATGGGCGAAAGTATCGGCGAGTGGCGCAACAAAGCCTGTATTGCCATGGACGGCCCCCAGTACGAACGGATGGGTGAGATCGCCCGGAGCCGGGGCGTCTATCTATCGGGTAATGCCTACGAGCTCGATCCTCACTTCCCCGACCTCTACTTTCAGACCAGCTTCATCATTAACGATGAAGGTGAAGTCATTCTGCGTTACCGCAGGCTGATTTCAATGTACGCACCGACGCCGCACGACGTGCTGTCGCAATATCGAGAAGTCTATGGAGAAGAGGGGCTATTCCCCGTGGCCGATACACCGCTCGGTCGTCTGGCCTGCGTCGCCTCTGAAGAGATCCTCTATCCAGAGGTTACCCGAGCGCTCACGACTCGTGGCGCCGAGGTCATTCTGCATTCGTCGAGTGAAGTTGGCAGCCCCAGACCGACGCCAAAAAATATTGCCAAGTGCGCGCGCGCTTACGAAAACATGTGCTACGTGGTCTCCAGCAATACCTCGGCCATCCACGGCTCACCCGTGCCCCAGAACTCCACCCAAGGGCATTCCCAGGTGGTCGATTACAAAGGGCAGGTGATGACAGAGGCCTATACGGGTGAATCGATGGTGGCCCACGCCATGATCGACATCGAGCGATTACGCGAAGTCCGCGCTAAACCCGCGATGACTAATCTGATGGCACGACAGCGGCTTTCACTGTTTCGTTCTACCTACGAACAGGAACATTTTTACCCTGAAGATAATCTCGCGGGGGCCAACGGTGAGGTCGTAGTCCCTGACCGGGAGCATTTCATGAAGCAGCAATCTCTGGTGATCGAGGGCCTTAAAAAGGCGGGGCTGATCTAACCTCAGTCGAGGGTGAGGTCCATGGAATACTGAAACTGCTCGGGGTTATAGAGCACAATCAGAAAATCCATAATCTGCTCGCTCTCAGCGCCGGTCTTTTGGTAGGAGCGGCGCGTCAAGCTCAGCAAAGGACTGCCTTGCGAAACACCCAGCGCAGTGGCGACGGCGGCATCCGCCGATACAGCAGACAGGGTTTGGGTCACGTGACTCACCTCGAGCCCCTGCTGCCTGAAGTAACTCAATCGAGGGGTATTCTCGAAAATCGCCGCATCAGAAGGCATTTCCACGCCGGCGGTCCAACTGGTGTAATGACCAAACTTCATGCCATCACGTTCGCGTACCCGCAGCAAATGCAATGCGGTGTCGCCATCGGCCAGACCAAGGTCCTCTCGGACCGCCTGAGGCGGAACACGCATACCGTAATCGAGAATCTGCGCCGAGGAATTACGCGCCATGCTCTCAATTTCCTGCAGCATTCCCGTTAGCGGCGCATGCACCGGCTTCGGAGAGTATTGGTAAATCACATGGGTGCCGCGACCACGGCGGCGCTCAACCAAATCCTCAGCCGCCAGGTCATCCATGGCGCGCTTTGCGGTAATGCGAGAAACGTTAAAAAGACCCGCGAGCTGTTCTTCAGGGGGCAAACGCAAACCGAGCGCTAGGGTGCCGTCGAGAATCCGGGCTTTCAACAGCGAAAACAGCTGATGATAAAGGGGGGTGGGGGACGCTTTAGATAGCTGTCCGATAAGATGTGGGCTGAAAACTTCTTCCATGAGAAGGCCTCTCAAATCGGATTTAAGTCGATAAGCCTAATGATATATCAAAATAGGCGTTTTAGGCATTAGACGCGGCAATGTGTTCACCTTTTGCACGGGTCCAAGCCTGCGATCCGAGCCCCGTTTGGGGTTACCTTTTGTTATAATGATATATGTTTAGTCTGTAGAGGCAGAACGATGGGTATCACTGAACTGGCTGTGCTGCGCTGGCTGCACATTATCGCGATGGTCTACTGGTTAGGTGGGGAATGGGGCGTCTTCAATACGTCGACCCATGTCATTAACCGAGATCTGTCCATGGAAGAGCGGCGCCGGCACATGCAGACCGCTTACCACATCGACATCCTGGCGCGCATCGGCATTATCACCCTGCTACCCCTTGGCCTGCACATGGGCTATTTGTGGGGCGTGCAACCCTACGGTGGAGACTTCCTGATCGCGATGTGGGTGCTTGCGATTGCCTGGTTGACACTTTGCGTCTCGGCGTATGTCTATCGTGAGACCGACCGCGGGGTCCAACTTACCCTGTGGGATGAGAAAGTGCGCTTTATCCTGATCCCGCTTTTAGTGATCTCTTCGCTCAGCTCGCTTCTCGGTTACGGCCCCTTCAATGTCGGGCCGATGCAGTACTGGTTCTCGATCAAGATTTTGCTCTATAGCGTGACGTTGATGATTGGCCTGAAGCTGCGCTTCATTATGCGTGAGTGGACCACGCTGTTCCGCGTATTGGCGGACGGACCGAATCAGCAAGCGGAAAATCAGCTGGAGCAAAGCCTCGCATTCGGCAAGCGTCTCGCTTATTTCTATTGGGTCACCATTGCTTCCGTCGCCTTCTTTGGTGCAACCAAGGCGATCTAACGATTAGGCCTGCGCGGCTTCGATAATCTGGCTGGGCGACGCGTGCCAAATGGCATCGCCACGCTCAACGAGCAGAGCCTGAAGGATCTCGCGGACCGTGCGGATGCGGTGCGGTTGACCCACAAGCCAGGGATGAAAGTTCAGCGATAGCAATCGTCCACCTTGCTCGCGACCCTCTTTGATCAGCAGGTCCGCCGCATCAATCACCTGCTGAGCAAAGCTGTCTTCGCTATGCAGATTCTGGGTCAGCACGAAGACATCGTCGAGCTCGAGGCTAGAAGGCAGGCAGGTCATGTCTCCCTCGTCGGTCCTGAAGGTATAGGGCAGCTCGTCGTTCACCCAGTCACATTGGTACCGGAATCCATTTTTCACCAACAGCTCGGGCGTATTGGCACTCTGAATGCGTGCCGGGCTCAGCCAGCCAACAAGCGGCTGGTCGGTAAAAGCCTCGAGCGCAACGCGGGTATTGTGGATCCATTGCGCTTCGGTCTGCGGGTCTAGCTCACCCGCGTGTATCGACAACATGTTCCAGCCATGGCCCAGCCATTCCAAGGGTGTTGCTGCGAGCCGTTCTAAGAGCTGGGGGTAACGCTCCGCCAACGCGCCAGAAATCGCCAATGAGGGCGAGGCCTGATATTGCTCCATCAACTTGAGCAGCCGGTATATCCCCACCCGATTGCCATAGTCCCTCAAGGTGTAATGCCTGAGATCAGGATAGGGCATGGTGAGCGCCCCTGGCGGTGCCACAATAGGACTGTCTCCCGAGAGCGGGAAATGTTGGAGCGAGAGGTTAATCCACAGGGCGAGGGGCTTGCCATCCGGCCAAGTGACGGGCGGACGGTCCTGCAGCATCGACCACTCGTAGCGATCATGATCCATGCCGTAATCGCGCCGGGGATAGACCAGCAACTCATTACTCATGCTGACAACTCCGGGTGACCACCGATCTGATCCCTGAGATGGGTCAGCGAGTACTCGGCGATTTCTCGCCCGGTCGTGACCCACACGTCGGAGTGACCGGTGATGTACTCGAGTGCCTCTTCAAAAGCGCGCAGCCGATGCGGACAACTCACCTGATAATTGTGGGTCGGAATGCACATCACCGTGCCGCTCTCAGCGCCCTCCTCGTAAAGCTGGTCGAAGGCACGGCGAATGATCTCTCCGTAGCGACGCGGCTCCATCTTCTGCACCACATAGGCAATGGTGTCATTGAGCTCCAGAGAGTAAGGAATCGACACAAACGGCTTACCACTGCGGGTTTTCACCCAGGTAGGCTGGTCATCGTGGAATAAGTCGCAGGTGTAAAGCCCGCCGGCCTCGGCAAAGAGATCAATGGTGTGGTTTGAATGTGACAGCGCCGGCGCCAGATAGCCTGCGGGACGCTGACCCACCGCGCGCTCGATCGTCACCATGGCATCCTCGATCATCTCGCGTTCCTGATCCTCGCTCAGACCGTAGGTGTAGCGAGTGTTGTAGATACCGTGGCTGAAGAACTCCCAGTTGCGCTCCGCGCACAGAGCGATGATCTCGGGGTGATGCTCACATAACGCCGCCGACAGACTAATCGAACCGCGCACCCCATATTTATCGAGCACAGCCATCTGGCGGTGATGGCCCACACGGTTTCCATAATCGCGAATACTGTAGCCCGGCACGGCGGGATAAGGATGCGGCCAGGGCTTCCGGTGCGGATTGAGGGGCGGATCCAACTCGTAAAATTCAATATTGGGAGCCACCCAGAACGCCAGGCGCGCGCCATTGGGCCACTCGATTTTGGGGCGCCGTTCGTAGGGACTGTAGTCGTAGAGCGCAAGCTCAGCGTGTTGTGTTGTACCGCTCATGCTCAACCCTGCTGCGAGAGCCAGTCGAGCACCTCACCCACACCCAGTACATCAGCATATTTGATCGACAAATCTGTCAGATTCGCAAAATGGTAGCTCTCGTGCTTATCCGCCACACATTCCTCGGGGACAATCGTACGGTAACCTCGCGATAGCGAATCAACGGCCGTGGCGCGAATACAGCCACTGGTAGAACCCCCGGTCATGATCACGGTATCCACCTGATGCCAGACACAGAGCGACTGCAGCGCGGTTTCAAAAAAAGCCGAAGGCATTTTTTTGCAGTAGATGACGTCGCGCTGATGATCAATATTGAGCCGATCATCAAACGCTGCACGCTCGGAACCAAACTTAATATTCTGAAGCGAATCCGGCGTATCAGTGCGCGTCCCCCACACCCCACAGTCCTCTCCTGACTCCATAAAAGCCACAGAGGTCCACACCACCGGCCAATCCAGTGCACGAAAAGACGTAGCCAATTGATTCACGTAATCCAGTTGGTGAGGATCAGTTTCATAAGCGGTTTTAAAAAGATCGGGGCGGGTATACGCCTTCTGCAGGTCTATGTTCACAAGGATAGCTTTATGACCGAAACCAAAACGGGCGCGGCTGGGGTTGTCTTTGATTCCCTGATAGATCTGACGTGCAGTAAGGTCGCTGGTTTCCATCGTTATTCCTGTTTTGCTGATAGGCAAAGCATCATGATATAAAAACATATCATTAATACATAGCAAGATCTGGCGCATCGGATCTCGCTGCCGCAACCCAGAG
>NYTG01000064.1 GCA_002683395.1 Halieaceae bacterium | reverse complement strand
TTCCGTCGCGCAGCGAAGCTTATAGGCGTGGAGCGCCTCCAGCCGCGCTCGCTTTCCAAACACAACCCCCAAATGCGGCCCGTAGAATTTATAGGGCGAACAAGCTAGAAAATCACAGCCCAATTCGCCCACATTGATAAGTTGATGTGAGGCGTACTGCACCGCATCAACGTAGACCATTGCACCCGCTGCCTGCGCCATCGCGGTCAACGTTTTCACATCATTCACTCCGCCCGTGAGATTACTGGCGTAATTAAGTGCCAACAACCGGGTGCGATCGCTTAGCAAGGGTGCCAGTAGCTCGGGCTCAACCCGCCAGGTGTCGCGATCAAACTCCAGCCACTTTACGGTTAGATCGCTGTCCTCTGCCATTTGTAGCCACGGCGAGACGTTACCCTCGTGCTCCATCCGCGAAATAATGATTTCATCCCCCGGCGCAAACTGATGCGCCAGACTGCGCGACAACTGATAAGTGAGCGTCGTCATATTGGCGCCAATGAGCACCTCGCTGGAGTCCGCGGTTCCCAGAAAATCTGCCATGGCCTCAACGGCAGCATCATAGAGCGCATCAACCTCGACCGAAGTCGGATTGAAGACACCTGTATTGCTGTTAAAACGCTGAAAAAAATCAACGATACGGTCGATCGTCTGCTTCGGCACCTGTGTGCCCGCGGCATTATCAAAATAAATGCGGCGCTGCCCCGCGTCAGTCGTGGCGAGGGATGGGAATTGCGCGCGAACTGCCTCAATAGGAAATGTCATGGTGTCAAAGATACCTTATCGTTCGTAGCGTCAATGTACTGGGTGGAGCACTNACCCATGCTGTTTCGCTTACAACTGGTCAAAAAATTCGAGAATCAGTGGCCACGATTGCCCCAAACCATACATGTGGCCCCTGTCACTCCGGCAATCCAGCACCGGAGGCCAGTTTGACTCACTTTGACAATAAGACCAGCCTCGGCAGTCNAACTCAGNTGCCCCCACATCAAACGACGCAGCAGGCACGGTCGTGTCGCAGCCCTGCGCCTCGGCCCAGACCCGCGTGATGGCTGACGCACCGGTGTAGTAAAACACGTCGCCGTCGGAGGTAGTGNTGTAGGNNTCCTGATCCCAATCACCGGNGGGGACCGTTCGNTCGCGCACGCCGGTCACCGAAATAGCCGGCATACCGCCTTCTGAAACGGGCGGATCCANAAAGCCCCGGTGTGGCAGACCGATAATAGCCGCNACCGCCTTAAACACGGCAGCGCTTGCNNCATGNCGGCCCAAATCCCAGACGAACATACCCCCATTCGANCCACCCACTGCGAACACNCGGTTAGCGTCGATGCACACATTTTCCGACACTTTCGCGACCAACGCGCTAGCAAAGCTGACATCGTCGACGGTACATTGTGTCCATGAGCAGCCGTTCTCCGCCGCCCCCTCACAGGAGGGATAAACGTAGTCGGCCGTGTTGTCATCATCACAAATGTCGCGGGAGTCGCCAGGAACAGAAGGGTTGACGCCGTCGCCATCCAGTCCCGTGGTGGATCCCTGAAATGACCATGATGACAGCCGATTATCNGGTGCTTCGTTGCCAAGCCCCAGCGGCGCAACCACTATATAGCCACGCCGATCGGATTCACTTTGCACGGTGGCGTTATCCAAAAACTCCCCCTGGTCGCCGCCCCACCCATGAAATGCCACGATTAAAGGGTAGGANAGTGCGGAATCATAATTTGCTGGCANACGCACCCTGAAAGCGCGCTCCACACCCTGTTGTTCNAACGTGTAATCCCCCGAGGTCCAGTCAGAGGCAGCACAGGCCGCCCCNCCNCCCGGCGCACCTACCGCAGTGATACCAGTCACTTCGAATCCCTGCGTCGCCGTGTCGAAGCCCAGCGCCACATCCCACTCCTGNCCCTCAACCGATACGCCCTTCAAAGTGANCGTTGATTCGGCGAATAGCACCTCAGATACCGTNGTNGTATCGACCTTTGCGGCGTCATCAATGAAGGAAGATACAAATCGATCGACCGTAACCNCCGCAGTCTGCANNGCCACACCGCCGTCGTTTGATATCACTCGCGCCGTGAATAGATACTCGCCAGGCGCCAGCCCCTTGTAGTTAAAGGCCATTGAAAATCCCGACGTCTTCGCGTCAGGAAAATCCGGGTAGGCGCTGGCGACATCCACCCGCGTGCCGCCCATGGGCACATCAAACGCGTACACNCCATCGATATCGATCTCGATAGCCGCGACGCCTGATTCCGCCACTGCCCATCCGCGTAAATTGGAGATCCCGGTGTAGGTGGCATCTGCTTTGGGTTCCTCAAGATTCAGAATGATCGTCTCTGCCCGAATCGCTNAGGACAGNAGGAGGAGAACGGCGCCTAAGAACACTGNTTTNTTCATCTGGGTATTGACTNACCGAAGTACTCAACAGAGCTGGAGGGTACTGACCCGATACACANTCGTAAAGCCATGCNGCATGANGGAAATAAGCTGTGAATGATCTGCANGGCACTGTTAAGGTATGAAAACGCTCAGGTATTTTTGCGAGATCATATGTCGGCCACTGGGGTCATAGATGTTCACGCCCACGTGGTGTTCGAGGAGCTAAACGGCGCCGCCGGTAGTCATGGTCCCGAAGCAGGCGTAGATCGAGACGGCACGCCTTTTTTTCGCATTGGCGGATACACGATGAAACCGCTGGCCTACCAGGACTCGGTCTTTACTGATCTCGAGCTCAGGCTGTCTCATCTTGACCGACTCGGTATTACTCTCCAAATCCTGTCGCCTAATCCGCTCACGTTCTTTCACGGCATCGAAGCGCACATTGCGGCCGATTTTTGTCGGCAACACAATGCGTTAATGGCCAAGAAAGTGGCAGAAAAGCCGGATCGATTGAAGGGACTCGCATCGCTACCCCTGCAAGACGTGGATGCGGCGTGCGACGAGTTAGACCATGCAATCGGCACGCTCGGCCTTGCGGGTGCCATGATCGGCACCGATGCGCCCCAAGGTTTCGCGTGTGCCTCAATGGACGCACTTTATCGAAAGCTCGTCGCGCTCAACGTGCCCCTATTCATCCATGCCAGCTCTACTAACGGCCTCGACGGGCTGACCGATCAACGACTGGCGGCACATAATTTGTCGCTCAGTCTGGGTTATGCCCACGAGGAGACGGTCGCGGTCGCCCAAATATTGATGGGCGGCGTGCTTGATCGTCACCCAGACATTGATATCTGTATTTCTCACGGCGGAGGAACTGTTGCTTTTCTCGCCGAAAAAATGGACCAATTGGCGACTGTCGATGCTTCTGTTGGTGAGGGCGTCCGCGACAATGGGTTTCTTCACGAACTACAAAAATTGTGGTTCGATACTCACGTGAAAGGCGAGATCGCACAACACGCCCTGCGCCACTACGCGCATGCCAAAAGACTGGTGTTGGGAACGAATCTTGGCGGTTTTGATACGCCCGATCAGCTCGATCCCGATACCAAAGAGCTCACTCCAAATGCCATGAAACTGCTGAGGTTATCGTGATAACGCTACACAATATTAGTTTGTTCAATGGGCACGCTGACCAATTCTGTCAGGATGCGGCCGTCGTCTTTAACGGCAATGAAATCGTCTATGCCGGCCCTGCAAAACAGCGCCCAGTGATTGAGGACGACGCCCAGATGATTGATGGCAGGGGCTGTTTTGTGATGCCCGGCATGGTGGAGTCGCACGCCCACCTCTCCTACACCAATAACGGTCCTCTCGAGCTCGATAAGGCACCCGTAGAAGAGGTGATGATCAAGACCATTCAAAACGCACGCGTCATGCTGGGATCCGGCTTCACCTCAGCGATCAGTTTTGGCTCTGTTCACCGGGTGGACGCATTCCTGAAACAAGGCATTGAGTGCGGCAATGTGTTGGGCCCAAGACTCCTTGCCGGAGGACGTGACATTGGCTCAACCGGAAGCAATGCTGATCTGCATCCTGACTACGCGCAGTTAAAAATTGATGGGCTCGGCATGATCACCGACGGCCCCTGGGAAGTGCGTAAAGCCGTGCGAACGCTGTCGAAAAACGGNGTCGACGTCGTCAAGGTCATGATCGACGGAGAATTAATCTCCTCTGGCGGCGGTATCAAACCGGGAGTACTGGGTTTTACCGATGAAGAGCTCGAGGTGCTGGTATCGGAAGCACACCATCGGGGCATGCGAGTGGCTTGCCACGCACGATCCGCCGCCGCAGTGAAGCAAGCCGTGCGGAGCGGAGTCGATTTTATTGGGCACGCTAATTATTTAGATGACGAAGCATTGGAGTTATTAGAGGCGCATCGCGANCGCGTGTTCGTGGGTCCGGCAGTCGCCTGGGAGATCACTTTTCTCGAACACTATCAGAGCTTTGGATTTGAGACGGGCAGCCGGGAACATGAGGGCTACGCGGCTGAGTTAGAAGCCACTCAAGTGTCGGTAAAACGAATGCGAGAGGTGGGAATAAGGGTGCTGGTGGGAGGTGACTATGGTCTCAACATTACGCCTCACGGCACGTATGCCAAAGAGCTTGAGTACTTTACCGAGTATTTTGGCTTCTCCGCGGGGGAGGCATTGCAAGCGGCCACAAAACACGGCGGCGAAGCGTTTATGCCAGACGGGCGCCTGGGCACTTTAGAGGCCGGCAAGATAGCGGACATGGTCATCGTGAAAGGCAACCCTTTAGAAGACATTACTCTTTTGCAGTATGCCGGCAACATTCGCGCAGTTGTGAAAGACGGCGAAATCTATAGCGGCTTGCTAGACCAGGGCTCGCCCTACCGCCAAACTGCAGGGCAACTGNATCATCTTTTGAAGGAGTCACTTTGTGCAGCTGACCAATAAAGTCGCCGTCGTGACGGGCGCGGCCCGAGGTCTTGGTCGGGCTTATGTCGAGGCATTGGCTGCCGAGGGTGCCGCGGTTGTCGCAGCGGATTTGAACGACTGCAGCGATTCGGTTGCTGCCGTAGAAGCCGCCGGCGGGCAGGCTATTGCCGCCACCGTGGACGTGGCAGACGGTGATAGCTGTCAAAACATGGCTGAGCTCGCTATGCAGGCTTTCGGTCGTGTCGACATTCTGATTAATAATGCGGCGCTTTATGCGGGTCTGAAGGGTGCACGCTTCGAACAGCTTGATGAAGACCAATGGGATCGNGTGATGCGGGTCAATATCAAGGGTACCTGGCTTACGAGCCGCGCAGTGGTCGGCCACATGCGCGCCAGTGGGGGCGGCTCCATTATCAATATCGCCTCGCTGGCNGCCGTATTCGGCCTACCCTACGGACTCGACTATGTGGCGTCGAAGGCAGCTGTCATTGGCATGACGCGCGGCATGGCTCGCGAACTTGGGCCAGACCACATCCGCGTCAATGCGGTAGCGCCGTCGGCGGTGATGACGGAGGGCACCGAGGAATTCTTCGGCGAGAAATTTGAAAAAGCCAAGGCGGTGATTGCGGCGAACCAACTGATTCCACGAAATCTCGAAACGGAAGATCTGACCGGAACCATTGTCTATTTAGCCTCCGATGCGAGTCGTTTCGTGACAGGACAGACCCATATGGTGGATGGTGGATCCTGGTTTTTGTGAGGTTGGGCAGGTCGCAGAACCCGTCCCGATGTGACACGTATTAGCTCAAAAACACACGCATAAAGGTTTTGGCCTATGCCTGAAGGTCCCGAAATACGCCGCGCCGCTGACAAAATTGAGGCGGTCTTAAAAGACAAAACGGTTGAAAAAATTGCGTTTGGGCTGCAACCGCTCAAAAAGTTTGTTCGGCCGCTCAGAGGTAGCAAAGTGCTGTCGCTGGAGACCCGCGGCAAAGCGCTGCTGACGCATTTTGACTCGGGCTTCACCATTTATTCGCACAACCAACTCTACGGTGTGTGGCGGGTCGTTAAACGTGACAAGCTGCCCAAGACCAACCGTCAACTCAGGCTGGCCCTCCACACCGACCAACATAGTGCCCTGCTCTACAGCGCCTCAGATATCAGCGTGTGGGAAACCCAGCACATTGAAGATCACCCATTTCTGCAGCGCATTGGCCCAGACATTCTCAACCCGAATTTAACGTGGCGGGTTGTGGCTGAGCGACTTCAAAGCAAGGCCTTTTCCGGCAGAGCGCTCAACTCCGTGTTTCTTGATCAGGCTTTTTTGGCTGGCTTAGGTAACTATTTGCGCAGCGAAATTTTATTTATTGCTGGTGTTAATCCCGCACACAAGGCGCGTGACCTGAGTAAAGGTCAAATCGGTAAGCTTGCTCGAACCACACTCGATATTAGTCAACGTAGCTATGCATTAGCGGGCGTGACGCTTCCTGAACGCCAGTACAAGGCATTAAAAAAACAGGGCGCCAGTTATGGCAAGGCGCGCTTTTTTGTTTTTAGTCGCGCCGGTCAGCCCTGCCGCGTGTGCCGAACAACAATTCAACGTTCTACCGCTAATTCACGGAGAATTTATACTTGCTCGAGTTGCCAGCCGATTTGAGGCGACTCGCTGAGCGCTAGTGTTGTGTGCGCTCTTGGCGGCCCTGTGCCTATTCACGTTCAGTCCTGATTATCTGGTAGTGATTCGTCGCGGCCAAAATCAAGCCTCATTTGATCAGTATTTTGCTTATTGCGCTGTACGCGCACCTTTTTCGGCGCAGTGGGCAGCCAGGAATACTCCACCCCCGGTGCCAATCGCTGTTGCTGCATTTTTTGCCGCAGCTCTGCCGGCGAAAATGGCGTCAANGCGCCCCATTCAACCGTTGGGGCCGTTAAACCGCTCTCAAAGCGCGCCTCACTGTGCTTTTTGGCGCGAAACAACCGTGACCGACAGGTAGCGCCGCAGGTTTTCTGGTCGGGACGACCCTGAAAGACAACTCCGCAGCCTAGACACGTGATTTTGACCTTAGACGCGGGCTCTCGCCGATTATTGTGATGAGCTACCCGGCAGGCGACGCTACAAAACTTGCGGAGGGCCCGCTTGCGGCAGCCGTGGCGGAGACAACGTTGAGTCATTTTCTAATAATAACTAATTTTAAAAAACTCCAATATACGTTTCATTATCGTCAAAGCAACAAAATTTGGTAGTAATAAACAGATTTACTATACGAAAAGAATAAGGATACTTTTATAGGAATAGCATTGATTCGTCCGCGACGGCGGCTTTACCGCTTGCAAGCCATTGAGTGACAGGTCAGCATCTATCGGTGATCTATTTGGAGTTGCCCTTGGCACAGCTTGAGTTTTTTTACGACCTCTCATCCCCCTGGACGTACCTAGCCTTTAACAATGTGCAGCCCATTCTCGAGGAGACGGGCGCCAAGGTGACGTGGCGCCCGTTTTTGGTCGGAGGCGTGTTCAACGCCGTGAATCCTGCGGTGTACGAGGCCCGCGCGCAGCCTATGGATCCCAAAATTGTGCACAACTACCGGTGGCTGCATGAGTGGGCGCAGTTGGCTGAGCTGCCACTGACTTTTCCCACCGAGCACCATCCGGTTAAGTCGGTATTAGCCATGCGGGCGTGCTGTGTTCTAGAGAATCGTCAGCCTGATCTAAAACGCTTCTCACAGGCCGCTTTTGATGCCTACTTTGCCCGGGGGGAGAACATTGACGACCCCGCAGTCTTGATCGCTATTGCCACGACCTGTGGCCTAGACGGAGACGCCTTGATCGCCGGAACCGCAGAACAGGCTATCAAGGACCGACTGCGCGCCAATACTGAGGAAGCCATCGCGCGAGGCGCCTACGGATCACCCACCCTACTGATGGATCAATCGTTATATTTCGGAAATGATCAACTGCCACTCGTCAGGGCAGCACTGCTTGAGAGCGGGTCTTAGCCAAGGTTCCGCGAAGGCTAGCGCGAGCGGTTAAGGCTAGCGTGTGGTGACGCCCCTCTCTGTGACCAGATAGGTTGCGAAACTCCCCAGCCAATGGCTCCCCGCATAATATTCGGGGTTCACTCCTTCCAAGCCCGCGTCACGATGCGCCGCCGCCGTCCGATAAAGCACCGTTACCCGGGGGTCCGCAGGGGCTAAAGCACTGGCGATACCCTCCAGCATCCACGCTCGGCTGAGATTAAGGCCATCCAAATGGACGAGATGGGGGTCAGAGCGGTCGCTGACCAAGGCCGGTTCAAGCCATTTGCCATCCTCCGGAATTGATAAAAAAGAGTCCAGCCATGACGAGAACGCTTGCGGCGTTAACACCCGCCGCATCAGATCCGCCTCTGCCAGACACGGTGACAGAAAATCCGCGCCCGACGGCTCGTAATAGATCGGGCAATCGGCATCTCCGCGGTAGAGCGTCTGTGCGCGCTCAACCAATAGCGCTTCCGCCGCTTTATCGTCTGTAACTCGGGCCCAGTCCAGCGCCAGACCCAACGCAAAGGCGGTTTGCGAATGAGTACCGCTGCGCACTGGATAAGTCAGGTCCGGCAACCATGACGTTAGTCGCTCCACTAAGGCTACTTCGAGCGGTCGAATATTGTCACGCCACACCGCAGCCTGCGGGTCATCCCATTCTTCCAGCTCGGCCGCTANCTGCAGTANCCATGCAATGCCATAGGGACGCTCGAAAGACCGCCGCCCTTTTGCCGANACGTANTGAGTCTCGGCCAAAAGGTTTGTCTCGGTCAGGCTTNGNGNCANTGCTAATCGGGCAGCNTCTGCATACTGNGTTTCGGGGTAAAGCCGCACTACTCTGNCGAGTAACCAATGGCCATGAACCGAGCTATGCCAGTCGAGGCAACCNTAAAACGCCGGAGTGAGCGCCCTNGGCGGCGCCACGTCGGCGTCACTCTGCAGGCTATGAGAGATATGGTTGGGGTATTCCTGATGAACGCAATCGAGTGCCAACGCGGCGAATCGATCTACCGCAATGTTGTCCTCAGCCAGGCTAGAGACTGCCAATGAAATACTGAAAATAGCGAAGCCGGTGTTAATAAAACATTTCATGAGATGGCTGCCACCTTCACCAGCTTGAAATGGGATTGGCCCTAAACGCATCAATCGATTCTCCCGCTACATGACCTGGAAGGCTCAAACCGGTGTGGTTAACGACGACAACCTCAGCCTTCGTTCGCATCACGTATGCGGGCAAGCCGATCACTCTCGTCTTTCAATGCCGCTTCTATCTCCAGAAGGATGCTATCGGTGTCGGCGGCCACTAATTCCCGACTGTAGTCTCCAGTGAGCTGTGTGTCGGGGTGAAGCTCTCCCGCTTCATAAAGCGCCCAAATCTCATCGGCGTAATGACCGACCAAAAGCTCAGGGGCCGATTGGCCATAGTATGCGGTAATGTTGTTGATATCGCGCTCGAGCATTGACCTCGCGTGATTGTTACCCGCGGCATTCACGGCCTGCGGCAAATCAATAATAACCGGACCATAGTCATCTACCAGTACATTGAACTCCGATAGATCGCCGTGCACCATCCCCAGACACAGCATCTTGACCACATAACTCATGACCGTAGCGTGATCCTCCAGCGCCTGCTCGCGGGTCAGCACAACATCGTTAAGTCGAGGGGCGACATCACCATCTTCGGTGGTGACCAGCTCCATCAGCAGTACGCCATCAAAGCAGCCAAAAGGCTCGGGCACCCTCACCCCGGCGCGCTCTAGCTGATATAGCGCATTCACCTCAGTATCGTGCCACTCCGCTTCCTGCTGTTTACGGCCATATTTAGAGCCCTTGTCGATCGCCCGCTGACGACGGCTGTTACCGCCTTTTCGACCTTCTTTGTACTGCACAGCCTGCTTAAAACTGCGCTTGGCCACTTCTTTGTATACCTTGGCGCAGCGGATTTCCCGACCACAACGGACCACGTAAACGGTCGCTTCTTTGCCACTCATCAGCTGCTGCAGCACCTCGTCGATGACTCCATCTTCAATCAACGGAACTATGCGGTTCGGTGTTTTCATATTTCCTTTACGACCAAGGTTCAAAATAAGGTGCGGGAAGATCCTGAGTCTATATCAGAAGCACTTTCTGGTCCCATCATGAACTAGCTTCAACCTCCGTATGGGCAAATATCACATTCAGAATGGGGGCGTCACGAAGGCAGGCAGAATCAGCGTTTCGGCCACAACACCGCCGGTGTGAGCTAAGCGGATCTTTGTGACGATGTCATGGAGTGAGTAAGCCATAGGTAACGATTTCCTTCGATTTTTCGACTCCTCGATTTTTCGACCCCTCCATTGAGGAGAAACACTAAAGCCTCCTCACGTAAGCGTTGCTTTCTGTGCCAACTATTGCGAATGAGAATGATTCGTATTATCATATTAGAAAATGCCTACACGAGGGTTCAAAGAGCCATGCGACGTCCAGCACTCCTTATCTCTACCGTAACGGTTTTAGCGACCGCATCCCCCACCCTGATCGCCGCTGATCTCGAAACCATCACCGTTATTGGATCTCGAACTGAAAGGCCACTGAAGGAAATAGCCGCAACCATCGATATCATCGATGCGCAACAGATAGAAAAAGAACTCGCGCGTGATATTGCCGATTTAGTCCGCTTCGAACCGGGCGTCACCGTCGCCGGTACGGGTAGCCGATATGGCCTTTCTGGTTTCAATATCAGAGGTGTCGGCGGAAACAGAGTGCTAACACTGGTCGATGGCGTGCGGGTGGCTGAAGAATTCTCTTTTGGCCCCTTCCTGTCTGCGCGCCGTGATTTTGTGGACATTGACAGTCTCGCTACCGCTGAAATTGCTCGAGGCCCGATATCGTCTTTATGGGGTAGCGATGCCTTGGGAGGTGTTGTCGCGTTCAACACGTTGTCACCAAGAGACCTACTCGGCGACCAGGATTTTTATTCTGGCTACAAGTTGGGTTACTCCAGTGCTGACAGCTCTAGCGTTGGTACCGTCACGATAGTCGGGGATACCGGTTCAGTGTCATCCATGGTTTTACTTACACTGAGAAACGGAGAAGAGACCGAGAACAATGCCGCCGGTGGTCCTGAGTATGGGGCCGAGAGAACCAGCCCAGATCAGCAAGATACACAAGCTCGCAACGTCACTGCGAAGGTACAGTGGGATATCAACGACAGTCAGGCACTCACCGTCACCTTGGAGGATTTCAAAAATGAAACGGACACCAAGATATTCTCGGACTATGGCATTTTCTCCAGAGGGACACTGATCAATTCAAGGGAAGCTGCTGACGAGAGAGACCGTACAAGAGTTACGGTGCGGTATCAGCTAGATCAAGCATCCGCTTGGCTTGAGAGCGCAGCTCTCTCCTCCTACTGGCAGAAGTCGGAGAGTTACCAGTCGCTCATTGAGTCACGAAGCCCCCCGCCCTACCTGTCCACTCAATTGCGAGATCGGATTTCAACTTTTGAGCAAACTGTGGTGGGAGCAAACGCGCAACTCTCCAGTGTCTTATCCTCATCCAACACTACTCATACCATCACTTACGGCCTCGACTATTACGAGACCTCAAATGAATCTATCAGAGACGGGGGAACAGTTGACGCAGCGGGTAACACAGTCCCTGAATTCACTCCGCTCCCAACAAGGGACTTCCCTAAAACTGACGTCGAAAACTTTGCGGTATTCATACAGGACGAGATTGAACTGCTTGATGGCAGATTACTTTTGTCGCCTGGTGCGCGTTATGACAGAAATGAGGCCACAACTTCACCCGATTCGCTGTACTTCAGCGGGAACCCCGGCGTGGCACCCCCTACCGATTTCAGTGAGTCTGAAATATCGTTGAAATTTGGTGTCATTTACCAACTCAACTCGCTGCTATCCGTGGTTGCACGTTATAGCGAGGGATTCCGGGCCCCGCCATTTGATGACGTCAACCTTGGGTTCACCAATGTCTTGGGCGGTTATAAAACTATCTCAGCGCCAGACCTTAAGTCAGAGACAAGTGACAGCTACGAGCTGGGGCTCAGATTCAGTGGATCAAGCGTCGAAGCGTCGCTCGCCATCTTCACCAATGACTATGATGATTTCATTGCTTCCGCTGGCAGTGGTCATTGCCCAACCTTCTATCAGCAGTTTGGCTGCATTGATCCCGAAGACGGTTTTTTGGTCTTTCAATCTGAAAATATTTCCCAGGTGACTATCGATGGCGCCGAGTTCAGGTTCACCATGGAGCTCGACTCGCTGGGGATCCCTAATATCGAAATCAAGGGCGCAATCGCCTACGCCGACGGGGAAGACAAAGATACCGGCGATCCAATCAACTCTGTGCAGCCTCTTACTGGCGTCATCGGATTGTCTTATGGCTCAAGTGACGGCCTGTGGAGCGGAGATCTCATTTGGACAGGTGTGAAATCGAAAGACGAGTCTGATATCTCCCCGGGTAGCGCGCTCTATGCAACCAGTGGTTATGGCCTTCTGGATTTGATGGGCCAGTTCCAATTTAACGAGGCCCTAAGCATGAACTTCGGCGTCTTTAACCTGACCGATAAAAGCTATATCCGCTGGGCCGATTCGCCCGGTATTGGCCGTGACGCTGCACAACGCTTTACCCAACCCGGCATAAATTACAGCGTGGGTATTAAGTACGAGCTATAAAATGATCAAGCTCTCTCTGATACTGCTGTTACTCGTTAAGGCCCTCAGCGGCCACGCCGCGGGAGAAGACAGCTGCGAAAACGCTACTGATACCTCTCGCGTGGTCGCTGCAGGCGGCTCAATCGCTGAAATGCTCATTGCGCTCAATGCCGAGGATTTACTGGTAGCGGTAGACAGCACCGCCAGATATTTACCCCAAGCAATCGATCTTCCATCGATAGGTTACGTAAGGAATTTGTCAGCCGAGGGCATCCTCACATTGAAACCATCAGTGATTATTGGCGAGCATGATATGGGGCCCAATGCCGTCGTTGATCAACTATCCATGGTAGATGTCGAAATAAGGCGTATCCAAGAGGATCACACGACACAAGGAATAATCGATAAGTTTTTTTGTATCGCCAAGATCGTAGATCGCTCTGAAACTGCCTCGGCAGTTTTATTAGATCAGTTCGACAAAACAATTCAGAAGTTAGCCGAGACACCAGCAGCTCCAAGAGCAACCTCACAGCGCGTTATGTTAATCCTCAATTTTGTCGACCATCAGCCGATCGTTGCGGGCGCCAATACCTCAGGCGACGGGATCCTGAAGATGGCGGGCGCACATAATATTTTCAGCGATATAGATGGCTGGAAACCCATTTCTCGTGAGCTACTGAGTGTCGCTCAACCTGACCACATTGTCCTTACCAAACGCGCCCTTGAATCGATCGGAGGCATCAACAATATCAACGCAGACCCTCTTCTCGCGTCTACAGCCGCAGTAAAAAATGGGAATGTACACGCCTTTCAAGGAATGAGCTTATTGGGCTTTGGACTGCAAACGCTTGACGTCGCGCTGCAATTGAAAGAGGCCATTGAGTAATTGAGTATGCAAGCCACACTCGCCCGCCTGACTCAGGCCTTCTCAAACTCAAACATCAAATGGTCGTCTATTTTCGTCGCTGCGGTATTCCTTTTCGCGGTCATATTGGGGCTCTCGCTTGGCGCAGTTCAACTCCCAATCTGGAATATTGTCACGGGCTCAGCAGATTCACTTGAAACCACCATATTCACTCAAATTCGAGCTCCACGAGTGTTCCTAGCAGCAGCGGTAGGAGCCTCACTCGCGGGCGCGGGCGCAGTCCTCCAAGGCCTTTTTAGAAACCCCCTCGCCGACCCCGGTCTTATCGGTGTATCAGGTGGTGCCGCGCTCGGGGCAGTAGCAGTGATTGTGTTGGGTGCATGGCTGAATGTCCCCCCCGAACTCGCCATTTACACCATGCCTGTAGCCGCCGTGTTTGGGGCACTAGTGGTCACGGGCGTGCTGTATCTTTTCGCGAATCGCTTCGGTCAATTTAGGATTGTGACCGTACTGCTAGTTGGCATTGCCATCAATGCACTGTCTAGCGTTGGCATTGGTCTTTTCCAATACGCAAGCGACGACGCACAACTGCGGACGCTCATTTTTTGGATGATGGGTAGCTTTGGGCGCGCACAATGGATGACTGCACTACCCTGCATTGCCATGATGATTCTCGCTACTCTCGCTTTAGTAGGAAGAGCAGAGGCGCTGGATAAACTCCAGCTTGGAGAGGCTGAAGCCTTCCATCTTGGTGTCGATGTCATCTCCATCAAACGACAGGTGGTGCTTCTGTCTGCCATCTGCGTTGGCGCAGGCGTCGCCGTTGCGGGCATCATTGGGTTTGTCGGCCTCGTCGTTCCGCACATTGCAAGATTCACGCTAGGGGTTGCGCACCGCCCACTCATCTTAGGCTCAGCGCTTTTGGGTGCGACGCTCATGGTCTCCGCAGATCTGCTGGCGAGAACGGCTGTCCTCCCTGCCGAAATACCAGTAGGGCTAGTAACCAGCGCTCTGGGAGCCCCTTTCTTCTTGTGGTTAATCACGAAGGTAACACCACGGTGACACTTGCCGTGCAAAACCTCTCCGTGCGATTTGGCACCAGAGCCATTCTTGATTCAATCGCCGCGGAGATACAACCCGGCAGCATAACCGTGCTCATCGGCCCAAACGGAGCAGGCAAATCGACGTTACTGTCTGGTTTCGCTGGGCACCTGGCCGATTACTCGGGACTCATCACTATCGACGGAAACTCCATTGGGAGCTTCACGGCAAAACAATTGGCTGCGCGCAGAGCGGTCATGTTGCAATCGGATAACCTTGTTTTCGAATTTTCAGCGAGCGATGTTATCCGCATGGGGATATTACCCCATGCAAACGCCACCGACGAAGAGCAAATAGAGGTCATTGAGAGCCTTGCTGATCGTTGCGGGATCCACCACTTGCTGCATCAGTCGATACTGAGCTTATCTGGCGGCGAGAAACAAAGGGTGCATTTTTGCCGATGTCTCGCCCAGATTTGGTGCAATACACGCTTGGGAGCATCGCAATATTTGATGCTCGATGAGCCCACATCAAGCCAAGATATTGCTGGAGAGCTGCGCATTCTGAATCTAGTAAAAGAAAAGAGCTCTGAGGGCGTTGGCGTGCTGCTCGTTCTGCATGACTTGAATATTGCCGCCCATTTTGGCGATACGTTTTATCTTCTGAAAAACGGGCGCATTACTGCACGTGGCGAGGCCGGTGACGTCTTGATCGAATCGACCCTGTCGGAAGTGTACGAGACGCCGGTCAAGATCGAAACGAGAGATCAGAGAATACGAATCAACACCTTTTGAGGGCTCAATATGTTTATCGCAATGAATCGTTTCAAAATTGACCTTAATCACGATGAGGACTTTGAACAAGTTTGGCGAGAAAGAGAGACCTTCCTATCGGGGGTTCCCGGATTTTTGAATTTCGCCCTCCTGCGGGGTCCTGAATATGACAGCCACGTATTGTATGTGTCGCATTCAACCTGGGTGAATGAGGACGCCTTTCGGGCTTGGACAGAGTCTGACGCGTTCACCAAGGCTCATCGCCAGTCAAAGGCGCCCAAGGGCACCTACCTGGCACACCCAGATTTGGAAACATTTACCGCTATCTTGGAGGAGTAGGCGGGAATGCAGGCATTAACAGAGTAGCGCAACCGCTATCAAAGCTTCCCGCGTTGCTCATTAGCGGCTAAATTCGGATAAGTAAAAGCCTTTTTAGCAGCTGATGCTGCGCGCTCCCGGCTCACAGAACCAGAAGACTGCCCTTAACGGCTATTGCCAGCCGGCACGATCAAAAACCATAATCGCGGTCGCCTGATGAGTACCCAATTCAGCCGCATTCAGCGTCTCTTCCTTGAACTCCCCCAACCCCACAACCGTCGACGAAGCGCCGATACCTGGGACAGCGGGGTATTCGGCGTTGCCGTCAGCGAATAAGCTTTGTGCATTGTCACTGGTTAAATACTCCAGAAACTGAATAGCGTTGCCTTTATTTTTTGACGATGCGACAACACCTGCACCGCTGATATTGATATGCGTTCCATTAGCTTGCTGGCCCGGGAAAATAATGCCC
>NYTG01000009.1 GCA_002683395.1 Halieaceae bacterium | reverse complement strand
CTCTGCACGCCCTTCAATCGCATTCTCGCGATTCATGCCGAGACGGGCGCTGAGCGGTGGTCCTACGCCCCTGACATTGATCTAGAGGGTTTTCCTATGCCCCGGTGCCGCGGCGTCACACAATGGACTGATACCCGNTTGCCCGAAGGCGAACCCTGTCACCGCGTGGTCATCGCTCCGTTGATGGACGCTCGTGTCGTCGGCTTGGATGCCGATAGCGGCGAAGTCTGCCCTTTTGGCAATGCGCACGAGCTCGACCTTAGTGAGGGCCTTGGCCCTTATGAGACCGGCTTCTATATGCTCAACACGCCGCCAGCGATCACCGGAAACACCCTCATCACGGGGGGATCNGTCGCAGACAATATTACGACCACTGTACCGAGCGGTGTTATCCGCGCCTATGATCTAAGCAGCGGAAAGCTGCTGTGGGCATGGGAACCCGTCATCGCCGTGACCGAATCCGGCAAAGCGGCTTCTGAAGCAGGAGACAATCCTGCCAATGCGCCACTCAATGCCGATACGCCGCGCTATCAGCAGGGNACGACCAACTCCTGGTCCTATCTGTCAGTCGACCCGGAACTGGGTCTNGTCTATGTCCCGACGGGTAACACTTCGCCGGATTATTATGGGGGGCATCGGGGCAATCTTGATCACTACTCCAGCTCGGTCGTCGCGCTNTCGATTGAGACCGGCGATGTNGTCTGGCACTTCCAAACGGTGCACCACGACATCTGGGATTTTGATGTGCCCTCGCAACCAACGCTCTTTGAAACCGATATCGACGGACGAGCGGTTAAAGGTTTGGCGCAGACCACCAAACAGGGTTACGTATTTTTGCTTGATCGGCAGACCGGCGAACCCCTTTTTCCGGTGGAGGAAGTGCCCATGCCTCNAGGCGCGGTGCCCGGAGATTACACCGCGCCCACTCAGCCGGTGCCGGTCAAACCCCGCTCACTGCTGGATCTTCCCGGCGAGCGTGACCCCATTTGGGGACTCGTACCCTGGGATAAATGGGCCTGTAAGGATACCCTTTCCTCTTTGCGCTACGAGGGTCCCTTCACGCCCCCAGCACTGGAGGGCGCGCTCCATATGCCCAGCGCATTTGGAGGTCAGAACTGGGGTGGACCGGCCATTGATCCGGGCCGCCACAAACTGGTCGTCAATACGCTCCACATGGGTACGATAGTGCAGCTGATCCCCCGTGATCAATGTGATGGCGAAGGCCCTGAGCCAGTCGCCGACGGCCCCTTTTTGCTTGAGCCTTCCGAGGGCACCCCTTATTGCAACCGACGCTGGTTGGGATTTGTCTCACCGCTAGGGGTCCCCTGCACACCGCCGCCCTGGGGCACACTAGCCGGAATTGATCTGCGAACCGGCAACGTCGATTGGCAGGTGCCTCTTGGGACCACGCGCGATATGGCTCCCTGGCCGTTCTGGTACATCCAGGGCTCTCCGAATTTAGGCGGCCCTGTCAGCACGGCCAGCGGTCTGACTTTTATTGGCGCCACCACNGATCACTTCCTCAGAGCCTTTGATACCGACACGGGGGAGGAGCTCTGGAAAGGCCGTTTACCCACCTCGGGGCACGGGCTACCTATTACCTATCAAGTCACCGAGGAGGGCACGCAATATGTCGTCATTGCAGCGGGCGGCCACGCCGCGATGGGAACGCCACCCGGCGATTATCTGATCGCCTTCAAGCTACCGGAAGAGTCTTGAGAGAAACCGGATGACTACTAGGATCAGGGGCTCTCGAGTTCAGCCACCACTGCTTTGAGAAAAGCCGCGGCCTGAGCGCCATTGACGACACGATGATCACTGCCCAGCGTCAGCGTTATCATTGACTGGGCCACCACCTCATCGGCTTCATTGAATGCCGGCACACGCCGCACGGTCCCTGCCGACAGCACCATGATTTGTGGCGGCGTCACCATCGCGGTGAACGCCGTGACGCCATGCATGCCCAAATTACTAACAGTGANAGCAGCGGGCACTTGATCAGAGGCCGTCATCTGACCGGAACGCGCCCTGGTGATTAGCTCGCGCGAATGGCTCGCTAAGCTCTCGAGACCCANATCAGCCCTCGCTTGCACCACCGGGGCCAGAACGATGTTGGCTTCGGTTGCGACAGCAACACCCACCGGCTGGTTCTCGACTGGCGTCAATTGCTCGCCATCGAAGGTCTGATTGAGTTCAGGATGCGACCGCAGCGCCTGCTGCACGGCGGCAATAATCAGATCGTTTATCGACGCATCGCCCGGTAAAGTCGCTACAGCATTCCCGACATTCGCCTCCATACTGACGTGATATAGCGGCACAGTAGACTGGGCATGGGTNAGCTTGCGCGCGACGGTCNCCTGCTGTGAAGNCAGTGGCTGACCGCTTGAAGCGACCGCTGCCGCTGCCGCTGAGGGCNCATCCGCAACGCCTCGTTCGATCGCAAGATCGACATCCGCTTTAACGATACGACCCCGAGGGCCGGTTCCGGTCACTCGCGCCGGATCAATCCCCGCCGTCTCAAGCTTTCGGCGCAAGGCTGGCGCAATGCGTGCAGACCCGGCACTTCCCTCGCCAGCTGAACTGGCGTCAGTGGTAGCTGCAGGCGATTCGGCAGTAGGCTCGGACACTGCTCCGCTAGTCTGTGCGACGATAAACGCTTCGATGGCTGCATCTGTCACCGCCTCGGCGGCAATGACCCCTATCAACTGACCCACAGGGAGCTCCTCACCCACCTCGGCCAACACGCGCACCAAAGTCCCGGAGCTACGCGCTTCAAAGCTATTCACAATTTTATCGGTCTCGATATCAACGATTTCCTCACCTGCCTTGACCGCATCACCCGCAACTTTGTGCCAGGCGACGATCGTGCCATGGGTCATCTCGATGCCCCATTTCGGAATCGTTACTGCATCCATTCCTTCACTCATCCGCAACACTCTGTGCGAGATCAGCCGACGGCTGTAATGAGAAGACCATTAACGCGTTTCCCGGCATACGCGCACCAAACTGGTAACCCGAATTTACGAGCACGTGCCCCTTGTACAGCACGGGGCCATCAGACTCGATGGAGCCTCCCAATGCCGTATCGCCCGACACCGATTCGAATTCTCCAAAAGTATCGAATGACCAAACGACCTCTCCCGAGAGGCTGTCGTAAGCATTGAGGTTGCCGTCCAAGCTACCAGCAAATACCAGCTGATCAGTGCTGGTAATCGCGGCAGACATGCCTTGATCACAGACTGGAATCGGCGACTTGCCGTCGCAGTCAGCCACACTGGGCGTGTACCAGCGCACTTCACCAGAGGTCGGGTCCAACGCATGGATGCCGGGAGAAATCGGCCCGGTGAAACGTCCGGTGATCGTCGTATCAGCAATAGGCACGAACAAAGAGTCGCCATTTGCTGACATACCCCAGTGGACTCCGCCAAGGAAGCCGCCGCGACCGACTTTGTTATGCCACACAATCGCACCGCCCTTGTCTGGGTCAAGCGCGTAAACATCACCGCTCTTCTGGCCCACCAACAGGTAGTCGCGTGCCGCGCCAGACCACAGAACCGTCGAGGCGCCGATATCCAGATCAGGGCCGTCCTCTTCCGGGCAGTTGGCCGCCTCACCGATAAAGCACGCCATATTCCAGGCATCCCCGCCCAGCAGCTGCTTCGCCCACTGACGCTCGCCCGTGGCTAAAGAGAAAGCCAATACCGCGTCACTGGTATCCGCAGCAGGTGAGGTGTAGCCCTCCCCGGTACCGACATAGAGCACGCCGCGCTCGGCATCGATGGTCGGACTGTTCCAGACCGGCGCGCCGGCCGGCCCTTTACGGTCAGCACCGAAGGGATTCGTCTCACCCGTTTCCACCGCGGGCTCGTCAATCACATGGGTCCGCCAATTCAACTCGCCTGACGCGGCATCCACGGAGACCACGCCGCCGCGGAAAGTGCAGCAGGCGTAGCCCGGATCGGCTGCGGTTGCCCACTCTGAAGAAGACAACGGCACATAGAGCGCGCCATCGTGCAGCTTTGGGGAGCCAGTAATCGTTGCATCAGTATGATCGCCGACTGACGCGCGCCACACCAAGGAGCCGTCACTCGCATCAATGGCGTGAACTATGGCGCTGAAATCACCCATATAGAGCACCGGATCGTCGCGGTCCGGCAACTGACCAAGCGATAGACTGCTACGAACCTCGGCACCCGCTGAGTAAGTCCAGTGCGCGCAGCCTGAGTCGAGGTCGAGGGCATAAATTGTGCCCGACTGCGACCCGACAAATACTACGCCATCATGTACAAGGGGCTGTGAACGTGCGCGGAGGGCTCCCGGGTAAGCAAACACCCACTTGAGCCCAAGCTGATCAACGTTGTTGCGGTCTAGCCCTGCTAATGTGCCATCGCTATGCCGGTGGTTTGCAGCATTGCCACCCCAACCTTGCATGGCTGCCGCATCACTGTTGGCCAGTGCACCCAGTGGGTCAGCGCACGCCAAAATCGGTTTCGGCGGGGCCATGGCTTCTCCTGCCAAAAAGCTGGCCAGAACCTCTCGCTCAGTCGCCGACAAAGCCGAGGCCTGCGCCCGCATCACGCCGTTATTCATGGCGTTCAATATGGTGTCAGCACCGATCGTCGAAAAAGTGATCATGTGCGGGGCACGCGGGACCTGTCCATCGTGGCAGGCAGCGCAGTGCGCTTGATACAGCCCCAGACCATCGACCGATGCTTCTATCACTGTATCCGAAGGCATCACCGTACTTGAAGGCGCCGCATTCGCGAGCTGCATAAACACCACTGCTGCCAATATCGGGCTGATCCGGCACATCATATCTATCACTGTTGTCATCGCTTGTTCGCTTCTTTTTCTCATCTCAATAGGACAGGGTCTCTTCTACCGCGGCCATGACCCGCTCCACGCTGGGCACATAGTCTGCCTCCAAACACGGCGTTGCTGGCACAGGCGTGTGCGGCGACGTGATGCGTTTTACCGGCGCATCAAGCGTATCGAATCCTNGCTCCACCGCCAGTCCTGCGATTTCCGATGCCATGCTGCAATAAGGATTCGACTCATCCACGACCACCAGGCGCCCNGTCTTGGCGAGNCTCTCAAGAATAGTCGACTCATCGAGTGGTGAGAGGGTCCGCAAATCAATCACCTCGGCACTCACGCCTTTTTGTGCCAGCTGTGCAGCCGCCTGTTCCGCAATCACCGCAGTACGGGACATCCCAACAATTGTAATATCGGACCCCTGCACCGCCGTTCTTGCCTGCCCAAAAGGTAGCAGATACTCGCCCTCGGGCACCTCGCACTCGTCCATATAGAGCGCTTTGTGCTCACAGAAGATCACCGGGTCATCGTCGCGGATCGCCGTCGTCAGCAGCCCCTTGGCATCGGCGGCATTGGCCGGCGTCACCACTTTGATGCCCGGTATCGCAGCCAGCAACGGATACAAAATCTGTGAGTGCTGTGGGCCCGTGCCGGTGCCGGCTCCAATCATCGTGCGAATCACCACTGGCGTTCGCGCTTGGCCGCCAAACATGTAACGAAATTTGGCAATCTGGTTCAGGATCTGATCGAGGCAGACTCCCAGAAAATCCACAAACATCAGCTCTGCCACAGGGCGCAGGCCTGTTAACGCAGCGCCACCCGCCGCGCCAACAATGGCAGACTCGGTGATCGGTGTGTCTATGACCCGGCGCACCCCGAATTTAGCGGGGAGCCCCTCTGTAATGCCGTAAACACCACCCTGATCACTGGCGACATCTTCACCCAGCACAATCACGCGCTCATCCCGCGCCATCTCCTGATGAAGGGTCTGGTTAATGGCCTCACGAATCGACATCTTCATTAGCGCAACCTCCCCTCGTAGTGGATATAGACATCCGTATAGAGCTTATCCGGTGTCGGGTCGGCCGCCGCGTAAGTAACCTCGAAGCCGCGGTCGATTTCGGCCAGGATGGCAGCGTCGATCTCGGCAATGGACTCTGCACTCAATGCCGCAGCACGCGGATCCGCCAAAAATCGCGGTATTGGATCGCTCACGGCGCGCTCCTGCGCCAGCTCGTCCTGATCTCGGTATGCCTGAGGGTCGCCCTCGAAGTGCCCGTAGTAGCGGTTGCACACCGCTTCGATTGCCGTGGGCCCGCCGCCTTCTCGGCCACGCGTGATGGCCCGCTGGCAGGCATCGTACATCGCAAAAAAATCGCTGCCATCGACCACTTCAGCTGGCATACCAAAGGCCCCCGCGCGCTCCGCAATGCGGCCGTCTGGCTTCGGGCTTTTGGTGAATTCCGCGTAACGATTATTTTCGTACATAAAGATCATAGGGAGCTGCAGCACGACTGCAAGATTCAAAGACTCGGCAACCGTGCCCTGATCCGAGGCTCCGTCGCCGATAAATGCCATGGACACCGCTCCGTTACCCAATGTCTTAGCCGTCAACGCCGCACCGGCGGCAATCGGCGGCCCGCCGCCTACAATGGCGTTCGCACCCAGCATGCCTTTGGACATGTCGGCAATGTGCATCGAGCCGCCTTTACCGTTGCACAGTCCATCCTCTTTGCAGGCTAGCTCCAGCAGCATGGCCTCGATTTCACAGCCCTTAGCAATACAGTGGCCATGCCCCCGATGCGTACTGGCAATGTAGTCCTCATTCGTCATATCGAGGCAGGCCGCGACCGCAACCGCCTCTTGATTACGATAGATATGAATAAAGCCAGGCAGCTTGCCCTGCTGGTATTCCGAGCGCATGCGCTCTTCGAATTCACGAATGGTTTTCATCAGCCGATAGGCATCGGCCAGCTTTTCAGGTGATATATCCATGAGGTCTCCCCCGAAGGTGATTCAAAGGCTGGTCAAAGAAAGGGCCCCAGAGGGGCCCTAAGAATACTGCCATGGATCGATCAGAAACTGTATCCGATCTGGATACCGTATTCGCGCGGTGGTCCGAAGCGAGAGAAGTTCCACAACGTCGCAACCGGGTTAGCTGATACGCGATAACGCTCATCGGTCAGGTTCTTGCCGTAGACCGAAACTTCAAAGCCCTCAGTGCCGGTGTAAGTGATGTATCCATTTACCAGCGTTCTCTCCTCAAGCTGAGTATTACCCTTCTGCTTGATCACCGGATTGTCAGCGGTACCTCCCTGAACGTTAGCCGGGAATGAGCTGGTCTGAGCATCATCCTGATAGTGCATGTTCACGTTGTAAGTGATCATGGCACCACTGGACAGATCCTGGAAGTAGCTCACGCCAATACCATAGTTGAGCTCAGGCGAGAACGGCACCTCGAGGCCACTGAGATCCGGGTTGATCTGACCACCTGCACCTGTGATGCCGAGATCTCCGGGGTTAATACCCGGACGGTAGTCATCATACTCGTGGTCCAACCAGCCCAAGTTGCCGTCAATGCGCATGTTGTCGGTCACAGCCCACTGCATCTCGACTTCGATACCCTGCGCCGTCGACTCACCAACGTTAACCGCCTGAGTTTCCTGGAAGTCATTTCCAGCAGCGTCCTTGATCGTCACGACCGTGTCGCGCTGCAAGCTCTCGTATGTCGTGTTGAAGTAAGCTGCATTCAAGCGCAGAGAACCGTCCAGCAGATCGGCCTTAAGACCAAACTCTATATTCTCGTTCTCTTCTGAGTCGTACGCGGCACAAGAAGTGGGAGAGCCGCACGTTTCAGAAAAGCCGCCTGCAACAAAGCCCGTCGCGAAGCTCGCATACGCCATCAAGTCATCAGTAAACTGATAATCGGCCACGACACGGAAGGTCGTCTTGGTCCACGTTTCTGAGTTCTTCTGGACGTTACCAAAGGCTGATTCCGGCAGCGGGTTAGTGAACGGCCCTTGAGCCTGGTCCAATGTGATGAAGTTACTGACGGGGTTAGCGGCAGTACCCAAGTTTTGACGAACAAAGTCCTTTTCGTCATGGGTGTAGCGAAGGCCACCGGTCAGTGTCAGACGATCTGTGACCTCAAACGAGCCATCGGCATAAACCGCCCACGTGTCGCGTTCTTGCGTGGTGTACTGAATCTCAAAGGTATCGCGATAAAAGTCGGCACCCGCTAGTGGCAGGAAGAAACCCAGACTCGCGAAGACATTAAACTCGAGATCATCGGTATAGGCCGCACCACCCGCTACGAAGTTGAAAGGACCATCGTACTGACTGGCCACTCGCAGCTCGAGCTGAGTCGTATCTCTCGTGGTATTTCGGCTCGCATCGTACAGTGACGTATATGCCTCACCGGTATAGGTACTGGCCAAGATCTCGTCCTGATCGCGCATGCCCGTGATGGCCTTGACCACGTAGTTACCCAGATCAAATTCCATGTTCAGATAGATGCCATCCGCATCGATCTGGTGGCCACCGTTCAGGTCGATCAAGGCGTTTTGTGTGTAGCTTTGCCCCGTAATGAACGGGTCACTAACACCCTGCGTCTGCCAGCCCGGGAAGCCAATCAGAGGCCAGATATAGCCTTCGCCCTCGGGGGTGTCATTCGCCGTAGCGGGCGTCTCCGAATCATCATCGACGTATTCGAAGATCAGATCCGCTGCCATCCAATCATTTGGCTCCCATCGAAACTTTAGCTTGCCCGCCAGCACATCCTTACCGCCAATGTTGCTGCCGTCACCGGTCGTAGGATAGGTCGAGCGGATGTCGTCCACTGAAGGGCCTCCTGGGACGCCGGGGCTACAGGCAAAGCACCCTAACTCGCCACCCATTGGCTTACTGTTTGTCCAATAGCCGTCAGTGTAATCACGGATCACGGACAGGCGTGCCGCAAGAGTGTCGCCCAGAGGCACATTGATAGCGAACTTGAACTTCTCAATGTCGCTGTCGTTGCTGGTGTACTGGCCATAATTCACTTCGAACTTACCGCCGAGCTCTCCGCCCACCTCTGGCTTGAT
>NYTG01000008.1 GCA_002683395.1 Halieaceae bacterium | reverse complement strand
GCACGCTCACCAGCTCGGTGTGCTCCGCGAGTGTTTCGCGAACGGATAGCAGCGTGCTCTGTGCCGGACCGCGTTTCAGTTTGTCGGCCTTGGTTAGCAGGATATGAACCGGCATGCTGGCGGAGACCGCCCATCCCAGCATCTGTTTATCGGCGTCAGTCAGCGGGTGGCGGATATCCATTAGCATTACCAGACCGCGGAGACTCTCTCGGTGCTGAAGATAGCGCTCTAACTGCTGGTTCCACTTTTTCTTGACCGCCAAGGGGACTTTGGCAAATCCGTACCCCGGTAGGTCGACCAGTCGTTGGCTGTCGCTCAGGGCAAAAAAATTAATAAGCTGCGTTCGCCCCGGTGTGCGGGAGGTTCGTGCGAGCTTCCCTTGTGATGTTAACGTATTGATTGCACTAGATTTTCCGGAGTTTGACCGGCCCGCGAACGCGACCTCCCAGCCCCTATCGGGCGGGGCGTTTTCGACCGCGCTAGCGCTTTGAAGAAACGCGGCATTGCGGTAGTTAACGGCTACTTGGGGAGCGTTAAAGTCTGTCATTTTGCGATTTGTGCCATGACGCGGAAAGTCTATAATGCCACGCTCCTCGGGACGCCATGCCCGAAACATCACAGTAAATTGTACGAAGGGCGTTACGCATGACGCTGCGAGTCTAGGTCACGCGGGCTGCTTCCCACGCACGAATAGAGCGGTAGCAGGCCGAGAGCCTTGTAACGACGAGCAAAACAAAGATAGTAGAGGGTTAAACCATGAGAACAATAGTCTTCATCCGCAGAGCTGGCATCAGAGTTGCAGCGGTTGCGGCGTTGGCCGTCACCCCGGTAGTGCTTGCGGGCGATCCGCCCGCACAATACGCCGCTTCTTGTGGTGCTTGTCACGCTGTTGGTGTGGCGGGCGCGCCGGCGACGGGTAATGTCGATGCATGGGCGCCGCGCATGGCAAAAGGCATGGATGCGTTGGTAGCATCTGTGCGAAATGGTCTCAACGCGATGCCTCCGGGTGGTTTGTGTAATAGCTGTAGCGACGAAGACAATGTAGCGCTCATTACTTATATGGCCACCGCCCAGTAAAACTGGCGCAAACCCACTCTGCTGCCAAATCAGTCACAGCATTTATAAGACAGGTATTTTTATGTTTCAGTCTCTAGCCAAAGTTGCGCTCGTAGTGGTGCTGATGGTGATCGGAACCTACAGTCATGCAGCGGGCGATGCCGAAGCGGGTCAGGCAAAGGCCGCGATGTGTATGGGATGCCACGGCGTTGATGGCAACAGCCTAGTGCCGACGTTCCCCAAACTGGCCGGCCTTGGCCACAAGTATTTGTTGAAACAGATGCAGGATATTCGCGACGGGCGTCGCCCGGTAGCGGTGATGGCAGGCCAGGTCGACAACATGACCGACCAAGACTTGTCTGACATCGCCGCATTTTACGACGTTCAGCCGCGTACTGGCGGCACGGCGGACCCCGATAAAGTGTCATTGGGGCGTAAGGTCTATCTTGGCGGGATTGCTGAGCGTCAGGTGCCGGCCTGTTCCGGCTGTCATAGCCCTACCGGCAATGGTAATGGTCCGGCAGGTTATCCCGCGCTGGCAGGTCAGCATGCAGACTACGTTGCGGCACAGCTCAAAATGTTTCGAAAGGGTTACGAGGACCCCGCCGGCCGAACCAACGGCGGTGAGGCAAAGATTATGCGTACGACAGCTTTCCGTATGAGTGATATGGAGATTGAAGCAGTCGCGAGCTATATTGCGGGCTTGCAACCCGCTCCGTAATCGCGCGCATTTCGACCCCGAGTGTGTTCCAAGGAGGGAGTAAAACATGACAGGTACTCGTAAAAAGATCGCCACGTTGTCGCTCACGCTGGTTGCTTATGCGGCCGCAGCGCTAAGCACTCTGGCGGTTGCCGAGGAACGCTGGGTCGAAGGTCAGCACTATCAGACGTTAACGCCCCCCGTGGCGGTGGGCCGCGGCAGTGACGTCATGGTGACCGAGTTCTTCTGGTATGGGTGCGGCCATTGCTACACTTTCGAGCCCATGTTGACCGCCTGGGGGAAGCAACTTCCGGAGGAGGTCGTATTACAGCCCTCGCCCGCGGTGTGGAATGATCCGATGCGTATGCACGCCAAGGCGTATTACATTGCGGAGGTGTTGGGCGTAAAGGAAACGCTCCACCCGGTTATTTTTGACGCCATGCATGTCCAGAGGAAGCGGCTTGTCTCGCGACTCGAGCTGCGCGACCTGTTCGAAGACAACGGCGTAGATCCGGCTCAGTTTGACAAGGCGTTCGATTCATTTGGTGTCGACTCACAGGTCCGCCAGGCCGATGCGCGAGCCCGTTCGGCGAAGATTTCGGGTACGCCTTCCCTGATGGTGGCGGGTAAGTATCTGATCGAGACCCGGGCTGCGGGAAGCCAAACCAATATGTTGGAGATTGCCCGATACCTGATTGATAAGGAATTGGCTGCGCGCTGATCAATCTTCCGGCACAGACACAGCTGTTCGTGTCACGACTCTCCGTAACTCAAAGCTCGAATGTACCCCCGTCACTCCCTCGATGCGGGTCAGTTTGCCCAGTAAAAACTGTTCGTAATGTGCCATATCACGCACCACTGCCTTAAGGAGGTAGTCCGCGCTCTGGCCAGTGACGACGCAACAGTCGACCACTTCAGGTAGGTTCACCACCGTCTCTTCAAATGCTTCAAACCGATCAGGTGTATGGCGATCCATCGATACGCTGATATGGGCGGTAAGATTGAGCCCCAGTTTTTTCGGGTCGACCATGGCGACCTGATGCGTAATCACCCCCTCTGTTGTCAGGCGTTTAANGCGTCGAGCGCAGGGGGTGGGTGATAGTCCAACGCGTTCCGCCAGCTCGAGGTTGCTGAGCCCGGCGTCCTCTTGCACGACCCCGAGAATACGGCGGTCCAGCCGATCAAGCGCTGGTAGTGAATTATCCATAGTATGCGCCAATAATAGTGAATAAAATCGTACTAATGATAAAAAATAGCATAAAACACTACTAAAGCGGCATCAATGGAATTTTTTGGTGATTATCGCTTCGCTCAGGTCGGTACACTACGCGTCCTCACTACTGCAGCAGGACAACACCGTGGAAACCGCACGTTTTGATCACCGAAAGTACCGGGCATTTCAGCCGATTATCAAAACGGATCGTCGCTGGCCGGACCGTATGATTACCGAAGCACCCCAGTGGTGCTCGGTCGATCTTCGCGACGGCAACCAAGCCCTTGTTGAGCCAATGAATGCAGAACAAAAGCTGCGGCTGTGGGAGCTGCTGATCTCGATCGGCTTCACGCAAGTCGAGGTGGGTTTTCCGTCCGCCTCGAGCCACGACTTTGCCTTTTTGCGCAAGCTGATTGAAGAGAACCGTATTCCCGACGGCGTGACGGTTCAGGTGTTGACGCAGGCCAGGCCGGATTTGATCGAAAAGACCTTTGCTGCGTTGGATGGCGTGAAGCGCGCCGTGGTGCATTTTTACAATAGCACCTCGACGGTGCAGCGGGAGTACGTGTTTGGGCTCGACCGCGACGGTATTCGCGATATTGCAGTGAATGGCGCGCGGCTGGTCAAGGCGGCGGCGGATGCTCGCCCCGAGACGGAGTGGGTGTTCGAATACAGCCCTGAGAGCTTTACCGGCACCGAAATGGATTTTGCGGTCTCTGTGTGTGATGCGGTTAACGAGGTGTTGGCACCCACGCCTGAGCAGCCCGTGATCATCAATCTGCCGGCCACCGTGGAGATGACCACGCCGAATATTTATGCTGACCAAATCGAGTGGTTCTGTGATCAGATAAAGGGGCGCGAGGCACTGATTATTTCTTTGCACACCCATAATGACCGCGGATGCGCTGTGGCGGCGGCAGAGCTTGGTGTGATGGCGGGTGCTGATCGCGTAGAGGGCACTTTGCTCGGCAATGGAGAGCGGACTGGCAACATGGATATCATGACCATGGCCATGAACCTCTACAGTCAGGGTGTCGACCCCCGCCTTGATTTCACCCACATGGATGAGATTTGCACGGTTGCTCGCGAGTGCACGCAGTTACCGGTCCATCCCCGTCATCCCTATGCAGGAGAGCTCGTGTTTACCGCGTTTTCCGGAAGCCATCAGGACGCGATTCACAAGTGCCTGTCCAAACGAGATGAAGATGATGCATGGGATGTGGCATACCTGCCCATCGATCCCTCGGATATCGGACGCACGTATCAAGAAGTGATTCGTATCAACAGTCAGTCGGGTAAGGGCGGCGTGGCCCATGTGTTGCGTCGCGATTATGGATTAGAGTTGCCACGGTGGTTGCAGGTCGACTTCAGCACCGCGGTGCAGGGGCTTGCGGAAGACAGCGAAGCTGAAGTGTCCTCAGAAGATATTTTCACTCTGTTCAGAGACACGTATCTCAGTACGGCGGATCGCTGGCACCTAGGTAATTACCAGCTGTCCCGACAGGACGGATCTGATGGGCTAGACGTGACGCTTCATGGCCCCGGAGGCGACGTCATGCTGAACGGTCGCGGTAATGGTGTTGTGGATGCTTTTGTGCAGGCGATGGAGGCCTTCACGGGTCGACACATTGTGGTGGTGGAGTATTCTGAGCATACGCTGGGACAGAGCGCAGACGCGGAGGCAGTGTGTTACGTACAACTCAATATCGATGGCGAACGCCCCTGCGGTGTCGGCCGCAGCCACGATATCGTGCAGGCATCACTCGCGGCCATTCTCTCCGCTCTCGATGGCAGGGGCCTGGTGTTGGCCGACGCTGCCTAGGCGCGGTCTTGTCTAATGCGGTCTCGGGTCCACTGTCGCGGGCATGGGACGCCGACCACCTCGATATAAAGCCAGTCCCAACTCGGGCTATTGATCGCAGTGGCGGGTTAAACGGGCGACCCTTCAGGTTCGTGTTTTGGTGTCTGCTTGCCTTCACGTTAAGCGGCTGCTCGGCCACGCAATTCATCTATAACCGCGTCGATATTCTGGTGCGTTGGTATCTCGATGACTATGTCTCACTGGATCGTGAGCAGCAGGCGCGTTTTGATGATCGCTTCGATTTGCTCATTGAATGGCATCGTCGCGATGAGCTGCCCGGATATGCATTGCTGCTGGATGACGCCTTAACCATTCTCGATGATGACGTTCCTCTGCAGGCCACCAGACATATGGCGGATCAAATTGAGGCCGCGGCGATTCGTTTACAGGATCAGTTTCTAGCGCTTTTACTCAGTACTGGGGAAGATCTGAGCCCCGAGCAACGCGAGGCTTTTGTTGAGGCATTAATGGCCAAACAGGAGGAATTCGAGGCGGATCGCCTCGAGCGCAGCGATGAAGCCTATCGCGCTGACCTTGAGGAGCGTTTTGACGACCAGCTGAGTCGTTACCTTGGACCGATGACGGTCCCACAGGCGGACCGCATTACAACCGGTGTGGCGGAAATGACCCGATTGGATCGTTTTTGGTTGGAAGACAGGCGAGTATGGATAGCGCAGCTGTCAGATATTTTGTTGGTCGCCGAGCCCAATTGGCCGGATCAGGTACTGACACTCATTGCTGGGCGCGATGGCGCGCTGCTTCCCGCCTACAAAGAGGGCATCGACCATAACGGCGAGGTGATCCTGCAGTTATCGAGAGATATTTTGAGAGCCCGGACGGACAAGCAGGATCGAAAGTTGCGGGGTCGATTAGTTTCCCTGCGCGATGACCTGGCCGCACTGGCGGTGCAGTAACACCCCGGTTAGCCCTTTATCAGCGACTGGTCTCGGATGGCGCCTTTGTCGGCACTCGTGACCATGCTGGCGTAGACCTTGAGCGCTGTTGACACCTGACGAGGGCGATCTGCCTCGGGTTTCCAGGCGCGGGGGCGCTGGGTCATAGCATCCCGCCGGCTCGCCAGCGTGGCGTCATCAACCAGCACGTTGATGGTTCTGGCGGGAATATCAATTTGAATCGGGTCACCGGGTTCGATCAGCCCGATTGCCCCACCTGCCGCAGCTTCGGGCGAAACATGGCCAATTGATAATCCTGAGGTGCCCCCAGAAAAGCGGCCATCAGTGATGAGTGCGCAGGCGCTACCAAGGCCTTTGGATTTCAGGTAGCTGGTTGGGTAGAGCATCTCCTGCATACCCGGGCCGCCGCGGGGTCCTTCGTAGCGAATAATCACCACGTCACCGGCCTTCACGCGGTCTTCTAAAATATCAGCGACAGCGCCTTCCTGACTCTCACAGATATGTGCGGGGCCCGTGAAGCAGAGCGACTCATCAGCGACTCCAGCGGTTTTGACCACACATCCCAGCTCGGCAATGTTGCCGAACAGGACCGCCAGTCCACCCTCCTGAGAGTAGGCGTGAGCCATTTCCCGGATGCAGCCGCCCCGCCGGTCGGTATCGAGGCTGGGCCATCTGAGATCCTGACTAAACGCTTGTTGAGTCGGAATGCCGGCGGGCCCCGCAGCGTAGAGTGTCCGAACATCCTCGTCACTCGTTTGTACGATGTCCCACTGGGCCAGCGCTTCACCCAGACTGGCAGTGTGGACGGTCGGGCAGTCCAAGTGCAGCAGGTTACCGCGCGCAAGCTCACCCAAGATGGCCATCACGCCGCCGGCACGATGCACGTCTTCCATGTGGTAGAGGGGTGTGCTGGGTGCGACCTTGCACAATTGAGGAATTTTGCGCGACAGGGTATCGATTGCGGCCATATCGAAGTCCACACCCGCTTCTTGCGCAGCGGCTAGCAAGTGCAAAATCGTATTGGTCGAACCACCCATGGCGATATCGAGGGTCATCGCATTTTCAAAAGCACGACGGCTGGCGATTTCCCTGGGCAATGCGGTGGCGTCGTCGTGCTCATACCAACGTCGGGCCAGATCGACGATCNCNCTGCCGGCTCTCAAAAAGAGCTGCTCGCGATCNGCATGAGTTGCCAGCAACGAACCATTGCCGGGNANGCTGAGACCCAGCGCTTCGGTCAGGCAATTCATTGAATTCGCNGTAAACATGCCTGAGCAGGAGCCACAGGTGGGGCAGGCGGAGCGCTCGTAGGCGTCGACCGTAGCGTCATCGGCACTNGAATCTGCCGCAATTACCATGGCATCGACTAGATCCAGCTTGTGCTCTGATAGTGCCGTTTTGCCCGCCTCCATGGGCCCGCCAGAGACGAAAACCACCGGAATATTGAGCCGCATGGCGGCGTTCAGCATGCCGGGCGTGATTTTGTCGCAGTTGGAGATGCACACCATGGCATCNGCGCAGTGGGCGTTGACCATGTACTCCACAGAATCNGCAATTAGATCTCGTGAGGGCAGGCTGTACAGCATGCCGTCGTGGCCCATGGCGATGCCATCNTCGACCGCGATGGTGTTGAACTCTTTGGCGACACCTCCCGCCGCTTCAATCTCGCGAGCGACNAGTTGGCCCAGATCTTTCAGATGGACATGACCGGGCACGAACTGCGTGAACGAATTCACCACGGCAATGATGGGCTTTTCGAAGTCCTCGTCCTGCATGCCGGTAGCGCGCCAAAGCGCCCGCGCGCCNGCCATATTGCGTCCGGCGGTTGAAGTGCGGGATCGATATTGCGGCATCGAATTCTCTCAGTGGTAATAAAAAAAGGTNCTCTAGCTTAACACTGGCAAGCTANGAGGGTCAGACTGCCCGTCTCAGTACGGTGGCGTTGCGTTGCCAGTTATACAGCCGTTGTTTTTCGACCGGCATTTCTTCTAGCGTGGCGGGTTCGAACCCTTGCTCGAGAAACCAATGGGTGCTCTGGGTGGTTAGCGCAAAAACATGTGTCAACGACAGCGCGCGCGCCTGACCGAGCAGCTCAGAGAGAAGCTGCTCAGCCCGTCCNGCGCCACGATAGTCGGGGTGCGTGGCCACGCAGGCAATCTCACCGATTTTTTCGGCGCTATAGGGGTACAACGCAGCGCAAGCGATCACGCGCCGGTCCCGCTCCAGGATCAAGAAACGGGAGATTTCTTCTTCAAGCCTCTCCCGCGAGCGCTTGACTAGTGCGCCATTCTCCTCGAGCGGTCGGATGAGCTCAAAAATGCTCGCGATGTCTTCAATTTCCGCGGCTCTGGCCTGCTCGTAAGGGTTTTGTGCGATGAGCGTACCGGAGCCGTCGTGGGTAAAGAGCTCTTCGAGCAGCGCACCCTCGCGTTCGTAGCTGAGCAAGTGACTTCGCGCCACACCGTTGGAACAGGCGCGGCAGGCGGTATCGCGCAAACGACGTTGCTCGTCATCGGTAATCTTCAGGGCTTGAGCTGAGGCGACGGTGCATTGGCGAATCAGTTCACCATCGCTGGCCTCAAGGCCCGGGTGGCGGTCAAGGAAAATCAGTTTGTCGGCGTTGATGGCCACTGCGACGGCTTCGGCTACCTCGCTGGCGCTGACGCTGAAAAGTTCGCCTGCCGGGGAGTAGCCCAATGGGGAGAGTAGCGCAATGGCATCCTGATCCAGCATCGCGCGCACGCCGTCACCGTCGATGCGCCGCACTGCGCCGCTGTGCTGATAGTCAATACCGTCGTGCACCCCGATTGGGCGTGCCGTCACCACATTGCCGCCGAGTACTCTCAGTCGCGCATCTTTCAACGGTGTATTCGGCAATCCCATCGACAGCAATTGCTCTAGTTGTACTCGTTTGCGCGCCGCCGTTTCGCTCGCAATGGCCAGGGTCGCGTTGTCGGTGATCCGGATTCCCGCATGAAACTGCGCGGACTGTTCGGCGCAGAGCGCCGCGTCAATCGCCGTTCGGGTCGCGTGTACGAGTACCAGCCTAACGCCGAGCGAGTGGAGCAGTGCCAGATCGTGGACCAGTGTGACCAGACCGGCTGACTCAAGTGCTCCATTACCCAAATAGACGACGAATGTGCGCCCACGGTGCGCCTTGATGTAAGGGCCTGTATGGCGAAACCAGGCGATGTGATGCTCGGTAGTGGTCATGATGTCATTTTGCGCCGATGTGAGGAGGCGTCATATTGATCGCTTTTCAGGGAGGCGAATCCTACCCGAGTCTTTGTCGTGGGAGAAAGGGTAAAAATCGCGGTGTCGCGCATGGGATAACAGCGGTGGAAGGGCGGGCGGCTTGCCGATAGGCTAGGTCATCTCCCTGACAGAGCGCTCCGACGAATGCTTCAGGACCCGGATCGGCCTCCGTGGCTGGAGGACAGTCTTCGCCATGCTAGTGCACGCTTAATCACGCGGATCGGCGATGCCGACTTAGCGGCCCTCACCGAGGCTGTGCAAACAGCGGATCAAGAGCGAGCATTCCAAACGCTTTTGGCCTGCAGCGATTTTTTTGTCGAGCAGGTTGCTCGTCAGCATGCGTGGCTGCGGAGCGGTCTCGTCAGCGGTGAGTTATTGGGTTCGAGGCTGCGACGGCCCGAAGACTGGGACGGCGCGCTGGCCGCGCTCCTGCCGCCCGACCAAGGGGAGGCAGATTGTCTCGCCGCGCTGCGTATTTTCCGACACCGGGAGATGCTGCGAATTCTGTGGCGTGATAATGCCCAGCTCGCTTCGGTTGAGGAGGCCTTCAATGAGCTCAGCCAACTTGCGGACTGTTGCATTCGCGCTGCGGTGCGCATTGCCGAGACCGCTCTCGAGGACAAATACGGCACTCCCGTGGGCGAGGAAAGCGGTCAGCCCCAGTCACTAGTGGTGCTGGGTATGGGCAAGCTGGGCGGCAATGAGCTGAATTTTTCCTCGGATGTGGACCTTATTTTTGCTTATCCGGAGAGTGGCGCGACGCGGGGGGGGCGGCAACAGCTCGATAACCAGTCTTATTTCACCCGCCTCGGGCAGATGGTGATTCGTTTGTTGGACGCGGTGACGGAAGAGGCCTTTGNNTTCNGAGTGGATATGCGGCTGCGGCCATACGGCGACAGCGGCGCNTTGGTGGGGGCATACAGTGCACTGGAGGTGTATTACCAGGAGCAGGGCAGGGAATGGGAGCGCTACGCCATGATCAAAGCGCGACCCTTAACGGGTTCGCAGGAGGCCCGCGAATCCCTCATGGCCATGCTGGGCTCTTTTGTCTATCGCCGCTATACCGATTTTTCAGTGATCGCGGCGCTGCGGGATATGAAGCGCATGATGCGCGCAGAGGTGGCGCGGCTGGGTATCGACGATGACCTGAAGCGGGGTGCCGGAGGCATCCGCGAAATCGAGTTTATTGCGCAGAGCCTGCAGTTGATCCACGGCGGCCGGATCCCCGAGATCCGGTGTCGATCACTGTTGGAGACACTGCAGGCGCTGACCAAGGCCGATCTCTTGTCGAGCCGGGAGTCAGATTGCCTGACAGCGCACTACCGGCTCGAGCGACGCGTGGAGCACGCGCTGCAGGCAATGCAGGATAAACAGACACAATCCCTGCCGCAGGCCTCTCTACCAAGGGCGCAGCTGGCGCTGCTATCTGGGTTCGCTGACTGGCAGACCCTCGACACCCAGCTGTCCGAAGCGCGCCGNGAGGTCGACGCGTTGTTCAACGATTTGATTGCNGAACCCACGACTGCGGCAACGACCGATGAGACTGATGCGCCATTCGGTCTCTCGTTTGCCGCGCTGAATGAAGAGGCGCTGGCCGAGATGGGGTATCAGCAGGCCAAACAAAGCTGGTTAGCGTTGGAGGAATTTCTCGGAAGCGCTTGGGTGGCGGCGTTACAGCCAGAGGGGCGCCGGCGGCTGGAGGCTTTTTTGCCCCTGTTGTGCAAAACGGCAGCGGGCGAGTCGGATCCAGATCGGGCACTGACAAGCAGTCTGCCCTTCGTGCAGGCGGTCTGTCGCCGCAGTGCCTATTTGGTCCTGTTACAGGAAAACCCGCGGGCGCTGGGGCATTTGGTCTCTTTGGTTGCCGCGAGTGTCTGGGTCGCTGAACGCCTCGCGGCACGCCCAGAGCTGGTCGATGAGCTGCTCCATGAAACGACGCTCTATAGCGCACCCAGCCGTGACGAGCTGCACGCGCTGGTGAGACAGCAACTGCTCCGCATACCCGAAGAAGATCTTGAGGCACAAATGAGCGCGCTGAGCCGCATCAAAGACGGGGTCGTCTTGCGCGTGGCCGCCAGCGAGCTCACCGGGACGCTGCCGATCATGAAGGTGAGCGACAACCTCACGTTTCTTGCCGAAGTCATGATCGAGCAGGCCGTGGCCCTTGCCCGGGCAGAGCTCATACAGCGCTACGGTGAACCCCAGTCAGAACAGGCCGGGTTTGCGGTGATCGCGTACGGTAAGCTCGGGGGACTTGAGTTGAGTTACGGTTCAGATCTCGATCTGGTCTTCGTGTTTGATGGGGCAGAGGGCAATACTGCCGGCCCCAAGGTTATTGATAACACCCGGTTCTACCTGCGTCTGGCCCAGCGCGTGGTCCACGTGTTATCCACGCAGACCTACTCGGGACGGCTTTACGAAGTCGATCTTCGCTTGCGACCAGACGGTGATTCGGGTCTAGTGGCAACGTCCCTACCCGCACTTCGGCGGTATCAACTTGAATCCGCGTGGGTCTGGGAGCACCAGGCATTGGTGCGAACACGCGTGGTGGCGGGTGATGCGACGCTGAAGGCCTCGCTGGAGAGGATGCGCTGTGAGGTACTGGCTTTGCCTAGGGAGCAGAAAGACCTTGCCTCGGCGGTCTGCGGGATGCGACAGAAAATGCGCACAGAGCACAGCACCATGGTGCGCAATCGCGAACACTTTGATCTCAAACGCGATCCGGGTGGTATTGTGGATATCGAATTTGTGGTGCAATACCTTGTGCTCAAGCACGCCGCTGAGCACGCTGAGCTGACGCGTTGGTCTGATGTCATTCGGCTGCTCGAAGGGCTTGAAGACGCCGGACTGGTCGCGACCGAGGACGCCTCGGTACTGTCGCAGGCCTATTTGTCCTATCGTGGCGCGATCCACTCGCTCGCATTGCAGGGCCGCGCCGCTGACATCAGTGCAGAAGGCTATGGAGCGCTGCGCGAGCAGGTGAAGGGTATTACCGACACATTATTACCCGGGCTGCAGTCAGGGTAGAATCCGCTACCGATAAGATGGCAGTCAGCGCTGCCTCAGAAAGCTGAAACAGAAGGGAAACAACATGGACCTCTCACAACTCACCGGTCACATCTGGCTCGATGGCGAAATGGTGCCCTGGCAGGAGGCGAGGGTTCACGTGCTGACCCACACGTTCCATTACGGGCTCGGCGTATTCGAGGGGGTGCGTGCGTACAAAACTTCCGACGGCACATCGATTTTCCGGCTCAAGGAACATACTGATCGCTTGTTTCGGTCAGCGCATATTCTGCGGATGGATATGCCCTTCGATAAAGAGACCCTCAACGCCGCCCAGCGCGCCGTAGTCAGGGAAAATGAGCTGGAAGAGGCCTACATTCGGCCCATGTGCTTTCTTGGCTCGGAGGGAATGGGGTTGCGCGCCGATAATCTCAAGACCCATGTGATGGTGGCATCCTGGGCCTGGCCTTCTTATATGGACCCGGAAGCGAGGGACCGCGGCATTCGCATCGCAACGTCGAGCTATACGCGGCACCACGTCAATATCACCATGTGCAAGGCCAAGGCCAATGGGAACTACATCAATTCCATCCTCGCACTCAGAGAGGCGATGGACGCTGGATTCGAAGAGGCGCTATTGCTCGACAATGAAGGCTATGTGGCTGAGGGCAGCGGGGAAAACTTTTTTTTCGTGCGCGATGGTGTGCTGTACACGCCGGAACTGACGTCCTGTCTGGAAGGGATCACTCGCGATAGCATTCTTCGCATTGCCGCAGATCAAGGGCTGACCGTGAAAGAAAAGCGCATTACTCGCGATGAAGTCTATGTGGCAGATGAAGCCTTCTTTACCGGCACCGCGGCAGAGGTCGTGCCCATTCGCGAACTGGATAACCGAATGATCGGCAGCGGTACGCGTGGGCCGATCACGGAAAAACTTCAGGCCATTTACTTTGAGGCGGTCCGCGGCGCGCAACCAAACTACGCGGAGTGGCTGGCGCCGGTCGCTGACTGATCAGCATGCAGCCGGACTATCGGTAGAGGAGCATTACGCAATGGAAAGCCTCCCCAGCGGTATCCAGTATCGACACTGGCCCGTTGAAAACGCCAAAGCCTGTGTGCTGCTCGCCCATGGTTTAGCTGAGCATACTGGCCGCTATGGAAGGCTAGCAGCGCGTTTCAACGCTGGCGGCGTGGCCGTGGTGGGCCCCGACCACGTGGGTCACGGCGCGTCTCCTGGCGTCAGGGTTCACCTGAAGCAGTTCGACGACTATCTTGCGCCCCTTCAGTGCCTGCGAAGCCACATCGATAATTGGTACGCCGGTAAACCCGTCTTCCTCCTTGGGCACAGCATGGGGGGGCTCATCAGCGCGCACTTGCTGCTTGAATCGCAGGCTGCGTTTCGGGGTGTGATGTTGTCCGGCCCCGCCTTCCATGCGGTAGATCCGCCGCCGGCGCCCATGATCTGGATTGGCAGGGTGCTTCGCCACTTACTGCCGAAGCTCGGTATGCTCGGACTCGATGCTAATGGCGTGAGCCGCGACCCTGCGGTGGTCGCTGACTATATGGCTGATCCGCTGGTTTATAACGGCAAGATTACGACGAGGTTGGGTATGGCATTGCTCGACGCCATGGAGGTCGCGATTGCCCGAGCCGGTGAAATCACCCTGCCCGTGTATATCGCCCACGGCGACGCCGATGTGATGGCCGGGCCCGAAGGGTCACAGGCGTTTTTTGATGCGCTGGGCTCGGAGGATAAAACCCTCGATTTCTGGCCAGGGCTTTACCACGAGATTTTTCATGAGCCTGAGTCCGAGGAGGTGATGACCCGCTACGTGAGCTGGCTGCAGGCACATTTGTGAGTGTGCTGCAGGCGCTGGTTCTGGGGGCGGGTGGACAGCTTGGCCGCGCCTGCATGGACTGTGTGCCATCGGGAGTGCGCGCACATGGCTTTACCCGAGCAACTTGCGATATTACCGATGACGGGGCGCTCAGACGCTGTTTCGACGAGGTTGATCCTCGCCTGATTATTAACGCTGCGGCTTATACCGCTGTGGATGCCGCCGAGGAACATCCCGATGCCGCCGAGGCGGCCAATGCCAGCGCACCGGCCCTGTTAAGCGCACTGTGTGCACAGCGAGGCGCGCGACTGGTGCATTTATCCACCGATTTCGTGTTTGATGGCAGGGCACCCAAACCTTACTCCCCCGAAGCGGCTCCCGCGCCACTCGGCGTATACGGTGCTAGCAAATGGCGGGGTGAACAAGCAGTAATGGAGAACGGTGCCAGCCATGCCGTCGTGCGCACCAGCTGGGTTTATGCCCCAGGGGGCCATAATTTTGTCACGACCATGCTGCGCCTGATGCGGGAGCAGGGTGCGGTGCGCGTCGTCAATGATCAAATTGGTTCGCCAACGTCGGCGCAGGGCCTTGCCGAGGTATGTTGGCGGTTGGCCATGGACCATGAGGCGAGCGGGCTCTTCCATTGGTCCGATGCGGGTTCGATCAGCTGGTATGACTTTGCCTGTGGCATCCGCGATGAGGCGCTGGCGCTTGGATTGCTTTCATCGCCGGTGGCGGTTGAGCCCATTGCGACCGACGCTTTTCCTACCAAAGCCCAGCGACCTGCTTACAGTGTGCTCGACGCGACGCACACCTGCGCGACGCTGGGTATTGCCCAGCGGCCCTGGCGTGAGGCGCTTGGCGACATGTTACGGTCGGTCCGGACGCAAGAGGAGACGGGGTAATGGCGCAGTCGCTGATGGTGACCGGTGGAGCGGGTTTTATTGGTGTGAACTTTGTTTACCACTGGGCCGACGCTCACCCGAATGATCAGCTGGTGGTGCTGGACGCGCTGACCTATGCGGGCAATCGTGCCAGCCTTGAGCCGCTGGAGCGGGCCGGGCGCATTCACTTTGTCGAGGGTGATATCTGCGACGCCGATTTAGTAGCGAGTGTGATGCGCGAGCACAATACGGATACGATCGTGCACTTCGCGGCAGAAAGCCACGTCGATCGCTCAATCACCGGTCCCGATGCTTTTATCCGCACCAATCTAGAGGGCACCCATACCTTGCTGGCGGCGGCGCGAGGCGCGTGGCTCNCGGGCTCGGGGTGTGATCACCGGTTCCATCATGTCTCCACTGATGAGGTCTACGGCTCACTGTCCGCAGGTGATCCTGCGTTTACCGAGACCACTCGGTACGAACCCAACTCGCCCTACTCGGCGAGCAAAGCGGGAAGTGATCATTTGGTGCGTGCCTATCAGCACACCTTTGGCCTGCAGGTGACGACCAGCAATTGTTCCAACAATTATGGCCCGTACCAATTCCCCGAAAAGCTGATTCCGCTNTGCCTCACCCGCATTCTCGACGGGGGCCAGATCCCGGTCTACGGCGATGGCAGTAACATTCGCGACTGGCTTTATGTGACAGACCATGCCCGGGGGATCGCNAACATTTTAGAGTCCGGCAAGGCGGGAGAGGTCTACAACATCGGTGGGCACAACGAGTGGGCTAATCTCGATATTGTGAGACTGCTATGTCGGGTAATGGATGAGCGCTTTGCTGCTGATGAGGCGCTGGCGATGCGCTTTCCCAATGCGCCGCAGAGTCGCGGTGCGAACAGTGACGCTTTGATTGAGTTCGTCACGGACCGAGCAGGGCACGACTGGCGCTACGCTATTGATGCCTCAAAGATCGAGCGCGAGCTGGGTTTCGTTCCCGATGAAACTTTTGAAACGGGGCTCGCCCAAACCGTCGATTGGTATCTCAATAACGAGGCGTGGTGGCGGCCGCTGCTTTCTTAGATAGCGGCAGAGAGTTTGAGATCGGTCGTTAGATCAGCCCGCGATAGAGCGGCAGGTCCTGCCAGCGCGTGCCGGCGCGGTCCTTGCCGGAGAGTTGTGGCTCAGCTCCTTCAGGAATAGGCCACTCCACGCCGACAGTGGCGTCATCCCAGGCCAGCGAGAGTTCACTCTCTGGATGATAGTAATCGGTGCACTTGTAGAGAAAGTCCGCCGATTCACTCAGGACATAAAAGCCGTGGGCGCANCCTGGCGGCACCCACAGCTGCTCCTGACCTTCAGCCGTTAGCGTCGCGCCGTACCACTGACCACAGCTCGGTGACTCGGCCCGGCAGTCCACTACGACGTCAAACACGGCGCCTGATGTGACGCGNACCAGTTTGCCCTGGGGCATCTCGGTTTGCAGGTGCAGGCCGCGCAGAATGCCCTGCGCCGAGCGGCTGTGATTGTCCTGAACAAAAGTGTGCGTGATTCCCGCTTGGGCGTAGCGGTCGGCGTGCCAGGTTTCGAGAAAGAAGCCTCGGGCATCGCCGTGCACCGTTGGCGTGATAAGCATCACGCCGGCCAACGGTGTGGGCTCAGTCTTCATCGAATACCGGTCCGTCGTCACTCAGCATGGTTTCCAGATAAGCACCGTAGCCACTTTTGATCAGCGGGGCGGCCAGCGCGAGCACCTGCTCGGCGTCGATATAACCGAGCCGGTAGGCGATTTCCTCTAGGCAGGCGACCTTCAGGCCCTGGCGGTCCTCGATGACGCGAATAAAGTTGCCCGCGTCGAGCAGCGACTGGTGCGTGCCGGTATCCAGCCACGCCGTGCCCTGACCCATCACCTCAACCTGCAGCGAGCCCTGCTCGAGGTAGTGGCGGTTTACATCGGTGATTTCCAGCTCGCCTCGTGGGGAGGGCTTGATGCCTTTGGCCACTGAAATGACGTCGTTGTCGTAAAAATAAAGGCCTGTGACCGCGTAATGGGATCGCGGTTCGGCGGGCTTTTCGTCAATGCCAATGGCCCGGCCNTCTGCATCAAATTCGACCACGCCGTAGCGCTCGGGATCGTGCACATAGTAGGCAAAGACGGAAGCGCCATCGGATCGTCGCGCCGCGCGACGCAGTTTGGCGGTAAAGCCTGCCCCGTGGAAAATATTGTCGCCCAGCACCAGGCAGACGGGGTCTTGTCCAATAAAGTCTTCGCCTAAAAGAAAAGCCTGTGCAAGGCCGTCAGGGCTTTCTTGCACGGTGTACTGAATGCGAATACCCCACTGNCTGCCATCACCCAGTAAATCGGCGTAGGCGATCTGGTCGCGGGGTGTGGTGATAATCAGGATATCTCGAATACCCGATTGCATGAGGGTAGCGAGCGGGTAATAGATCATGGGTTTATCGTAAACCGGCATGAGCTGCTTGCTAACGGTCGTTGTCAGCGGATGCAGCCGGGTACCCGACCCACCGGCGAGAATAATACCCTTGTATGCGGTGTGCTCAGTCATCTTGACAGGATCAGCTCACGGGGCGGAGGAGTGTACAGTTCGATGGCACACTTGGCGAGCCGCCGCTACACTGCGCGCTTCTTTAGTGTGCAATAGCCCGCCAATGATATGGCACAATACGTGTCATTAGTTGCCGTCGGCCCGGAGCCTCTTATCAACGCACCTCTTCACACGCCGCAAGCTGTCGAGGCTGATTGCCATGGCCCCAAGGGCGGGCCGCTGCGCATTGCCTTGCTGGGTTATCGCTCGGCACCGTTTTCAGGCGGTCAGGGCGTGTATCTTCGCTATTTGAGTCAGGCGCTGGTGGCCTTGGGTCACGATGTGACGGTCATCTCGGGNCCTCCCTATCCGGATCTGGTGGAGGGNGTCGCGCTGGTAAAACTGCCGAGCCTCGATCTCTACGCGCGGGATCTGTGGAGCGTTGGACGGGCTGAGTTGCGCGATCCNCTCGGGCGCAAAGAGTGGCTCAGTAAGTTGACCGGGGGCTTTGCAGAGCCNTGGACCTTTGGTGAGCGTGCCCGCGACTGGCTGCTGGCCCACGCCGATCATTTTGAGGTGGTGCACGATAATCAAACCCTTGCCGATGGCATTCTCGATCTTCAGCGGGCNGGCTTGCCGGTGGTGACGACCATTCATCATCCGATTACGCGGGATCTCAGAGTTGCCCTGGCGGGTGAGTCGCGCTGGTGGTGGCGCCTGATGATCCGGCGCTGGCACACNTTNCTCAAGATGCAAGCGAGAGTGGCCGGGCAACTCCGCCACATCGTGACGGTGTCAAAGTGCTCGGCTGCCGACATTGGCACCGATTTTGGGGTACTCCCGGGTGCACTACATGTCGTGCCCAATGGGGTGGACACCGAGCTGTTCAAACCTCTCCCGGATGTTGTTCGACACCCCAAAACAATCATTGCCACTGCGTCCGCGGATGCGCCCTTAAAAGGCCTGCCCGTATTGTTAAAGGCGTTCAAGATCCTTTGTGAGGACGATCCCGCGCACCGGCTGGTNCTNATTGCCCGACCNAANCCCGGTGGAGACACNGAGGCCTTGATTTCGCGGCTGGGGTTGGCCGAGCGTATTCGCTTCGTGGGCGATGCCAGTCACGAGGACATCAATCGCCTTTATGCACAGAGCACTGTGGCCGTGGTGCCTTCGCTCTATGAAGGGTTTGGTTTACCGGCCATCGAAGCGATGGCAGCGGGTGTCCCCCTGGTATCGAGTGATGGCGGNGCGCTGGCGGAGGTCGTGGCGGATGGCGGGTTACTGGTGCCTGCGGGCGACAGCGAGGCGCTTGCCCAAGCGCTGGCGCGCGTGTTGTCTGACCCTGCCTTCGCACAGACCCTGTCAGATCGCGGCAGGCAGCGTGTGGTCAGCGAATTCTGCTGGTCTGTGTGTGCAAAGCAGATGGTTCAGCAATACCGGTCGTGCATCGACGCATGCTGACAGTCGATCTCGACAAGCTGGCGTTGGAGCCCGGTCAACTCTGTCTCGACGTGGGTTGCGGAGAGGGCCGTCATACCCTTGCCGCGTATTTACGCGAGGGAGTGCATGCGCTGGGGATCGATTGGTCCGAACAGGATGTCGGCACCGCGGCGGGGCGTATTGCCGATATGCAACCCCATGCGCCTGCCGGCCATATCAGTTTTGCAGCGGGGGATGCGACGGCTTTGCCGCTGGGCGACGGTACGGTCGATGTCGTCATTGCCAGCGAGATTCTTGAGCATATTCCCAATTACTTGACGGTATTGGAGGAAGCAAAGCGAGTGCTGAAGCAGGGAGGTCGCCTGTGCATCAGTGTGCCAAGGCAGTGGCCGGAATGGGTCTGCTGGCAGCTGAGTGAGGGTTATCGGAACACGCCGGGGGGGCATATCCGTATTTTTGATGCGACGCACCTGCGCCGAGAGGTGACGCGCCAGGGTTTTGTCTTTGGCGGGCAGGGGAGTGCGCATGCACTGCACGTGCCTTACTGGTGGCTAAAATGTTTGTTCTGGCGATGGGACCCCGAGCCTTGGCTGGTGCGCACCTACCACAAACTGCTGGTATGGGATCTGATGCGGCGCCCGTGGATGACCCGCACTCTCGACGCCTTACTCAACCCCATTATGGGAAAAAGTGTGGTGCTGTATTTCACTAAGCAGGATGACGACAAGACGCCGCCGCCAGAGACCGCGCCATGAATGCTCCTTTTCTGAGCCCTGGCGCGTATCCGGCACAATGGCTTCGGCCCACGGCGGCGTTTCTTCTCGACACCCAAAGGGCATCGGGGGAAATTCCATGGTTTGAAGGCGGGCATACTGATCCATGGGATCACACTGAAGCTGCGATGGGTCTCAGTATTGCCGGCGAGCTGCAAGCTGCCGAGCGAGCTTACGCCTGGCTCGCCGGAACACAATTGGACGATGGCAGTTGGTGGGCGTGTTATCGAGACGGGCAGCCGGATCGTGCGGTCTCGCGTCGCGAGACTAACTATGTTGCCTATATTGCCACCGGGATCTGGCATCATTTTCTGATTACCCGGAACACCGATTTTTTGCGCCGCGCTTTCCCGATGGTCCAGAAAGCCATTGACTTCGCGCTGCGCTACCAAAGCGCCGAAGGCGAGATTGACTGGGCGGTTGACCCCGGCGGCGACCCCTTGGGTGATGCGCTGGTGACGGGCTGCTGCTCCATCTACAAGTCGCTCGAATGCGCTATTTTAATCGCAGAGCAACTCGACCAGCCGAGCGCCACTTGGCGATCCGCACGTGGGCAGCTTGGCGACGCGCTGGCCCATCGGCCCGAGCGCTTTGATCGGACATGGGAGAGTAAAAGCCGCTATGCCATGGACTGGTTTTATCCCATTTTGGCCGGACTCGTGGCGGGTCAGTCAGCCAGAGACCGGTTGAATCAGCGTTGGGCGGAGTTCGTCGAGCCGGGCATCGGGTGTCGCTGTGAGAACCACCAGCCCTGGGCCACCGTCGCGGAGTCTTGCGAGCTGACTCTGGCGCTGCTCGCCGCGGGAGAGCGCGAGCGGGCAGCCGAGCTCTTTAGTTGGCTGACGCAGTGGCGTGACGCCGATGGTGCATGGTGGACGGGCTATCAGTTCGCGGAGCAGGTGCTCTGGCCCTTGGAGAAGCCCACCTGGACCGCGGGTGCTGTGTTACTCGCGGCGGATGCGCTCACTGCTCACACTGGCGCCAGTGGCCTGTTTCTTTCGCCTCTTCTGGATGATTAAGTCGCGCGCGCAGGGGTTAGGGAGTGAGTCGCTTCAGCCCCCGCAGGGTATCCAGGGTGCCTAGTGGCTCAAACAGTCCCGACTGGTTTGCCAATTGCCAGATCGTAAAAGGCGCCTGCCCCCCTTGGCTGGGGTCAGGAAAGACATCGTGAATGGCGAGTATGCCTCCGGGCGAGAGTCGGGGTGCCCAGGCGCGATAATCTGTCAGCGCGGCATCGAGGCTGTGCCCGCCGTCGATAAAGACCATACCCAGACCGCCGCGCCAATGCGGCGCTAAACCGGCGCTGGCAGTGACAATGGGAATCACCGGGCTGTCCAGGCCGGCCGCCGTAATATTGCGCCGAAATTCGGCGAAGCTATCGAACTGGCCTGATGCATCCACAAGGGTCTCATCGTGGTGACTTTCTCCCGGCTGATGTTCCTCGGAGCCGCGGTGATGATCTACGGCGAAAACCACGGTGTCGTGAGCTTGTGCAGCTTGCGCAAGCCAAATGGTGGACCGCCCGCAGTAGCTCCCGATCTCAAGAAGCGGACCGATTTGCGCAGCTTCAAGTGCCCAGTCATATAACTGCCTTCCCTCGTCATCAGGGAGGAAACCGCGCACGGAATCTTCCGGGGGTCGGGGTGGGCTCTGGGGCATGGACTGAGACATGATACGCTCCGCGTGATTCGGCTATGAGTATACGATTGTCTTGAGCGTGCGGAACCGACGACCTTCCTCCTTTCTTCGCCGGCTCTATTCTCTGATGCTGCGTCTGTTGGTGCCTTTGTTGCTACTCCGCTTATTCTGGCGCAGCCGCGGGAATGGCGGGTACCGCGCGCAAATCTGGCACCGGCTCGGTCTATATGGTCCGCACCGGGCGGCACTCTCGCGCGAGCGGGTGTGGGTACACGCGGTGTCGGTTGGCGAGACCCTCGCCATCATCCCCCTTATCGAGCGGCTACTGGCAGAGCGACCCGAAGCGCGGGTGCTCATCACGTCGACAACCCCAACGGGCGCCGAGCAGGTCCGCCAGAAATTGGGTGACAGGGTCGACTGGGACTGGGTTCCCTTCGACACACCCGGCGCGGTAAAGCGTTTCTTCGCGCATTGGCATCCTACATTCGGCGTGCTGGTCGAAACCGAAATCTGGCCGAACTTGGTCACCCATGCGGCTGCCCGCGGGGTGCCCATGGTGCTGCTGAATGCCCGGTTGTCCAAGCGGTCAGCCCGAGGGTACGCGCGCGTCGCTGGATTAACCCGTCCTACGCTGGCCTATCTTTCGGCTGTTGCTGCACAAGGTAGAGCAGATGCGCGGCGGCTCCGTGCGCTCGGCGTAAACCCTGATGTGTTGGCGGTCACGGGCAACCTCAAATTTGCGATCGATACCGATGCTCTTCAGCAAGCGAACGAGCGCGAGCGGTCCGCATTAGCACCCGGACTGGCCGGTCGGCCGGTCTGGTTAGCGGCCAGCACTCATCCCGGCGAAGAGGAATGGGTGCTCAAAGCCTTTTCAGCGCTTAAAAAAGAGCGAGCCGATGCCTTTTTGATGCTCGCGCCCCGGCATCCTGATCGCGTCGCGAGCGTGCTCGCGCTGCCAGAACTGCATCAGTACCAGGTGGTGTTACACAGCGCCTTCAAGGCGGCGCACACCGNGTCTGACAATACCGCGCAGCGCGCTGNTGGTCAGGTATTGTGCGACAAAGATGACGTGCTGATAGTTGACACGCTTGGCCACCTGGGTGCACTCACGGGCTGCGCAGATCTGGTGTTCGTCGGTGGAAGTCTCGTTCCTCACGGGGGCCATAATCCGCTGGAAGCTGCGGCGTGGCGTCTGCCTATTCTCACAGGTGGCCATGTATTTAATTTCTCAGGGATCTACCGTGATCTGATCAACACGGGAGCGGCAATGGAGGTCGATGGGTCGACCCTCCCTGCAGTCTTGCTCAGCTGCCTTGGCGAACACGCCGATGCCGCGCAGATGAAAGCCATGGGAGCCCGCGCCGGCGAGTATCAATCAGCGCAGGGGGATGTGTTGGAGCGGCAATGGGCGGTTTTGACAGCCCATTTACCGTGAATTACTCGCTACCCGATGCGGTGGGCGCAGCCGGGGCGAGCAGGAAGCCCTCGAGCCGAGCGATATCTTCTGGGGAGAGGGTGCCCGCGACTTCTTTCAACCGCAGTGAATTAATAATGAAGTCGTAGCGACTATTGGCGTAATCGCGTTGTGCCGCAAACAGTTTGTTCTGGGCATTGAGCACATCAACAATATTTCGGGTGCCGACTTCGTAGCCGGCCTGAGTGGCGTCGAGTGCGCTCTGGCTGGACACGATGGACTGCTTGCGCGCCTCCACTCTGGAAACGTCAGACATAACCGTCATGTGCAGTGATCGCGCCTGGGTCACGGTATTGCGCGTGAGATTAATGCGGGATTCGCGTGCGGCATTGAATTGTTCTGCGGCCCGCCGACGGCTGGCGCTGATAGCGCCCCCTGTTGACAGCGGCAGATCAAAGCGGATCTGCCAGGTTTCATTGGTTTGTTCCGAGTCTGGTGGAAAATTGAACAGACTCTCGGGGGTCTGGGCAATACTGCCGGTCGTTTCGGTGTCCTGATAGCGGTAGCTCGCGGTAACCTTGGGCGCGTGCCCCATGCGGGAGGCGGTCGCGTTCTGGCGCGACGCCTCTTCAGCGAACCGCGCAGCAGCGAGCAGATTATTATTGGATAGCGCAAAGTCGACCCAGGCGCTTCGATCTGCCGGCTCTGGCGGGCGCGGGTCAAATTCCTCTCCGAGTACAAACAGCGCTCCCGGTGCCTGACCGGTCAAGACCGACAGGTTTTCCTTGGCCACAGCCACGTTGTTTTCGTCAACGATACGGGTCACNCGAGCGTTGTCCCGGGCCGCCTCAGCCTCGTAGACATCGGTAATAGCGATCAGGCCCACTTCAAATCGTTGCCGCGTCTGCTCCAGCTGTCGCTCAAACGCTCGCTCCTGTGCCTGCGATGCGCGGAGATTGTCCTGTGTTCGCAGCACGCCGAAGTAGGCCTGCACAACCCGCACGATCAGGCTCTGTTGGGCCGCCGACAGGTTTGCCTTTGCCTGCTGNGAAGTTTCTTTTCCCGCGCGCCAGCTGAACCAGGCAGACAGGTCGAAGAGGGTTTGGGACAGACTGACGTCATAGCCATCGGTTTCAGTTTCGGTGACCGAAGTCACGTCAATTTGATCGAAGGCGCCCGTATTCGGGTCGATCGTCACGTTCGGCCGAGTGGAATCCGTCTCGGTGTCGATATAGGAGTATCCCGCCCCAGCCTGGGGCAACAGTGGTGCCAGAGCGAGCTTNTCCAACTCAATGTCGGCGTTGTANTGTGCTACCTCAGCCTTGAGCTGGGCGTCGTTTTCGAGCGCCAGCTCGTAAATATCCACNAGTGTTTCGGCCTGGGCAGCAACGCCCAGCACGCTACTTAAACTAGCCGCTATNAGGGTCCGGATGGGGAAATGCAGTTTTGACATGACGGTAGGATCAGATTCATTTCGGGGAGGCGAGTCTACCACTGTGTTACTGGTTTTTGCGGTGTCAAAAGCGGCAACATTTTCGCAGTTCGCGGGGGTGGAGCGCCTTGCTACACTGCGCCTATGACAGATCGAACGAGACAGGTTCAGTCGCGCAGGAGGCTCCGCAAGGGTTATCAGATAGACCTTTCGGATCTGCATGCTCAGTGCGAGGCCAACTATCATCGATTGATGCGCCTGTTTCCCGAATATGAACAGCAGAGCCAGTGTGTCTTTGAAGCGGGCGAGGTGTCAGTGGTACTCGAGGTAACCGCCCGCGATCGTTACACCACCGATATGCGCATGCGTTATCAAGGCGCGACGCCCCACTTCGGGACTAACAGCTGTTTTGATCTGCGTCTGTATCACGACGCGCGGATGGCAGAGGTGGTGCATTGCAGTACTTCGCGTCGCTTCGAGGCGCGCTACCGATACCCTAACCCGGACATGCTGCAGCGCGACGAAAAGTTCCAGCAGAACCGTTTCGCGGCAGAGCTGCTGGAGTTCTGTCTCACCAATGGCCGGTCAGTCGACNCCGTGCTGGCTGATCCTGACCGCCGCCCCTCATGAACCCGCTCAGTGGCGTGGCCACNCTCAACACGGCCGCGACGAGCCGCGTAGCCCAGCTGTCTGATACGCACCTGATGCGCGAGCCGGGTGGAACATTAGTGGGATTGGACACCGACCGGTCGCTCGCTGCTGTGTGTCGCCTGCTGGCTAACCAGGGGCCGATTGATGCGCTCTTGTTAACCGGAGATCTCGCGGGTGATGAGGCTGAAGAGGCGTATGGGCGGCTCAGCGAGCTGTTAAAGCCTTTGGCGGTGCCCAGCTTTTGGCTGCCTGGCAACCACGATGCCGTCTGGTCCGACAACCATCCGCTACGATCTCATTTTAAGCGGAGCATCCACTTGCCGCACTGGGACGTTCTGATGTTAAACACTCAGCATCCAGGTGCGGTAGCGGGCCATTTACCCACTACCGAAATGCAGGCGCTTGAGGCGGCGGTGCAACACGCTGAGGTATCGGGACGGCCACTGCTGGTGGCGACGCACCACCCGCTCATGCCCGTTGGCTGCGAGTGGCTGGATCAGATTGGTGTGGACAACGCCGAGGAGGCGCTGCAGTGCTTGGCGCCTCTTGGCGAGCAGGCACTGGTGATTTCCGGCCATGTTCACCAGGATTCTGCGCAGGCGCATCAGGGCGTACAATGCCTGACGTCGCCCTCTACNTGCATCCAGTTTGCGCCCCGGTCGGCCGGGTTTCAGGTGGATGCGAAAGCCCCGGGGTGTCGTATGCTAACGCTACANGAGGCGGGACGCTGGCAAACTGACGTTCTCAGGGTGACCGACGAGGCCTTTCCGGTTGATCTGGATTCTAGCGGTTACGCCTGAGCGGGGTAATCCAGACTCCCTCAATGGCTGAGCGGCTCTCTGTTTGGCGCGAATGACCGCGCGAGCGAAACCCACATTGCACGAGCTGTAGTAAACGATGACGACATATAACGCTGATGCTATTGAGGTCCTCACTGGTCTTGAGCCGGTTCGAAAGCGGCCCGGCATGTATACCGATACCACCCGGCCGAACCATCTTGCGCAGGAGGTTATCGACAACTCAGTCGATGAGGCTTTAGCAGGACATTGCAGTCAGATTGACGTCACGCTGCATGGAGACGGTGCCCTCAGCGTGACCGACGACGGCCGCGGTATGCCAGTGGACTTGCATCCCGAGCAAAAGCTCCCCGGCGTCGAAGTGATTCTGTCGACGCTCCACGCCGGCGGTAAGTTCTCCGATAAAAGCTATCAGTTCAGCGGTGGTCTNCACGGCGTGGGCGTATCGGTNGTAAACGCTTTGTCAGAGTTACTGGAGGTGACGATTCGGCGCGACGGTAATGTCCACACGATGGCCTTCTCCGGGGGCGATAAGACTGCGGATCTGAGCGTGACCGGCAGCTGTGGAAAGCGCAATACGGGAACCGGTATCCGCTTCAGGCCGGATCCTCGATATTTTGATTCCGCCAATTTCTCGATTCCGAAGCTCAGTCATGGCCTGCGTGCCAAAGCGGTTCTGTGCCCGGGACTCAAGGTCACTCTGACCGACGAAAAGAAAAAAGAAAAAACAGAGTGGTATTACGAAGATGGCATCTCTGACTATTTAGCCGACGCCACGATCGATTATCAGGTCATTCCTGAAACACCCTTTATTGCGCATTTTGAGGGCGAAACCGGAGCCGTCGACTGGGCCATTCAGTGGCTTCCTGAGGGAGGCGAAGTCGTTGCCGAGTCTTATGTGAATCTGATCCCGACGACTCAGGGCGGGACCCATGTCAACGGNCTACGTTCTGGTCTGCTGGATGCGCTTCGCGAATTCTGCGAACTGCGCAACCTCCTGCCTAGGGGGGTGAAGCTCACGGCAGAAGATGTGTGGGATCGGTGCTGCTTCGTGCTCTCTTCCAAGCTTCAGGATCCACAGTTCTCTGGGCAAACTAAGGAGNGACTGTCTTCTCGAGAGGCAGCGGGATTCGTGTCAGGGGTGGCGAAAGACGCTTTCGGGTTATGGCTTAACCAGCACACTTCAGACGCTGAGCGTCTCGCCGAACTGTGTATTGAGCGTGCTCAGAGTCGTTTGCGCTCCGCTAAAAAAATTGTACGTAAGAAGATCGCGTCAGGGCCCGCATTGCCGGGCAAGCTGGCCGACTGCTCCAGTGAGGACCCGGCGCGCGGCGAGCTGTTTTTGGTGGAGGGGGATTCAGCTGGCGGCTCCGCTAAGCAGGCGCGGGCGCGCGAGTTCCAGGCCATCTTGCCGCTCAGAGGTAAGATTCTGAATACCTGGGAGGTGGACGCAGTCGAGATTTTGGCCTCTCAGGAGGTCAACAACATTTCCATCGCNCTGGGGATTGAGCCCGGCAGCACCGACCTCAGTCAGCTGCGGTATCACAAAGTGTGCATCTTGGCTGATGCGGATTCCGACGGCCTGCATATTGCTACGCTGATTTGTGCCCTGTTTCTGCGTCACTTCCGTCCCTTGGTGCGGGCGGGGCACGTGTTTGTCGCGATGCCGCCGCTGTANCGTATNGACGTCGGTAAAGAGGTGTATTACGCCCTCGATGAGTCAGAAAAGAACGGTATCCTGGAGCGACTTGGGGCCGAGAACAAGCGGGCCAAACCCGCCGTGCAGCGTTTTAAGGGGCTGGGTGAGATGAACCCACCCCAGCTTCGTGAAACCACCATGGACCCCGATACCCGGCGTCTTGTGCAGTTGGTGCTCGACGAAGATGGCGATACCGACAGCACTTTTGACCTGCTGCTCGCTAAAAAACGGGCCGGCGATCGCAAGATCTGGCTCGAAGCGAAGGGAGATCTTGCCGACGTCGCGACGTGACGCGCTGTCTGGNACNAAGCCGCACTGATCTGTGCAAGCCCGACTATAATAGTGACATCTGATGGCCAGCTTCCGGCTCGGTCCGGAGTGCCGGGCGNCNNNNATAGGCAGTATCAGACAGCACCGGGTGGTGCATCGCAGACAGGAGCACACAGGATGTACAAACGACTCGCGCTATTTTGCTTGGGGGCGACGCTGGNAGCGACGCCGGTTTTNGCAGATTGGGAAGTCGCCAACGGCTCACAGATCCAATTTGTGTCGATCAAAAATAATGCCATNGGCGAAGTGAGCCACTTTGAGACGCTCTCCGGCACGGTGACCGAGGCGGGTGAGGTGGAGGTNCGCGTGGCACTGGATTCCGTCGAGACCAATATTGGTATCCGCAACGAACGAATGAAAAAGCTGCTGTTTGAAGTGGGGCTGTATCCCGAAGCCGTCATTACCGCCCAATTAGATCCCGCGGTGATGGTTGCCGCGGCGTCTGGTGCCGGTGACTCGGTGACGGCAATGCTGCAAATTGATCTGCACGGTCAGGTAGTGAGCAAGCGCGCCGCCCTAAAGATCGCGGCGACGGATAATGGGGTCAGTGTGACCACCGTTCAGCCGATTCTTCTNAATGCCTCAGAATTTGAGCTGGAAGGTGGTGTCGCAGCGCTGCAGCACGTTGCGGGTCTCAATGCCATCAGCCGCGTCATTCCGGTGACGGTGGCACTNCAGCTGTCGTCGGCAGACGCGGCCTCGCGTTAGCNGCGGCTTATTGCAGGCCCGCCGCCTGCACAGTCGCGCGCAACTCGTCACGGTAGCGCTGAGCGGATTGCCTATCGCCNGCCAGCTGGCTGTATTGCATCAGCGCTGCCAGCACGTTGGGTTGTCCCGGTGCCGCGCGATGCGTTGCTTTAAGCGTTGCTAGCGCCTCCGNCGACAGGCCCTGATCGTTTTGCGCCACGGCCAAAACGTAGTGGTAATAACCGGGGGTCTCCTCGAGGGACGCCGCTTTGGCGAGCGCCTGCAGTCCTTGTTCGGCATTGCCTTCACGCACTTCCAATAAAGCGAGACTGAACCACAGCGCGCCGTCGTCGGCATTCAAAGCGATGCCNGTTTCAAGGGTCTCCCGGGCTGCNGCTTCGTTACCTACGGTCCGATAAAGGTCAGCGAGATTCACCCGTGAAACGCTCGCCTCGGGGTTTTTTCGCAGCGCCGACTGCAGCAGCGATAGGGCCGCCTCGGTCTCCCCGCGCGCCTGCTGAAAACTGCTCAGCTGGGNGAGGACAGAGGGCATATCGAGGTGCTGGGACTGCACGGTGATGTATTCGCGAAAGAGTGCTTCAAAGGGGTCTTTTTGCCCTGGGCTCCCCGAGGCGGCAGGGACCAGCCCGACTAATTGTTCGGCCGACATCATTCTGACCGCCAATACAGGATCCTGACTCAGTGGCCTGAGCAGTGCCTGGCGTTGCTCGGGGGGGAGTTGGCCAATCGCTTCGGCCGCGGCAAGCCGAATGAGTGGGTCACGNCTGCCTAACCAAAGGGGTAGCGACGGCATCAGCTGTTCCGGCAGCAGCCGGCCCAGATGCGTGATGGCGGAGGCACGTTGCATCCCGGTTGCCCCGGTGTCATTGGCTGTATCCAATAGCACGGGTGCGGCACGAATATCTCCCCGACCGGCGGCATGAACCGCTCGAGCGGGGTGGTTACGGCGATCAGTGAAGGTCACGCCCCAGTCAGCCAGCGCCGAGTAGGCCCAGTCCGCACTTTGGTCGGTATGGCATTGGTTGCAGGCATTGGGCGCGCCCGTGCTCATCGACAGATCCGGCCGCGGGATGCGCATGCTGTGATCGCGCCGCGAATCGACACCCATATAAAGCTGGCTCGGCATGTGGCAGTCCACACAGGCGCTGCCGGCCGCNGCAATCTGATGTCGGTGGTGTGTGGGGTTATCGTAAGTGCTGGCCAGATGACACTGGGCGCACACGCCGTTGCCCTCTGCAACCAGCTGGTTGCTGTGCGGGTTATGGCAATTGGTGCAGGCCACCCCAGCCTGATGCATCTTGCTCTGAATGAACGAGCCGTAAACATAGACCTCCTCGCGGATCTGCCCATCGGGCCAGTAAAGCGGCTCCTCAACAATCGCCAGGCGGTGGGTATCCAGTAGCGGCTTACCGGGGTGGTACTCGCCCAGCGTGCCGCGCCGTGCATGACATCGCGCGCAGCTATCAATCTGGTGGTTCGAGGTTAAGCGCTCACTGCGCTGTGCGATATCGGCGCCTTCAGCCCACTGCCACGTGCCTCTCGCCTTGAGGCTCATCTCAAACCCGGTTTGAGCGGGGGACAGTGTGCCTGCAGCGGCCAGCAAGGCGTGCTCACTACCCGGCCCGTGACAGGCCTCGCAGCCGACATCGATTTGTTCGTAGTGGGTATCAAATCGGTCGTTCACCGCGTCGTAGCGCTTTTCGACGTCGGTGCTGTGGCACTCCGCACAGCTGGTGTTCCAATTGAAGAAGCCGCCGGTCCAGTGCAGGGGGTCACCTGCCGGCACATTCTCGTCGGGATAAAGGTGGTACCACCGCTGCCCGCCTTCGTTTGTGGGGCGGCTGTCCCATGCGATGGACAGCGCCTGTAGCCTGCCGCCGTCCATCGGAAGGAGGTACTGCTGCAACGGCTCGACACCAAAGACATACGCGACCGGGTAAGTCTCCAGCTCGCCCGCTGCGTTATCGGTCTTGATAAAAAATGTATCGCCCTCTTGGCTAAAGGTAGTGGTCACACCGAAATAGTTAAAAGTCGCGTTGCTGAAGTCGCCGAGCACGGTCTCGGGCGTGGCTTCTTGCATAGCCAGGTCGTGGTGTGATCCTGCCCACTCTGCCGTCGCCTGTTCATGGCACCCGCTGCAGTCGGCATTGCCAACATAGGAAGCACCCTCTGCAGTGGCTGTCCTCGGTGTCACAACGCTGAACAAGGTGAGCGCAACTATCGTGATCGCCAGAGCCGGCCAGCTTGTGATCATGCCGATGCGTTCGGAGGTCCGACGGACGTTATCAGCCGATTTTCGGTCTGTCGTAAGGCGGTGGCGTAACCCAGATGCTCCGCCGTCGCGGCTCTGTAAAGCGCGTATCGACAACGGGCATACGACCGAGCAAAAACCGGTTTGCGTCAAGGCAAACGCTCCGAGGTGAGTTTGAAGCCGCAATTACAGACAACTGCGCGGTCCCTTGCAAGGGCATTTTGACGTCCCCGATACGGCGGTGTTCGTTTAATGACTTTGTCACGATTCCCGAGTTCGCGTACGCTGAGGCGCCTCGGCCCAATGTGCTGGGGATGCGACCTGGAGAGCATCAGTATGCACATCGGCATTTTACGCACCGATTCGGTCCGGCCAGAGTGGGTACCAACCTTCGGTGAGTACCCCGATATGTTCGAACGGCTGTTGTTGGCCGAGGACACCGCACTGACGTTTACCACCTGGAATGTGGAGGCCGGGGAGCTGCCCGACAGCGTAGAGGCAGCGGACGGATTTTTGATTACGGGCAGCAAGAGTAGCGTTTACGACGACAAGGACTGGATCCGCGCGTTGGAAGGCTTCGTGCGTGAGTGCCATGCCGCCCGGCGCAAAGTCATCGGTATCTGCTTTGGACACCAGCTGATTGCGCAGGCGCTCGGCGGAGCAGTCGGCAAGTCAGATAAAGGCTGGGGTGTGGGCGTGAATTGCTACAAAGTCGACCAGGCGGCATTTGATCTGGCCGATGGAGATCAATTTTGTTTGCTCGCCTCACACCAGGATCAAGTGATGACCATGCCGCCCGGCGCTCAACAGATCGCGACCAGTGATCACTGTGAGGTGGCGGGCATGACGCTTGGGGAGCACATCCTGACCTTTCAGGGCCATCCCGAATTCATGCCGGAATATTCGCGCGAAATTATGAGCCTCCGCCNCGACCTGATTGGCGCGGAGCGCGTGGCAGAGGGCTTGGCGAGTCTTGAGGCGCGCCAGCATGAAGGCGACCGCGTTGCGCGCTGGATGCTGGACTTTATCAGGCGCTGAGCGCTACCACGCGCCGACATTGTCCATCGACTGCCAGGGCTCCTGCNGCGGCAGTGCGTCACCGGCTTGCAACAANTCAATCGAGATGCCGTCGGGCGAGCGAATGAAGGCCATGCGACCGTCTCTGGGTGGGCGGTTNAGGGTCACACCCTTGTCTAAAAGCTGCTGACAGGTCGCGTAAATATCGTCTACCTGATAAGCGAGATGCCCGAAATTGCGACCGCCGTCATAGGTTTCGGCATCCCAGTTGTAGGTGATCTCCACGAGCGGCGCCTGACGCGCTTTGGCGGCCTCCAGATCGTCCGGTGCACTCAGGAACACNAGCGTGAACCGCCCCGCCTCGTTATCGTAACGGAACGCTTCGACAAGGCCGAGTTTGCTGATGAAAAAGTCGAGTGCGTCGTCGAGATTGGCGGCGCGGATCATTGTGTGCAGGTAACGCATGGGGTGCTCCCGAGATGGTCTGTGCTGATTTTAGGNCAAGTTGCTACNCGCTGGCGAAGACTACGATACACTGCGCGGCCCGCGATTCATGACGTCTTTTGGATGATTACACTATGTGGTTCCGCGCCCTACGCCCCTACCGTTTGCCCAGTCGTCTCGGTATCGATGCCGAAGAGCTTGAGCGACGCCTGCAGTCGCGGACTTTCACCGCCTGCACCCCAGCTCAGGCCCACAGTATGGGGTGGGTGCCTGCGTTGGATGATTCCGCCTCGGCGTTAGTGCATGCAGCCGGGCCTTATTGGATGGTGAGGCTCAAGCGAGAAGAAAAATTACTGCCGGCGACAGTGGTGCGAGAACAGGCCAATGATCGTTGCGCTCAAATCGCCAAGGCCCAGGGCCGCAAGGTGAGCCGTCGCGAGCGCCTCGCGGTGACCGACGAGGTCACTCAGGATTTGCTCCCGCGTGCGTTTACTCGGTCGAGCACCATTCGCGCCATCATCGCGGATCAGGCGGGCTGGATCTGGATTGACAACAGCAGTGCAGGGCGCTCGGAAGAAGTGCTGAACCACTTGCGCGAGGCATTGGGTAACTTGCCCGCTATTTTGCCTGAGACTCAAAAAGCGCCTGCTCACGTGATGACTCAATGGCTGTTGCATGGCGCGATCCCNGAAGATTTCCTGTTGGCAGATGAGGCCGATTTTGCTGATCAGCGCGAGGAGGGCAGTTCGGTCAAGGTTCGTGGCGTGCCGCTNGANAGNGAGGANGTGCTCGCNCACCTCTCGTCAGGGCATCAGGTNGTCAAATTGGCGNTGGAGTGGGGAAACCGGGTCGCTGCGGTNGTGGACAAAGACCTCTCCTTGCGTCGANTGAAATTTACCGACGCCATTCGAGAGGCTAACGATGAGCTGGTTGAGGATCCGCTCGCCAGGGCCGACGCGGACTTTTTGATTCTGTGCGAAATCCTTGAAGGGCTGCAAGATGGTTTGGTGAAGGCGTTCGGGGGCATTGCCGAATGAGCGACATCACGCTTGGTCGCTATCGGCATTACAAGGGCGGGGAATACACCGTTATCGGTGTGGCGCAGCATTCAGAGACGGGAGAGTCTCTGGTGGTTTACCGTCCTGAATATGGCACCCGTGAGCTGTGGGTGCGACCACTGGCGATGTTTCAGGAGACGGTAGAGACAGCCGAACGTGTCGTGCCTCGCTTCCAATGGGTCAGCGCAGACTGATCCGTCAGGACTGAATTTTCCAGAGCCGGGTCATCTCGAGATATAGGTATGAGGCCGTCCAGGTGATCAAGACGAATCCTGTCAGTGCCTCCATCCCTGCCAGTAAGCGAAGCGGCCCGGTGGGCACAATGTCACCAAACCCAACGGTCGTGAACGCGGCGTACGAGAAGTAAAGGTAGTCCTGAATCGTACCCTCGAAATTCCCCTTCAGTGAGCCGAAACCAGAGGTAATAGACACCTTATAAGCGAGGGCAAAAAGGATGACCTCGATGGAGTGCGCCACCAGAGACATCACGACGCCATAGCCCAATCGGATTTGAGGGAACCGCTGTGCCAGCTTCGCGCCTTGGTTCAGGTGTCTGAGAAACAGGTAGTGAACCGAGGTTGATAGCAATACCGCCATCATAATGACGCCAAGGTTACCTAGATGCTCCGGAATCGTATGTTCAGTCATTGCAGTATCGCCTTGTCGAGTAACAGCCTGTGCAGTGGAGCCAGGTGGCGCAGGCGCGCTCTTATGGATTCGCTTTACAACGGTAAAGTTTCGCAGGAAACGGCCGATTCGTCTAAGCTGATAGGTCAACAAAGAGGAGAGCTGAGATATGGTGTTGCGTTGGATTGTATTGATCGTTGCTCTGTCAGGCGCCTTACAGGTGGCTGCACAGGACTATGAGCCCTTGCCTGCAGGGCCTTCTGCCCTGGTGTTGATCGCGCGATTGCACGCCCTCCCTGGGCAGGCAGATCAGGTGGTAGCGCTATCTGCAGCGGTCGACAAAAAAGTCCAGGCGGGAGAGCCCGGCATGTTGCTTCATACCTTTGACCGTGACCCTGCGGACCCGCGCGGCTTTATCTGGACCGAAGTTTACGAAAACAGTGACGCGTTGATTTTTCATCTGAATAACGCAGACCTTGGTTCATACCTAGAGGCGGTTTCCCCGCTTCTGGATGTCTTTACGGTGGAGCTTTATGGTGCGGTTTCCGAGGCGGCGGTCGAAGCACTGCGAGCCACGGGCACGCCGACTACGCACTACCCTAATGTGCTGGGCTACATTAGGGACCTCACTCCCTGAGCCCGATTTATTTTGGTAAGAAAATTAAAATGAGGAGCTGTGAAATGAAACATTTGGCTTTGATGACCTTGTTGGCGTTACTACTGCCGGGCTTTGTGCAGGCCGCGGAGCCGGCGGCCGTTGAGGTCTGGGTCTGTGATTACAGGGAAGGGCAAACCCTGGGCGATCTAGAGAGCTGGTACGACGACTTCAACACACTGAGCGATGAGATGGACAACCCCGATTTTGAGGCTTGGATCTGGACGCCATTTTTTGCCGATTTAGAGATGGCAGATGTACTGGTGGTGACCTCGTTTCCCGATCTGGAATCCATGGGTCAGTCAATGATGGAGTTCTTCGGTGGTGAGGAGACAGGGGCGNTGTTCGAGCGGTATGAGTCCATCGTAGATTGCAAAGGCCGCGACTTGTGGATGGTGCAGCAAATGAGGAAGCGTGACTGAACTAACCGCGCGGCAGATCATCGCCTTTGCCCACTTTATCATTCGGGGTGTACGGTCAATGCGCTCAGCTAAGGGAGGGTCCGACAGTTGATGACCGTCTGCCGCTGTTCCGATAAACCGATTCGCTGACAATAGGAGGCCGCTTTGAGTCGCGTCGTTAATGCGTTTTACGAGGCTATCCGTACCGGTGATTCACCGGTTTTGGATAGCTTGATTGCCGATCATTTTTGTCTCATATGCCCTACTCGGGATCATGTGCTCTCGGGTGTTTATGAGGGAAAGCAGCGATTTTTCGAGGAAGTGACTCCACATGTCTTTGGGTGCGCAAACCCTGATGAGATCACGTTTTGCGCCGAGCATCAGGTGATCGTTGATGCCGGTGAGATCGTGGTGGCCATGGCGCAGAATAATGGTCTAGCGCATTCAGGTGAGCGCTATGACCAACTATACGTGCACATCTTTAAAATCCGAGACGGGCAAATTCAGGCGCTCATCGAGTGTTTTGATACCGCGCTCGCTAACCGAGCGCTGTGGGGTAACAGCAACAATCTGGAACCCGATTCACCGGCAGCGCTTTCGAATCTTGCACTTTTTAAAGGCGCCTGACGTTCACCCCTGCGCCGCGTCCGCGAGTAGAGCAGATAGCACCTTAGAGTCTGACGTGACGCGGCTGTTCAGGTACCGCGTAGCTGTATCAGGGTGGCAGACAGCCAATCGCCCGCCGGCTCGGCCTCTCCCTCACAGATCATCTGATAAGGATTGCCGCTCCAAGAGCTCTTGCTGGCGAGACGCTGGATGAAATCTTCAGCCGACTTGACGTGGCGTTTGCCGCGGGAATACTTCAATTCAAGGTGCTGGGCAGCGTCCTTCGCTGAGTATCGGGTGCCATTGCGATCAAATTCGCAGCCGCTCTCTGCGACGGCTTGAATTAACCCACGTATCTCTGTGTCGGCGTCGCCCGCGGCGCTTAGTGCAACACTCGAGCCGAGGCAGAGCCAGCTCAGCAGTAGTACCCGGATCATGCACCGTCTCGCTGCAATGTCGCGATGAGGGGATTATGGTCAGATGTTGTCACGGGTAACGCCTGCGTGGTGCGCCAAGTTAGTCCGCGCACATACAGGTGGTCCAGTGCTCGGTTAAAGCGAGTGGTGCGGTAATCAGGCGAGAAAGGCACGGCCGTGAGGTTGAGATCGCTGGCTAAGCTTTCAAGCGTGCGTTGCCGGCGTTTGCTCCAGGTATTCAGGTCGCCGCCAAAAATGACCGGCCCTTGATGCGCCGCGATCAAGCCGGCCACGGCATTCAATTGGGCGGCATAGGCGGTCACCCCAAAGCTGAAATTAATGGCATGTAAATTCACGGTGAGCAGGGTTTGGTCGCTGTTGGCTAGAGGGTAGAGGGTGACGCTCGTTGCCTTCGGTGTGCGAAGCCAGGGCTCGGTCGCCAGCAGATGGCAGTGGACGAGGTGTGGCACTCTCGCCAGCGTCAGCACGCCCGTATCAATCTCGTTCTGGATATACCCCCGCACGAAGGCCTTATAAAGCGACTGCTCGATCACGGTGTCGGTTTTGCGCAGCGGCACGGCTTCTTGGAGGAAGATCAAATCCGAGCGTTTGGCGAAATCGGAAAATGCTGAGATCAAATCCGGGTGCTTTGCTTTTTCCACGTTCCAGTTGAGCAAAGAGAAAGAAGCGGGTAAGCCGCCCACGTTCAGCGCTTGTCGACCTTGCGATAGCGCCGCGGCACACTCTTGCGATCGATCCGCTGTGACAACCAGCGGCTCGATTTCCGACGCAAGGCCGATGCTCATCCACAGGCATTGCCCTAACGCCGCTACGAGCGATACCCGCGGGCGTCGCTGTTTACGCAAGAGTGCTGAGGTCAGGGGAGACACGTTATGGGTTTCAGGGTGTTTGCTGGGTGCCTCGCACGACCAGCTCATGGCGAGCAATTTTCCAGCCCTCACCGGTGCGTACAAAGTCGGTCAGGTAGGTCGCCCAGAGGGTAAAGACAGCACCGTCGGTGTCCTTCAGTACATGCAACGCCTGCACGTCGGTCCGCGCCGAGGCCTGATCGCCTGATACGGTTGCCAGCTGCGGACTCATTAGATGCTGGGTGGCAGAAAAAGCCTCCAGCTGGCTCTCGACCGAAGCCGTCCAAGTATCGGCGCCCGTGATAGTGGCCTCACCAAATCCTACAATCTCTGCATCATCAGCGAAGCACGCACGGTAGCGGGCCATATCCCGGTCATCGACCGCAGCCGCGTAAGAGAGCATCACATCCTGCAGTGCCTGTCGGTCTCCATCTTGGCTCATAGCGGTTCTTTGCGCCTCTCAGAGTGTGCCATCAATATAGTCATCAATACGCTCATGATAGCGGCTGATGCGCATTTCTTGGCCCGACAGGTAAGCGCCTGTGAAGCCCCGTGAGCGAACGCCCCGTTGTTGAGTAATGAACACCGCCACATCGTCTTCAATGGCCGGGCCAATGGAGTCTTCTCCGCAGGTAAGCCATTTGACAGGCACATCCTCTGAGCCCTCTGCCGTGAGTGACTCGGTTGCGCTGGTGCCGTCGTCCAGCTCTGCTTCTATGCTGGCCGGGCTTGCATACCACCAGTTATCGAACAGGCATTGCTCCGGGTCTGTAGGATGCGGCCGCGCCCGTAAAAAGTGAAAGCCGTCGGCCCACAACGACACGGCAAAATTGGGGAAGAGGGTGTAGTGGAAAGCATCGGTGAGCTGTTCATCGGGAACAGTCGCATAATGGCTATAGCCTTTATCCGGTCCCAGACTCCGTTTGGCCTGCTGTAGCGCTTCGCGGGTGTCTTCAGGCCGCCCTTTGAATTCGGC
>NYTG01000063.1 GCA_002683395.1 Halieaceae bacterium | reverse complement strand
TGTCGATCTGGATTGGGTGAACCCCCTCGGTCAGCAATCGAACGCCTTCATCAAGGTAGGTTCCGAAGGTGCGCGAAGTGAAGAAGCCCAGTGAATCGTTCACCACGATCGGCGTCTTGCGAATTTGCTTGGTGTAATCAAAGGCCTTCGCAAGCGCCAGATCACTGGTGTTCTCACCCATGATGATCTCGACCAGCGGCATCTTGTCTACTGGGGAAAAGAAGTGGATGCCAATGAAGTTCTCGGCGTTGGCGCTGGCCTCAGCCAACTGAGTGATCGGTAGTGTGGATGTGTTCGAACCCCAGACGCCACCCTCGGCGAGGCAGGGCTCAAGCTCTTTGGTTATCTCATGCTTAAGCGCCATGTTCTCAAAAACCGCCTCAATGATAAGGTCACAACCATCAAGATCACTGTTCTCGGCCGTGGGTGTGACCAGATCNAACACCTGCTGTGCTTTTNCTTCGGTCATNCGACCGCGCTCNACGCGCTTCTTCAATAAGCCCTCGGTATACGCTTTGCCCTTCTCTGCCGCTTCCTGAGAGATATCTTTCAGAATCACCTCAATNCCCGCCATCGCNGAGACGTAGGCTATGCCCTGCCCCATCATACCCGCNCCCAATACGCCGACCCTCTGNGTNGTTTGGGGCTCGATATCTTTGGGGCGTGAGGCGCCACCNTTAATCTGNTTGAGGTGGAAGAAAAACGTGTTGATCATGTTTTTCGCCACCGGCGTNAGGGCCAGCTCGGTCAGNCCGCGGCTCTCGATCCGCATAGCGGTATCNAAATCCACNCGCATNGCNGAAACCGCCACATCNAGAATCTTGACCGGNGCGGGCAGCAACCCACGGGTCTTCTGGGCAATCATNGCNGANGCCACCGGAAGCATCTGCGCCACTGCGGGNTGGTTCGCATTGCCGCCGGGAATTTTNTAACCCTTGGTGTCCCAAGGCTGCGTGCANGCTGTTTCGTTTTCGTGNTTGTCGGCAATCCACGCTTTGGCGCGAGGGATCAGCTCNTCGAGGCTNTCGACTGTCTCATGAATCAACCCCGCCTCTTTNGCCTTCGCCGGCNCAACGCGCTTGCCTTCGATCAGATACTCATTCGAGGCCATCAGACCCATGAGNTAAATCGCTTTGACNACACCGCCNCCGCCNGGNANCANACCCAGCGTCACCTCGGGGAANCCGANCTGAACGGCNTTGTTGTCCCATGCGATNCGGTAATGACACGCCAGCGCAAGNTCGAGNCCACCGCCNAGGGCCGCACCNTTGATNGCCGCNACCACTGGCTTNCCCAGCTTCTCCATCCGCCGGAATTCGGCCTTNCTAGCTTGCACTTCGTNGAAAAACATCTCTGCGTTNTCTNGGGTCACCTGACACAGNGAATTCAGGTCGCCNCCNGCGAAAAAAGTTTTCTTTNCCGAGGCGAGCACGACGCCNNTCAGGNCNTCCTCAGCTTCCAGCCGATCNACTGTCTCGCGNAGTGCTGGCAAAAAAGCCNCAGACATTGAGTTAACCGCACCNTCCATATCCATGGTGACNGTGACGACGCCATTNGCGTCTTTNTCGTAATNNAATCCACTCATACTGCTTACATTCCCTTTNTCAAGCGTCNNTCAGACGCGCTCAATAATCGTTGAGATGCCCATNCCGCCGCCGACGCACAGCGAGAGCATGGCGCGNTTCGCNTCNCGGCGCTCGAGNTCGTCGAGCACNGTNCTGACNAGACAACCTCCNGTNGCGCCCANTGGGTGGCCCATAGCGATTGCNCCGCCGTTGACGTTGGTCACCTCTGGATCCANATCNANATCNTGCATGTAACGCANNACCACTGANGCAAANGCCTCATTGATCTCCCANAGNTCNATNTCNGCCGGGCTCAGTCCNGCCTTNTCGAGGCACTTTTTNGCAGCCGGTCCNGGNCCTGTNAGCATAATCACGGGATCGGTCGCCANTACTGCCGTCGCCANAATACGTCCNCGGGGCTTGAGGCCCAGATCGTTGCCCGCTTTTTCACTGCCGACCATCACCGCACTAGCACCATCAACAATTCCCGANGAATTGCCGGGCGTGTGCACGTGATCGATCTTGTCCAGCATGTTGTATTTGGCAAGGATCACATCGTCAAAACCCATGCCACCCGGCATCTCAAATGACGGTTTCAGGCCAGCGAGCCCTTCGACCGTGGTCTCGGGTTTAATAAAATCGTCTCGCTCGAGTATCGTGACGCCACTGCTGTCTTTGACCGGCACCACCGAGCGATCAAACCAGCCGCTGTCTCGGGCGTGAGCGGCACGCTGCTGCGACGTCACTGCGTATCGGTCCACATCTTCTCGGGACCAGCCCGCGAGAGTGGCGATCGTATCCGCGCCGATACCCTGAGGTACAAAACTGGTTTTGACAGCAAATTCAGGATCGCCAGCCATAGCGCCACCATTGGAGCCCATGGGTACCCGCGACATCGACTCGACGCCACCGGCCACCACCAGATCTTCCCAACCGGAGGCCACTTTCTGGGCAGCGATATTGACGGCCTCCAGGCCCGAGGCGCAGAAACGATCGAGCTGAACGCCTGGGACAGACTCATCCCATTCTGCGTTTTGCACTACCATTTTCGCGACGTCAGAGCCCTGTTCACCCACAGGCGAAACACAGCCCATCACCACATCATCGACATAACTGGTATCGAGATCATGGCGTTTCTGTAGTTCTACTAGGAGGCCAGCGGCCAGATCGATGGGTTTGACCTCGTGCAGAGTCCCAGTGGACTTACCTTTACTGCGCGGTGTGCGCACCGCGTCATAGATATAGACAGGGTTGGGCATGGTTCGCTACCTGTAGTGGAGTGGTTAAAGAAAACGGGGAGCATATGATGCGGTATCGGCAATCTTTATGCCATAACTTTCCCGACATTGGCGGCCTGCGGCTCGACCCCGGTAGCGCTTAACGATCAGTATGTCCTCGCAATGAAAAAGAGGGCCCTACTCCCGTAAGGGCCGCCAGTCGCCTACACTAGACCTGTCGCCGAGATTCGGTGCCGACGGCAGCCGTATTTTGATCGATCAACCCGCCCGTAACCCTGGTGTACAGAACCCGCTTTTGGCCTATGACCTCCACTGACCACACCATTTTGTCTTGCCTGGTGAAATCGCTCCAAGNCGGCGAGCGACCNTGGCTTGTGACGGTGGTGGCCACTATNGGTTCATCGCCTCGCCCCGTGGGCTCGCTGGTTGCCTTTCGTGCCGACGGCTCACAGGTCGGCAGTGTGTCAGGAGGGTGCGTTGAGGAAGATCTGATCAACCGATTGCTTGCTGGAGAATTTAATGGACCTCAGGTACATCTCACCGAGTACGGGGTCAGCGCTGCAGACAACGAAAAGTGGGGGCTGCCCTGCGGCGGCAGACTGGTACTGGCCATTCAACAACTCGATGGCAAAGACGTGAATTGGGTTTCTGAAGCCAAGCAAAGCATGGCCGACCGACACACACTGAACCGCAGGGTCGATCTGACTAGCGGTGAGACCCTTCTTCAGCGCACCGAGCGCTTCACCGCACTGGAAAGAGATGAAACCGCTCTGCGCCATTGCTTTGGTCCACGACACCGGCTGTTAATGGTCGGCGCCGGGCAGTTGGCGGCCAGCCTCAGTACGCTTGCCCTGGCCATGGACTACGAAGTGCTACTCGCCGACTCCCGGGAATGGGCACTCGAGCAATGGCAGGGACCAGAAGTACACAAAATACTGGGCTTGCCGGACGATATCGTGCGTGAATACGGCAATGATGAGCACTGCGCGGTGATTACCCTCAGTCATGATCCGCGCGTTGATGACATGGCGTTAATGGAAGCGCTGGAGTCAGACGCTTGGTACGTGGGCGCTTTAGGCTCAATCCGCACGACGGAAAAACGCATTGAGCGATTGTCGAAATTAGGGATCGGAGAGAACGCCATTGCCCGGCTCCACGCGCCCGTCGGGCTCTCGATTGGCTCTAAAACTGCAATGGAAATCGCCGTATCAATCATGGCGCAGCTGACACAGCAGCGTCGTGAGTGCGATCAAAAGTCAGTTTAAGGAAATCACGATGGATAGCAGCGGTCTGATGGATCAAACACTGGCACTCCTTAAAGATGACTGGGTCATTTTTGCACTGCCCTTATTCCTGACCGCTTTGCTGATCGAATGGGTCGTTGCCTGGCGTAAATCGCTGGCGCTGTATGAGCGGCGCGACTTTATGGCTTCGATGGGCGTCATGTTGCTGACCGTGGTGATCGACGTGTTACCCAAGCTCGGCGGTGTACTGCTGATGTTTGTGTGTTGGGAGGCCTCGCCGCTCAAAGAGGTGGTAAGCCGTGCTCCGGCGTGGTGGGTAATCCTATTCTTCCTCGACGACTTGACCTACTACAGCTTTCACCGCGCGAATCATGAAGTCCGNTTTCTCTGGGCGGGACACGTGTCGCACCACAACTCTCAGTATTACAACTACGGCACGGCCCTTCGCCAGGGCGTGGGCGAGCGGGTCCTGAAGTATTTGTTTTGGTGCCCCCTGGCCTTGCTAGGGTTTGACCCGGTCATGATCGTTACCATGATGAGCGTCAGCCTGATCTATCAGTTCTGGCTTCATACTGAAACGATCGACCGCATGCCCAGCTGGTTTGAATGGCTCTTCAACAGCCCCTCGCATCACCGGGTGCACCACGCCTCCAATGTGCGTTATCTCGATCGCAATCACGCCGGCGTACTCATTATCTGGGACCGACTTTTTGGCACGTTCAGCCAAGAGGTGGAGTCGGAGCCGGTCCGCTACGGTCTGACCCAAAATATTGATAGCTTCCATCCGGTGACGGTGTCGTTTGGCGAATATGCCCAGTTGTGGCGTGATATCCGCCTAACAGCGAACTGGAAAGACTGCCTTCGCTATCTGTTTTTGGCTCCCGGTTGGCGTCACGACGGGGAAGACAAGCGCTCAAACACTTTACGGCGCCTTGCTGGCCAGTGACACGTGCAGCGTCCGTCAAACGAGCTTCTCCANCCTAATANAGCGCTGGGCNCGCTGACCAATGGCTGCTAACTGCACAGTCGACGCCTCTACCGAGGCGCGCAACAAACGCAGGTTATCCCCCCTCTGGCGTGCAATCGCCCGACACCTTCTCAGTCGCAAGCCGACCCTCTATAGTTCGGTATATCAACCCTAGCCGCGAAGNTCCCCCATGAGTGACTCACCTGAAGCCAAGGTCAATTTATTCGATGCTGAAACCCAGCGGTGCCCCTATGACGCCTATAAAACGCTGCGCGACGAGGCGCCGGTCTATCAGTGTCCCGCCACCGGCATGTACGTGATTNCGCGGTTTGACGACGTGCGACACATCCTGACTGATACGGAGCACTTTACNAATGAGACGGCCTATCTGACTGATGCCACAGAGCCCAGTCCCCGCGCTTTGGCCGTGAGAAATACTTTCGAGCAAGAGGGCTGGGTGCCGGCGAAAACCCTCAACGGCCGGGATGACCCCGATCACAAAGCCGTGCGTTCGGTATTCAACGATGCGTTTCGACCCAAGAAAATCGAAGCGCTGGANGACGAAGTGCGTGACCTCGCCTATCAGCTCATCGACGANTTTATCGACNAAGGCCNCTGCGACTGGGTCAAGCAATTTGCTATTCCTCTGCCGTTGCTCATTATCGGGAAGCAAATGGGCGCCAACCCGGACGATATCTGGCAGATCAAAGAGTGGACCGAGGCGTTTTTTCACCGCATCAGCTTAATGCAGTCTGAACAAGAAGAGCTTCTATCTGTTCGCAAGGAGATCGAGGCTCAGCATTACTTTCAGCCTATTTTTGAGCGGCTGAGAGAGCGCCCGGATGACTCGCTGCTGAGCGCCTTGGTCAATACAGTGATTGAGGAGTGGGGCCGGCCGCTGAATGACAATGAGCTCCATGCCGAAATGATGGCCGATACTTTTGTCGGCGGTTCGGAGACCACCACCAACGCGATNTCTGCCGGTGTGAAGCTCTTGATCGAAAACCCGCTGGCCTGGGAGCAACTGCAGTCCGACCCAGACCGTTACCTCAAGGTCTTTATCGAAGANGTGCTGCGCCTCGAGTCACCGGTGCAGAGCCTCATGCGGGCCACCGCGAAGGACGTTGAACTGAGCGGCGTCACGATTCCCGCGGGCAGCCTCATTAACGTCCGGTTTGCTGCTGCGAATCGCGACGAACGCCGCTTTGAAAATCCTGACGCCCTGGATCTGGATCGCCCTCGCGCCGGGGGTCATATGGCCTTTGGCTCAGGCAAGCACCATTGCCTCGGTGCCCCACTTGCACGAAGGGAGCTGCACTGGTCGTTCAAGGCGCTGGTCGACCGGATCGACACGCTGCGATTCGCCGAGGGCAAGAATGACTTCAGCTACCACCCACACTATTTGTTGCGGGCTATGAAATCTCTCCACATCGAGTTCACACCGAAATA
>NYTG01000062.1 GCA_002683395.1 Halieaceae bacterium | reverse complement strand
AATCCATCATCAGCTTCAGCCGGTCATGAAAAATATTACGTGCCCGAGTCCTCGAGCCTGGCGGTCAGGGCCACCATTGGTCTGATCCTTTCGGTGTTTGGTGCGGCGATGGTGCTGAACGACATGACGTTCGGCGGCTCAGAGGAATCTAGCACTTCAGTGTGGGTGCTGACCGTTGGCCTGGTCTTTTTCATTTTTACGCTCGCCAGCTGGTTTGGCACGGCTATCCGGGAAAACCTTGCGGGGATGAATAGCAGCCAGCTCCACCAAAGCTATGTGCTGGGCATGTTTTGGTTCATTTTTTCAGAGGTCATGTTTTTTGCCGCGTTTTTCGGCGCGCTTCTTTATGTCAGACAGTTTGTGGGCCCTTGGCTCGCTGGTGAGGGAGATGGCGGTCGGATGAACGGGCTTTTGTGGCCCGGTTTTGAATTCGCCTGGCCTCCGGTGACAACACCCCAGGAGTTCGTGGGTGGCGTTGACTCGCAGGTAATTGCCAACAACGGTGCNTTTGTCTCTCAAGANAAATCNATGGCNCCNGCNGACGCNCACGCNTGGTANGCNTGGNTGCCNATGTGGAANACNATNATNCTNNTGTCATCNAGNGCNACNGTNCATGTCGCNCACACNGCNATCCTGNCNGGCNACCGCAAAAAGTTTAANCGCTGGCTCGGNATTACCGTNGGNCTNGCCNTGATTTTTCTTGGGTCTGCAGGCGGCGGANTATTANGAAGCNTATGTGCTGTTCGGNNTGACNCTNAANTCNGGCATNTATGGCTCCACCTTTTTCATGCTGACGGGCTTCCACGGTTTTCATGTGGCAATGGGCATGACGATGCTGTTGATTCAGCTGATTCGGTCCATGAAGAACAAGCACTTCACTGCTACTGATCACTTTGGTTTTGAGGCGTCGAGTTGGTATTGGCATTTCGTGGATGTCGTGTGGGTGTTTCTGTTTCTTTTTGTCTACATCCTCTGACAGTGCGCTGGCAGTGCGAGGGCGCGGTGGCGCCCTTTTTTNTNAGTGCATGAGTTGCGNCTNGAACGCGTGGCCTGAAACCGNCCNCTTGGNGACTTGATTATTCGCTACTGTCGNTGGTGGNGANTGGTCCCGGATCCCAGGGGTTTTGTTGTCCGAGTTGTCCCGTGATCAAGCCGTAGACTATGACTGCCAGCAGACAAACACCTAAAGCGAGACGAACACCGAGAGACGTAAAGAGACGCTTTTTTTCAGTGCTACCCTGATCGGACATCAGAAACACCAAACCCGACGCGAGACTGGCGACAAGCGCTATCATGAGCAGAATAATGATGGTCTTGAGCATGAGGTCAGCCCTTGTGGCTCCTTGCGCGAACGGCCGCAAACATTGTGCAGCGAGAGATACGACAGCATGCAGTTTAACCGAAGCCTCGGACCCCTGACGGTAAAAGGTGATGNGAGAGCCGTATTCGCAGGGGTGGTGTTGCTCGGCTTGCTCAGTAATCTCGGTTTTTGGCAGCTTGGCCGCGCGGGAGAAAAAGCTGCTTTGGAAGACCGGTGGCAGGCCCGCGCGGCGGAGCCCGCTGTGACCCCTCGCGCGTTAACGGACCAAGCCAGAGACCCGGCGGACCGCCAGGTGCGTTGGGAAGGGGAGTTCCGCGCGGGAGACTATCTGCTCCTGGATAATCGGTTGCATCGGGGACAGCCCGGTTTTCACGTGATTGCGCTGGCCAGCGCAGGTGATGCAGTGGTGCCAGTCAACTTGGGCTGGTTGGCAGGGGACCCCTCTCGCCGGACGCTACCTACGCCCGCATTGCCCGCGGGCCTGGTAACCATCGAAGGGCGCGTGTATGTGCCAAGTGGCAAGCCGCTAATGCTGCAAAAACCTGAGCCCCCGNAGGGGCTTCCCGCTACCGTGCAGACCCTGTATTGGGATGGCTGGCAGGGTTCTCTTTCGATGCTGACAGATAGCGAAGTGTTTCCTTATGAGGTCAGAATTGAGCCTGAGTCGCCTCTGGCGCTGGTCGCGGAGTGGACGGTCGTCAATCAGTCTCCCTCTATGCATCTGGGCTACGCGGTACAGTGGTTCGCTATGGCGGCTGTACTGCTGTTAATTGGTGTGCTCCGCCTCACTAATGTGCGCAGTTTGCTGAGCGGTAGCGGATGATCATGTCAACGCCGACGCCGAGCACGCAGCAGCGACGCGCACGCACGATACTGCTTCTGATCGCGGGCATTCCTATCTCTATGATGCTCGCCGCGACGGCGCTATGGTGGGCGGTGGATAGCGGCCATGTTGATGTCTTGGGTAGCGTTGGCACCGCGAATCATGGCGCGCTGATCACACCCCCGCGTTCGTTAAGCGGGACCCGTTTTCAGCACGAGGGGGTGGCCGAGACGTTGTGGCGGGACCTGCCAGCCAAGTGGCGATTTATGGTGGTTCAGCGCGGTGACGACTGCGGTGACCTCTGCCAACAGCAGCTCTATCAAACGCGCCAGATTCACCTCGCTCTCGGNAAAGAATTCAATCGGGTCGGGCGAATCGTGCTCAGCGATACGTCTCCAGCCGCGGTCACGCTTGCTCCGGGTATTGGCGACCAGGCAGACCCCGTCACGCAGCGATTGGATGATTGGCTGGCTCGCGAACATGTGGGNATCTTGCCGCTGACGTTGCCGGCAATAGAGTTGGAGGGGTTGGTGCCCGAAATTCTGACAGCGCCTGCGCAATGGTATGTCGTCGATCCTGCGGGTTGGATCATGATGCGGGTATCGGATGACCTTCATTACAAGGACGTCATTAGTGATATGCGGTTNTTGCTGAAAAACTCNGGCGGCTGATNCTGCAGGGCGATGATGCGNTGGGGATTCGANCCGGAGACAAGCGCGGTTAAGGATGTTGAGCCTGCGATTGGGTGGGCTGGCATTGGGAAAAGCCGGGCAGAACGAAATAAAAAAGGTAACCGCCGTGACAGAATCAAGACAACGAGGCGTACGCTGGACGATTTTTGGCGTGGTGGTATTTATGGCGCTCGTGGTTGCGAGCTTCATTCATCGCGTCGGCGAGCCGCGTATTATGAGTTTGGCAGAGACGCGTGCGAATGGTTTGTTTTTGTTTGACACCCCTAGGGATGCCGGTGATTTCGCACTCATCGATCACCGCGGCGCATCGTTCACTCGGGATAACCTTGTCGGCCAGTGGACGCTGATTTTTTTTGGCTTTACCCACTGCCCGGATATTTGTCCGACCACGCTAGCCGAGTTGGCTCAGCTTAAAGCCCAGCTGGCTGACACCGAAGCTGACGCTACTCGCGTTGTGATGCTGTCAGTGGACCCCGCCCGAGATACTCCGGAGCGCCTGGCACAATACGTCCCCTATTTTCATCCCGATTTTGCAGGTGTGACGGGAGAGTTTTCCGAGATCCTCAGTGTTGCGCAGCGCCTGAATGCGCCCTTTCGCAAGGTGAGTGAGCCTGACGGCAGCTACCAGATGGAGCACAGTGCCAACGTGATACTCATGAATCCCCGCGGGGACTATCATGGTTTTTTTCGCGCGCCCCTCGATATTCCCAAAATGCGGGTAACCTTACGGTCCACCCAGTATTTGTGGGAGCACTGATCTCATGGCGAACCGGCTCATCCTAGTAGACGGATCCTCCTATCTGTTTCGGGCTTATCACGCGCTACCCGCGCTCACCAATTCAAAAGGGCTGAATACCGGCGCTGCCAAAGGCGTCATTGGCATGATCCGCAAGTTGGTGGCCGACTACGCCCAAGATCAAGTCGTCGTCGTGTTCGACGCCAAGGGGCCCACCTTTCGTCATGAGATCTACGCACAATACAAGGCCAACCGGCCGCCCATGCCCGATGAGCTGCGCGAGCAGATTGAACCCATACACAATGCCATTCGCGCGATGGGCTTGCCGCTCATCTGTATTGGTGGTGTCGAGGCGGATGATGTCATCGGCACACTCTCGGTAGAGGCAGCCAAGGACGGCCGAGACGTCGTCATCTCCACCGGTGACAAAGATATGGCGCAGCTGGTCAATGACCACGTCACGCTCATAAACACCATGAACAATACCTCCATGGATCACGATGGTGTGGTGGCGAAGTTTGGTGTGCCGCCAGCACTCATTATCGATTTGCTGGCCCTTATGGGCGATAAGGTCGACAACATACCCGGTGTCGCCGGTGTGGGAGAGAAAACGGCAACCGCGTTGCTGCAACATTTGGGTGGTATCGATTCGATTTACGGGCAGCTCGACGCCGTCGCCGATTTACCGATACGCGGCGCGAAGAGCCTCGGAAATAAACTCGAAGGCGCGCGCGCGGAGGCCGACCTTAGTTATGAGCTGGCGACGATCAAAATTGATTGTGATCTGGGGCTTGCAGAGGGGGACCTCGACTCCAGCCCGCCGGATACCAACGCCCTGATTGCGCTGTTTCAGGATCTTGAGTTCAAGACCTGGTTAGACGCCTTGTTACAGAGCGATGATAAAGCGGACGGGGATGTTGTGTCTGACGGGGATGAGACCCCAGAGCCGGTGAGCGCCAGTGACGCCATTGAGGTGGCGACTATTTTTAATCAGAGCGATTTTGATGAATGGCTGGCGAAGCTTGGGTCTGCCACCTTATTCGCCTTCGATACCGAAACGACAAGCCTCGACTATATGGTGGCGGAAGTGGTGGGAGTCTCTTTCGCGGTGGCGTCAGGTGCAGCAGCTTATGTGCCGCTGGCGCACGATTATCCGGGCGCGCCAGACCAGCTCGACCGTGACGTCGTGCTCGAGGCCCTGCGGCCCCTGCTTGAGGATGAGCAGATCGCCAAGGTCGGACAGCACCTTAAATACGACGCCAACGTCCTGGCTAACCATGGCATTACCCTGAGAGGCATTCGGGAAGACACCATGCTGGAGTCTTACGTGCTGGACGCCGCCGGGAGTCGCCACGATCTCGATACGCTGGCTCTCAAGTATCTTGGACAGCGCACCATTCATTTCGAGGATATCGCCGGTAAAGGCGTCAAACAGCTGACGTTTAATCAGGTGCCTATTGAGCAGGCTGCGCCCTACGCAGCCGAGGACGCCGAGGTGACGTTGCGCTTACATCAAAAACTCGCAAAAAAATTGAGCGAGGAGCGCGCGCTATCCGCTTTGTATCGAGAGTTGGAAATCCCGCTGGTGCCCGTGCTGTCGCGGATCGAGCGCAATGGTGCGTTGGTCTGTCGCAATACTCTCGCATCACACAGTCAGGAGCTGGGTAAGCGCATCCTGTCTCTTGAAGCCAAAGCCCACGAATTGGCGGGTGGCCCGTTTAATCTTGGCTCACCCAAACAGCTTGGCGAGATTTTGTTCAACCAGCTTGAGCTGCCTGTGCTGCGCAAGACCCCAAAGGGTGCGCCTTCCACCGCCGAGGAAGTGCTCTCCGAGCTGGCGCTCGACTACCCGCTGCCTGCGGTCCTGATGGAGTACCGGAGTCTCAGCAAATTAAAGTCGACTTACACCGATAAGTTGCCTGAGATGATCGATCCACGCACCGGGCGGGTGCACACCTCCTATCACCAGGCAGTGACCGCCACCGGACGTTTGTCGTCATCCGACCCGAACCTGCAAAACATTCCGATTCGCACTGAAGAGGGCAGGCGAATCCGCCAGGCCTTTATTGCTGCCCCAGGCTGCAAAATTGTCGCTGCCGATTATTCCCAGATCGAATTGCGCATCATGGCGCACCTCTCTCAGGACGATGGCTTGCTCAATGCCTTTGCCGCCGGTTTGGATGTGCACAGTGCGACCGCTGCCGAAGTATTCGGTGTCGGAATAGAGGGGGTATCCGTGGATCAGCGGCGTAAAGCTAAAGCCATCAATTTTGGTTTGATCTACGGCATGTCGGCGTTTGGTTTGGGTAAACAGCTGGGCCTCGGGAGAAATGAGGCGCAAGAGTATATCGACCTCTATTTTGCGCGTTACCCCGGTGTGGCGGAGTATATGGCGCGGACCCGCGAACTCGCTCACGAAGCCGGTTATGTTGAAACGCTGAAGGGGCGGCGTCTCTACTTGCCCGAAATTAACGCCCGCAATCGCCAGCGTCAGCAAGCCGCTGAGCGAACCGCGATTAATGCACCGATGCAAGGCACTGCGGCCGACATCATTAAGATGGCGATGCTATCAGTTGACGATTGGCTGACCCGCTCAAGGGTTGATGCACGCTTGATCATGCAAGTTCACGACGAGCTGGTTTTTGAGGTTGAGGCCGGTGCAGTGGAAGAACTCTCTGAGACCGTGGTTCAACTGATGGCAGGTGTGGGTGTGCTCGATGTGCCTTTGCTCGTTGAGGCGGGCACTGGCGATAACTGGGATGAAGCGCATTAGCGCACGGCTTAGTCTTCGGGGTTGATCTCTGGCAGGTCATCGATCACTGAGTCGTCAGTGAGCCAGCGGTTAATCTTTGTCCCCAGCTCCTCGACGCCTTTTCGTTTTAGGGAAGAGAAAAGCTGCACGCTCACCAGCTCGGCGTGCTCCGCGAGCGCTTCGCGAACTGATAGCAGCGTGCTTTGGGCCGGACCGCGTTTTAGCTTGTCCGCCTTGGTCAGCAGGATATGAACCGGCATGCTGGCGGAGATCGCCCACCCCAGCATCTGTTTGTCG
>NYTG01000061.1 GCA_002683395.1 Halieaceae bacterium | reverse complement strand
ACAGCGCTATGATGCGCTTTGTGAGAAAAGTCGCATCTCCCTGAAACGCCCGCAAATAGGGCGGTTCTTTTGTTGACACTCACCACCCCCGTCCGTAGACTTCGCTCTCTTTTTTCGGGGTCCCACGCGGTCACCGGTTGTTTTAGGGAGAGGTATCTTGCAAAACCAGCGTATCCGAATCCGGCTGAAGGCCTTTGACCATCGCCTGATTGATGCCTCGACAGAGGAAATTGTGGAGACGGCCCGCCGCACTGGCGCTCAGGTCCGTGGCCCTATCCCTCTGCCGACAAAAAAGGAGAAGTTCACCATTTTGGTTTCTCCTCACGTCAACAAGGATGCGCGAGATCAGTATGAGATCCGCACGCACAAGCGTCTCCTCGATATCGTCGAGCCCACCGAAAAAACGGTTGATGCTCTGATGAAGCTTGATCTAGCTGCGGGCGTAGAAGTCCAAATCAGTCTGGGTTAAGAACAATTTAGTAAAAGTAGCCTGCCCGGCTCGCCGGGTGTGTAACGTCCGGTTCAGTCAGTAAAACGAATGTGTCGGGCGGCCATAGAGGGTTGAGCCCCGTACACAGTGAGGTTTAAGCCATGACTATTGGTTTAGTCGGCCGAAAATCGGGAATGACAAGAGTCTTCACCGAGGACGGCGCATCAGTACCAGTGACCGTAGTGGAAATTGCTCCAAACCGCGTCACTCAAATCAAAGAGCTCGAGACCGATGGGTATCGGGCAATTCAGGTCACAGCGGGCAGCCGCAAGGCCTCGAAAGTGAGCAAGCCAGAAGCCGGGCATTACGCCAAGGCTGGAGTGACTGCGGGCGAGGGCCTGTGGGAGTTTCGTCTGGATGGCTCTGACGAGGCGTTTGAGGTGGGTTCGGAGCTGACCGTTGAGCGGTTTGAGCAGGGTCAGAAGGTCGATGTAGCCGGCCGCTCCAAGGGTAAGGGCTTCCAGGGCGTGATAAAGCGCTGGAACTTCCGAATGCAGGATGCGACCCATGGCAACTCGCTGTCTCATCGAGCGCCTGGATCAATTGGCCAGTGCCAGACCCCTGGACGCGTGTTTAAGGGCAAGAAAATGTCTGGCCATATGGGTGACGAGCGCGTGACAACACAGGGCCTAGAAGTGGTCCGCGTCGACCTTGAGCGCAACTTGTTGCTCATTAAGGGCGCGGTACCCGGTGCCCCGGGTGGCGAAGTGATTGTTCGTCCGACAGTCAAAGCAGCGGGCAATAGCCCGTCTCAGTCGTGAGTAGCGGGGGCGAGACGTGGAATTGAATGTAGTCAAGCCGGGAAATGAGGCAGCAGGGACCGTAGCGGTCTCCGAGGCCAACTTCGCCCGCGAGTATAACGAGGCTCTGGTTCACCAGGTTGTGACGGCTTATATGTCGGGTGCGCGCCAGGGAACCAGAGCTCAAAAGACGCGTTCTGAGGTGGCCGGTGGTGGTAAGAAGCCATGGCGGCAAAAAGGGACTGGCCGGGCGCGAGCGGGCACCATTCGCTCTCCCATCTGGCGCTCTGGTGGCGTGACCTTTGCGGCCAAGCCGCAGGATCACTCTCAGAAAGTGAACCGAAAAATGTATCGGGCGGCGATGCGTTCCATCCTGTCCGAGTTGGCGAGAACCGATCGGTTGATGATCGTTGAAGCGCTGGATGTTGAGCAGCCGAAAACCAAGCTGCTGGTAGAAACCCTGAAAGGGTATGGCGTGGACAACGTATTGATTGTGGCAGACAGCATAGACAAGAACCTCTACCTGGCCTCTCGCAACCTGCACAAGGTAGACGTACGTGATGTCGAGGGCGCTGACCCTGTGAGCTTGATCGCTTACGACACCGTCATGATTACGGTCGATGCACTCAAGAAGTTTGAGGAGACACTGGCATGAATCAGGAGCGTGTTTTTCAGATCCTGCTGGGCCCTCATGTTTCCGAGAAGTCGGCGATCGTGGCTGAGCAGAGCAACCAATATGTATTCCGTGTCTCGCTTGACGCGACCAAAGACGAAATTCGTCATTCAGTCGAGCAGCTTTTCAAGGTCACGGTGAATGATGTCCAGACGTTGCGCGTGAAGGGTAAAACCAAGCGCAACCGTTACGGATTGAGCAAGCGCCCGTCGTGGAAAAAAGCGTACGTGCGGGTGGAGCAAGGTCAGGAAATTGACTTTGCGTCGATGAGCTGAGGTAGCGAGTCATGGCAGTCGTAAAGAGTAAGCCCACTTCGGCAGGGCGCCGCCACCAGGTAAAGGTGGTCACAGAGGGTCTTCATAAGGGCAGTCCCCACGGGCCCCTATTAGAGAAGAAATCTAAGACTGGCGGCCGGAATAACCTGGGCCGCATTACCACGCGCCATATTGGTGGTGGCCACAAGCAGCACTATCGCAAGATCGACTTTAAGCGCAATAAAGATGGCATCCCTGCCAAGGTCGAGCGCATTGAATACGACCCCAACCGAACCGCACACATTGCACTGCTGCTCTACGCCGATGGTGAGCGCCGCTATATCATCGCCCCGAAGGGTGTTCAGGCGGGAGAGGTGCTCTATTCCGGTTCGGCAGCGCCCATTAAGGCAGGCAACTGCCTTCCCGTCCGTAATATCCCCGTCGGGTCGGTGATCCACGCGATTGAGCTCAAGCCTGGCAAAGGCGCGCAGATGGCGCGATCAGCTGGTGCTTCTGTGCAGTTGGTGGCGCGGGAAGGGCAGTATGCCACCGTGCGACTCCGCTCGGGTGAGATGCGAAAGGTGCCGATCGACTGTCGCGCCACGCTGGGCGAAGTCTCAAATTCTGAGCACAGCCTGCGCAAGCTGGGTAAGGCCGGTGCCGCAAGGTGGAGAGGTGTTCGACCCACCGTTCGCGGTGTGGCGATGAACCCGGTTGATCACCCCCATGGCGGTGGTGAGGGCAAGACTTCGGGTGGTCGACATCCGGTTACGCCTTGGGGTGTCCCCACTAAGGGTTACAAGACCCGTAAAAATAAGCGCACCGACGGCATGATAGTTCGCCGTCGTGGCAAGAAATAATCGGTCAGGAGAGGAAATACTGTGCCCCGTTCATTGAAAAAAGGCCCCTTCATCGACCTCCATCTGATGAAGAAGATAGATGCGGCAGTGGAAGCCAATGATCGTCGACCGATTAAGACCTGGTCACGTCGATCCATGGTTGCACCCAATATGGTGGGTCTGACCATCGCTGTTCACAACGGTCGCCAGCATGTGCCCATTCTGATTAATGAGGACATGGTCGGCCATAAGTTGGGTGAATTCGCAGTGACCCGCACGTTCCGGGGCCACATTGTGGACAAGAAGGCCAAGCGATAAGGCTGGCTGGAGAGAGAAATGGAAGTAGCAGCCAAATTACGTGCGGCACGCATCTCGGCGCAGAAGGCCCGGCTGGTCGCAGACCAGGTTCGTGGCAAGCCGGTAGAAGAGGCGCTGACCGTGCTGGAGTTCAGCAACAAGAAAGCCGCGGTGATGGTGCGGAAGGTGTTGAACTCTGCCATTGCCAATGCAGAGAACAATGAAGGCGCAGATGTTGATGAGCTGCGCGTGTCGACCATCTATGTCGACGAAGGTTTCACCATGAAGCGGCTGCGTCCGCGCGCCAAGGGCCGAGGTGATCGAATTTTAAAGCGTACCTGCCATATCACGGTGAAGGTCGCGGACAGCGAGAGTTAAGGAGACGACCTAATGGGTCAGAAGGTACATCCAACGGGTATCCGACTGGGCGTGGTGAAAGACCATAACTCCGTCTGGTATGCAGACAGCAAAACCTACGCGAAGAATTTGATTAACGATATTGAGGTGCGCGAGTACATCCTGAAAAAACTGGATTCCGCCTCGGTGAGCCGCGTCAAGATTGAGCGTCCAGCGCAAACCGCCAGAATTACGATCTTTACCGCCCGACCTGGCATTGTGATTGGCAAGAAGGGTGAGGACGTCGACGGCCTGCGCAAGGACCTGTCCGCGAGGATGGGAGTGCCGGTTCACATCAATATTGAAGAAATTCGTAAGCCCGACGTCGATGCACGACTGGTTGCGCAGAACGTGGCGCAGCAGCTGGAGCGTCGAGTGATGTTCCGGCGAGCGATGAAGCGAGTGGTGCAGAACGCCATGCGCCAGGGTGCTCAGGGCATCAAGGTGCAGGTGGGTGGCCGCCTAGGGGGCGCAGAAATCGCCCGCACAGAGTGGTATCGCGAGGGCCGTGTGCCGTTGCACACCTTGCGCGCAGATATCGATTACGCGACCTATGAAGCGCACACCACATATGGCGTGATTGGCGTGAAGGTATGGATTTTTAAAGGTGAGGTGATTGGTGAGGGCGAAGAGGCCTGAGTGCCCCAGAGTTCTGAGCTGAATACCTGATTGAGGAAGTAGAACATGTTGCAACCGAAACGGACCAAGTTCCGCAAGACGCAGAAAGGCCGCAACCGAGGTCTTGCTGAGCGTGGGAGCAAGGTGAGCTTTGGCGAATATGCCCTGAAGGCGACTGGTCGTGGGCGCATTACTGCGCGCCAGATAGAGGCTGCTCGTCGTGCCATGACTCGTCACATCAAGCGAGGTGGGAAGATTTGGATTCGCGTGTTTCCCGACAAGCCGATTACGGGGAAGCCGCTGGAAGTTCGACAAGGTAAAGGCAAGGGCAACGTTGAATATTGGGTGGCACAGATCCAGCCGGGTCGCGTGTTGTATGAAGTCGAGGGTGTAACAGAGCAGCTGGCGCGCGAGGCATTTGACCTGGCGGCGGCGAAGCTGCCGTTACAGACCACGTTTGTTAAGCGGTCGGTGATGTGATGAAAGCCAGTGAACTTCGAGACAAATCGGTCGATGAGTTGACCCAGCAGCTGCTGTCTCTGCGAGAGGAGCAGTTCAAATTGCGAATGGCCAAGGCGACCGGTCAGCTAGGGCAGAGCCACTTGCTTAAGCAGGCCAAGCGAGACATCGCGCGTGTAAAAACCGTGTTGCAACAGAAGGCGGAACAGTAATGGCAACGACAGAAACGCGAGCGCGTACGCTTCAGGGGCGTGTCGTCAGCGACAAAATGGACAAGACCATCACGGTCAAGATTGAGCGGCGTGTGAAGCACCCGGTTTACGGTAAGTACATCACTCGCTCCTCAAAGGTGCATGCGCACGATGAGGAAAATAAAGCGGGAACGGGCGATACGGTATTGGTAATGGAGTCGCGTCCCCTGTCCAAGAGCAAGAGTTGGACGCTGGTTGAGATTGTGGAGACCGCGGCTCAGATTTGAGACGCAGTTATTTGAGCGAGCGGCGGAAGGCCGTTGGTGGAGTAGAGAGAAATGATTCAGACGCAGTCGTATCTGGAAGTGGCCGATAACAGCGGAGCACGTCGCGTGATGTGTATCAAAGTGCTGGGCGGGTCCAAGCGTCGCTATGCTCGCGTGGGTGACCTGATCAAGGTCACCGTGAAGGAAGCGATTCCCCGCGGCAAGGTCAAGAAGGGCCAGGTGATTACTGCTGTAGTCGTGCGCACTAAAAAAGGTGTGCGCCGCCCCGATGGCTCTTTGATCAAGTTTGACGAGAACGCAGCAGTGCTGTTGAACGCTCAGGATGCGCCAATCGGCACCCGAATTTTTGGCCCGGTGACGCGTGAACTCCGCGGTGAGAAATTTATGAAAATCATTTCCCTTGCTCCAGAAGTGATCTGAGCAGGGATCGAGAGGATCAGGTAATGGCGAAGCTCAAAAATGATGACGAAGTGATCGTGATCGCCGGAAAGGACAAAGGAAAGCGCGGCACGGTCCGAAGAGTGATCGATAGCGATCGCGTGGTCGTTAGCGGTGTGAACATGGTCAAGAAGCACACCAAGCCCAATCCCCAAGCGGGTGTGGCGGGTGGCATCGTTGAGCAGGAGGCGGCGATTCAGGCCTCCAACTTGGCGGTATTCAACAGCAAGTCCGGCAAGGGCGAGCGCGTTGGTTACCGGCTCGAGGACGGAAAGAAAGTCCGTGTTTTCAAGCCGTCCGGCGATTTGGTTGACGCGTGATCGGCTGCACGAATAGAGGCATTTGAGACATGACAGCGCTTAAAGAAAAGTACCGCAGCGAGATTGTTCCCCAGCTCCAGGCAGAGCTTGGGCTGAATAACGTGATGGCGGTGCCGAGAATTAGCAAGATTACCCTGAACATGGGTGTGGGTGAGGCCGTGGGCGATAAGAAGGTGCTTGAGCACGCCGTCTCCGATATGGAAAAGATTGCGGGTCAAAAAGCCCTTGTGACCAAGTCACGCAAGTCGATCGCCGGATTCAAGATTCGCGACGGTTGGCCGATCGGTTGCAAAGTCACGCTCCGCGATGAGCGTATGTATGAATTCCTCGATCGCCTGATCAATATTTCCATCCCCAGAATTCGCGATTTTCGTGGCATCAGCCCAAAGCAGTTTGATGGGCGGGGCAACTTTGCGATGGGTGTGACCGAGCAGATTATTTTCCCGGAAATTGACTACGACCAGATCGACAAATTGCGTGGCATGGATATCACCATTTCCACTACCGCAGCGAATGACGAGCAGGGTCGTGCACTGCTTGCAGCGTTCAATTTCCCCTTTAGAAGCTGAGGCAGCAGAGATATGGCCAAGAAATCTATGATCGCCCGCGAGGCCAAACGCGCCAGAACGGTAGCGAAGTTCGCCGCCAAGCGTGCCCAACTCAAGGAAGCGATTGCCAACGTCAATACGAGTGACGAAGAGCGTTGGGAAGCGCAGATCGCGCTGCAAAAATTGCCGCGTGATGCGAGCCCGGTTCGTCAGCAGCGCCGCTGTCAGTTGACCGGTCGTCCCCACGGTGTCTACCGAAAATTCGGTTTGTGCCGCAACAAGCTGCGTGAAGCAGCGATGCGCGGCGATGTGCCGGGCCTGGTTAAGTCCAGCTGGTAACGGAGAACGTTTGAATGAGCATGCAAGATCCGCTGAGCGATATGTTGACCCGTCTGCGCAATGCGCAAATGGCAGGCAAGCAGACCGTTGATATGCCGGGATCCAAACTGAAGGTTTCAGTTGCGAAGGTCCTTGAGCAGGAAGGTTACATTGCCGGACACCGGTACGACGACAGTACGGGCAAGCCAAGGCTACATATTGATCTGAAGTACTTCGATGGCAAACCGGTCATCGCCGAGATTGAGCGCATTAGTAAGCCCTCTTTGCGCCGTTATTCGGGCAAGGATGGATTACCGTCAGTGCGCGGTGGGCTGGGTGTCGCCATTGTGTCGACTTCTCGTGGGGTTATGACGGATCGTGCAGCGCGTGCTGCCGGTGTCGGGGGCGAAGTCCTCTGCACCGTATTCTGATTCGAGAACTGGAGCGTTTGAGAAATGTCTCGTGTAGCGAATAGTCCGGTCGCCCTGCCCAAAGGGGTCGACATTCAGGTCGAGGGCGCGCAGCTCTCGGTCAAAGGTGGCAAGGGATCTCTTGATCTGACATTGACCGACGGTGTCGGCGTCAATGTTGAGCAAGATGTTGCCACTATCACCTATGACGGTGACAGCAAGCGAGCGATGGCCGGAACTACCCGGTCGTTGTTGGCCAATATGGTTAAGGGTGTCTCTGAAGGCTGGGAGAAGCGACTGGTGCTGAATGGCGTTGGTTATCGCGCAAAGGCTTCGGGTAAAAGCGTTAACTTGACCATTGGCCTGTCGCATCAGGTGGACTACCAATTGGCAGAGGGTTTGTCAGCGGACACCCCTAGCCAAACAGAAATTGTGATCTCTGGTATCGACAAGCAGGCTGTTGGTCAGGCCGCGGCTGAAATCCGCAGCTTCCGTCCGCCAGAGCCCTATAAAGGAAAAGGCATCCGCTACGCTGACGAGTATGTCCGGCGTAAAGAAGCCAAGAAAAAATAATCGGATACGGCAATGAATACCAAGACACAAGCGCGATTGCGCCGAGCCAGGAAGTCACGAATTCAGATGCGAACTGCAGCTGCAGTGCGACTGTCCGTGCATCGGACTCCCCGGCATATCTATGCACAAGTCATCTCTGGTGACAATAAAGCGGTGCTCGCCCAGGCGTCGACACTGGACAAAGATTTGCGTGCCAGTGCCACAGGCAATGTTGCCGCAGCAGCAGCGGTTGGGAAGCTGGTGGCAGAGCGCGCCAAGGCGGCCGGTGTGACCTCGGTGGCGTTTGATCGCTCAGGATTTCGATATCACGGACGAGTTAAAGCACTCGCAGACGCTGCGCGTGAAGGTGGGCTGGAGTTTTAAGTATGGCGAAGAGAGATAACAAGCAGCAGGGCGATCAGCGTACTGAAGGCGATCTTCAGGAAAAGCTGGTGCAGGTGAACCGCGTAGCTAAGACAGTCAAAGGTGGCCGCATTATGAGCTTTACGGCGCTGTCCGTCGTCGGCGATGGCAAAGGCCGCGTTGGCTATGGTCGAGGTAAAGCTCGGGAAGTGCCAGTTGCCATTCAAAAGGCGATGGAAGCGGCGCGCCGCAACATGGTGCAGGTTCAGCTAGTCAACGGCACGCTGCAGTATCCCATCAAGGCTGCTCACGGCGCCTCTAAGGTCTATATGCAACCGGCATCAGAGGGTACAGGCGTGATTGCTGGAGGCGCGATGCGCTCGGTGCTGGAATTGGCCGGTGTTCATAACGTATTGGCTAAGTGTTATGGCTCAACCAACCCTGTGAACGTGGTGCGAGCTACTTTCAAAGGTTTGAGAGATATGAGCTCACCTGAAGACGTGGCAACACGTCGTGGCCTTACCGTGGAAGAGATCCTCAGCTGACAGTGAGGAAAGAATGATGAGTAAAACGATGATCAAAGTGACACAAGTCCGCAGCATCCATGGCCGCCTGAAAAAGCATCAGGCCTGCGTGGCCGGCCTGGGTCTGCGACGAATTGGCCATACCGTCGAGGTAGAAGATACCCCGTCTGTGCGCGGCATGATTAACAAGGTGCATTATTTGGTGCGCGTTGAGGGCGAGAGCAATGTCTGACGAAATGCGTTTAAACAGCTTAAAGCCGGCTCCCGGCGCCAAGCGTGATGCCAAGCGTGTCGGGCGTGGTATTGGCTCGGGCGTGGGTAAAACAGCGGGTCGCGGCCACAAGGGTTTGAAGGCTCGATCAGGCGGCACGGTTAAGGCGGGCTTCGAGGGTGGACAGATGCCACTTCAGAAGCGTCTCCCCAAGTATGGTTTTTCTTCGCGTATTGGCCGTACCACTGCGGAAGTTCGCCTGCACGAGCTTAACGGCGTCGAGGGCGACGTGATTGATCTGGACTCGTTGAAGGTAGCGGATTTAATTAAAGAGGACGTGAAGCGCGTGCGCGTCTTTTTGTCTGGCGAGATTACCCGTGCCGTCAAGGTACGGGGTGTGACGGTTACCAAGGGTGCGAAAGCCGCCATTGAAGCCGCGGGCGGGAGTGTCGAGGCTTAATCGATGGCTAACGGGATGCCCAATATGAATTCAGCCGGCACGGGAGAGTTGTTTGCTCGCCTGCGTTTCGTGCTGATTGCGCTGTTGATCTATCGCGTTGGCACGCACATTCCGGTACCGGGTATTGATCCTGAGCAGCTGGCAGCCCTTTTTGATCAGAATCAGGGCACGATTCTGGGACTGGCCAATGTCTTCTCTGGTGGCGCTCTCGAGCGCATGAGTATTCTAGCGCTGGGTATCCTTCCCTACATCTCTGCGTCCATCATTATGCAGTTAATGACCGCGGTCACACCTCAGCTGGAACAGTTGAAGAAAGAAGGTGAGGCGGGCCGACGTAAGATTTCGCAGTGGACCCGTTACCTGACGGTGGTGCTGGCGCTGGTGCAGGGGTCCGGTATGACCGTGGGTCTTGCCAATCAGGGACTTACCTACGCAACGGGGCTGAGTTTTTATGTCACAGCGGTTGCCTCTCTGGTGACGGGCGCCGTATTTATGATGTGGCTGGGAGAGCAAATCACCGAGCGTGGCGTGGGTAATGGCATCTCGCTGCTGATTTTTGCCGGTATTGTTGCAGGTCTGCCTGCAGCCATTGGCCAGTCTCTTGAGCAGGCTCGCCAGGGCGAAATTAGCATCCTGATCTTGCTGGCTATCCTGGTGCTGGCGGCGGTGGTGATTTATCTCGTGGTCTTTATTGAGCGCGGTCAGCGCCGGATTACCGTGAACTATGCGAAGCGACAGCAGGGCCGTCGCATGATGCAGGCACAGGCCTCTCACCTGCCGCTCAAGGTCAACATGGCGGGTGTGATTCCGGCTATTTTTGCCAGTTCGATTTTGCTATTCCCCGCGTCGGTGGCGCAGTGGGTGGGTAGCGGCGACAGCTCGGACTGGCTGCAGGATCTCGCGGTAGCGATTGGTCCTGGTCAGCCACTTAATATTTTGTTGTTCACNGGCTTCATTGTGTTCTTTTGCTTCTTTTATACGGCGTTGATGTTCAACCCGCAGGAAGTGGCTGACAACCTCAAGCGCTCGGGCGCATTTGTGCCGGGTATTCGACCCGGACAGCAAACGGCGAACTATATCGACGGCGTGCTGACACGACTGACGGTATTTGGATCAGCCTATATTGCGCTGGTCTGCCTGTTGCCCCAGTTTTTGGTGGTGATGTTTAACGTGCCCTTCTATTTGGGCGGGACCTCCATGTTGATTGTGGTGGTGGTGGTGATGGACTTCATGGCGCAGGTACAAAGCCATCTGATGTCGCACCAGTACGAAGGTGTGATGAAGAAAGCCAACCTCGGGAACCTTAGCCCCGCGGGTCGGGTGAGATAGGAATCAGGAGTTTCTGATGAAAGTGCGAGCTTCGGTCAAGAAGATGTGCCGCAACTGNAAAGTGGTGCGNCGTAANGGTGTGGTCAGNGTGATCTGCTCNTCNGATCCCCGCCACAAGCAGCGNCAGGGCTGANTCTTGAAGCCNNGNGCTNAAATCATTAACATGCGCGCCCTTTTTNGTGGTGCGCNGGTNGNGTGTGCCNNCGNGNGNNCCANTCAACAGGTGTGGAGATANAAGATGGCGCGTATCGCCGGAGTCAACATCCCNGATCACAAGCANGCNGTGGTGTCGCTGACCCACATATTTGGCATTGGCAGAACCAAGGCCAAGAAATTGTGCGAAGTAAGCAATATCCCTGAGAGCACCAAAATCGGTGAGCTGTCAGAGGGTGAGCTGGATCAATTGCGTTCGCTGGTGTCAGAAATGAATGTCGAGGGCGACCTCCGTCGTGAGGTGTCGATGAACATCAAGCGTCTGATGGATCTCGGTTGCAACCGTGGTCTTCGTCACCGGAGGGGTCTGCCACTTCGGGGTCAACGTACTAAGACCAACGCACGGACAAGGAAAGGGCCCCGTAAGCCCATTCGTAGGTAAAGAGGCCGTCGCTCGCACAGCGCGGGCGGCAACTTTGGTGGAGCTACATCACTTTTTGTAGCGTCGATATTGAAGAGAGTAAACAGATGGCAAAAAACGCCAAGACAACTAAACGCAAGATCACCAAGCAGGTAGTGGATGGTGTGGCGCATATTCATGCGTCGTTCAACAACACCATTATCACGATTACTGACCGCCAGGGTAATACCCTGAGTTGGGCGACGGCTGGTGGCTCTGGCTTCCGCGGTTCGCGCAAGTCGACCCCATTCGCTGCGCAGGTGGCGGCGGAACGCGCAGGTGAATCGGCCAAGGAATATGGTCTCCGAAACCTCGACGTACAAGTCAAAGGTCCTGGACCTGGCCGCGAGTCTGCAGTGCGGGCGCTGAATAGCTGTGGCTACAAGATTACGAATATCACCGATGTGACACCGATACCCCATAACGGTTGTCGCCCACCTAAAAAGCGTCGCGTGTAACGCGCGTCAGAGAGGACTTAGCAAATGGCTCGATACATTGGACCGAAGTGCAAGCTCTCCCGCCGGGAGGGCACTGATCTGCAGTTAAAAAGTGGTGTGACTGCATTTGATAAAAAATGTAAATCCGAGACAGCTCCAGGGCAACATGGCGCCCGTCGTGGGCGGCTTTCGGATTACGGCGTTCAGCTTCGTGAGAAGCAAAAGGTTCGTCGCATATACGGCGTCTTAGAAAAGCAGTTCCGTAATTATTACAAGGAAGCAGCACGACTCAAAGGCGCGACCGGTGAGAACCTGCTGCAACTGCTGGAAAGTCGTCTGGATAACGTGGTCTATCGCATGGGCTTTGGCTCAACCCGATCCGAAGCAAGGCAATTGGTCGCGCACAAGGCGATTTTGGTCAACGCTAAGATCGTGAACATTTCGTCGTATCAGGTGCAGCCCGGAGACGTCGTATCGGTGCGCGAAAAGGCCAAAAAGCAACTTCGTGTTCAGTCTGCTTTGGCGATCGCTGAGCAGCGTGGAGAACCTATTTGGGTAGAGGTCGATGTCGATAAGCTGGAGGGCACCTTTAAATCTCGCCCCGAGCGACAGGATCTACCCGGCGAAATTAACGAAAACTTGATTGTGGAGCTGTACTCGAAGTAAAGCACTTCGAATTCGTTCTGATTACACGATCCCTAATTTAATCGAAGGTGTTCTATGCAAAGTTCGGTCACTGAGTTTTTGACACCCCGCGTCATCAAAGTTGATGAGGCGTCTACCACCCGTGCCACGGTAACGCTCGAGCCACTCGAGCGAGGCTTTGGTCATACGCTGGGTAATGCCTTGCGCCGTATCCTGCTGTCTTCCATGCCCGGTTGTGCCATTACCGAAGTGGAAATCGATGGTGTCGAGCATGAGTACTCGGCCATTGAAGGCGTTCAGGAAGACGTAATTGAAATCCTGCTCAACCTTAAGGGCGTCGCGCTGTCTATGGCAGGCAACGATTCCGCGCAGTTGACGCTGTCTGCACAGGGGCCTTGCACGGTCACGGCAGCCGACATTCAAGTGGATCACGATGTCGAGATTTCGAATCCTGATCACGTTATCTGTAAGGTGACTGATAAAACCCAGCTGTCGATTCGACTGCTGGTGCAGCGTGGCCGCGGTTATTCTCCCGCCGATGCACGGGAAAATCCCGAGGAAGAAACGCGCTCGATCGGCCGTTTGCCCTTGGACGCGTCATTTTCACCTATTCGCCGCGTGAGCTATGTTGTGGACTCGGCGCGGGTTGAACAGCGTACAGACCTCGATAAGCTGATCATTGATTTGGAAACCAATGGCACGCTGGATCCCGAGGAAGCGATTCGTCGGGCTGCGACTATTCTCCAGCAGCAATTGGCGGTGTTTGTGGATCTCGAGGGTGAGGCGCAGGCAGCGGCCACAGAGGCAGCAGAAGAGGTCGATCCTATCCTGTTGCGTCCGGTAGACGATCTGGAACTGACGGTCAGATCCGCAAACTGCTTGAAGGCGGAGAACATTTACTACATCGGCGACCTCGTTCAGCGCACCGAGGTTGAGCTGCTTAAGACTCCAAACCTGGGCAAGAAATCTTTGACCGAAATCAAGGATGTCTTGGCTTCACGGGGTCTTTCACTGGGTATGCGTCTTGAAGCCTGGCCACCTGCCAGCCTGAAAAATGACGAACGCCTGTTAAGCGTCTGAGAATAGAAAACGCCCGGGCTATAACCGGGCATGATTTGTAAGGAATAGAGTCATGCGTCATCGCCATAGCGGACGACAGCTGAATCGCAACAGCTCACACAGGAAAGCCATGTTTCGCAACATGACTGTGTCACTGGTTGAGCATGAGCTCATCAAGACGACCCTGCCCAAGGCAAAGGAACTCCGCAGTTATGCAGAGCCCTTGATCACACTGGCCAAGAGCGACAGCGTTGCGAATCGCCGTTTGGCATTTGATCGCACCCGTTCGAAGGCAACAGTCGGGAAGTTGTTTGAAGAGCTGGGCCCCCGCTATCAGGAGCGCCCGGGCGGGTATATTCGCATCCTTAAGTGTGGCTACCGCACGGGTGATAAAGCCCCAATGGCTTTTGTCGAGTTGGTGGATCGCCCGCAGCCTGAAGTTGAGGCCGAGGAGATGGTGGAGGAGTCTGGCGAAGACTGACTGCTCCCATCATAAAGCCCCCGCAGCTAAGGCTCCGGGGGTTTTTTTTGCCTACAGACCAGCGTCTGAGGCAGATCAGCTTAGCAGACGGTTATTCTGGGCCTGAGGCTGCGGTCGGCGACCCTCCGCCAAACTGCGGGTAACGGCGATCAGTGCTTCTACGGGCAGCTTATCGCCAGCGGTGCTCCAGCTACTCACGCGGCCTTGGAGCGATCCTTGGAGGACGTTCCGGTGCGCTTGATCTNAAGCAGTTCAGCCAGAAAGCGACCCGTGTGAGACGCCTTTTCGGCTGCGACGTCCTCGGGAGTACCCGTTGCGATGATCTGGCCGCCGCCTGAACCACCCTCTGGCCCCAAATCTATCACCCAATCAGCGGTTTTGATCACATCGAGATTGTGCTCNATGATCACCACCGTGTTCCCGCCATCCCGCAGTCTATGAAGTACCTCCAGCAGCTGGCGAATATCTTCAAAGTGCAGGCCGGTGGTGGGTTCGTCGAGGATATAGAGTGTGCTACCGGTATCGCGCTTGGAAAGCTCGCGCGACAGCTTGACGCGCTGCGCTTCGCCGCCGGAGAGCGTGGTGGCGGCTTGGCCTAGTCGAATGTAAGAGAGTCCCACGTCCATCAGNGTTTGCAACTTGCGGTGAATCGCGGGCACCGCCTCGAAAAATCCGAGGGCATCCTCAACGGTCAAGTTCAGCACCTCAGAAATGTTCAAGTCCTTGAACTTGATCTCCAAAGTCTCCCGGTTATAACGCTTGCCCTTGCACACATCACACGTCACATAAATGTCGGGTAAAAAGTGCATTTCTACTTTGGTCACCCCATCACCTTGGCAAGCCTCGCAGCGGCCGCCGCGAACGTTGAAACTGAAGCGACCAGGCTTGTAACCCCGTGACCGCGCTTCTTGCGTGCCGGCAAACAACTCTCTAATGGGGGTAAAGATTCCGGTGTAGGTTGCGGGATTAGAGCGGGGTGTTCTGCCAATCGGGCTCTGGTCAATATCGATACATTTATCAAGCTGCTCCAGGCCCTCAATGCTGTCGTGCGCGGCAGGCTTAAGGGTGGTGGCGCCATTCATTGCGGTTGCCGCTAGAGGGTAAAGCGTGCCGTTGATCAGGGTCGACTTGCCGGAGCCTGATACGCCCGTCACACAGGTCAGCAGCCCCAGAGGTAGAGTCAGTTCGACACTTTGAAGGTTGTTACCGCTCGCTCCGCTGATGGTGACGTGTCGCTTAGGGTCGATTGGCTGGCGTGCACTGGGCACAGCGATAGAGCGTTTTCCTGAGAGATAGGCGCCCGTGAGAGACTCTGGATGCTCGATCACATCCTCCAGCGCGCCGGATGCAACGACCTTTCCGCCGTGTACACCTGCACCGGGGCCAATATCGATGATGTGGTCCGCGTTACGGATGGCGTCCTCATCGTGCTCCACTACCAGCACGGTATTGCCGAGGTCGCGCAGGTGAATCAGCGTCTTGAGCAGGCGCTCGTTATCCCGCTGATGGAGGCCGATGGAAGGTTCATCGAGGATATACATGACGCCAACCAGCCCTGCCCCGATTTGGCTGGCTAAGCGGATGCGCTGTGCCTCACCGCCCGAGAGTGTCTCGGCGCTGCGATCCAGACTCAGATAATTAAGGCCGACATCAACCAGAAAGCGATACCGCGCGCGAAGTTCTTTGAGAATTTTGTCCGCAATTTCTCCCTGCAGACCGGTGAGATCCAGTTCATCAAAATAGGTTTGCGCTTCGCCGACAGGCAGTGAAGTGATACTGGGCAGCGTGCGGCCGTCGACATAGACGCTACGCGCGTCCTCGCAGAGTCTGGTGCCATGACAGGCTTTACAGGCGGCAGTCGAGACATATTTGGCCAGCTCGTCGCGCACCGACGAAGATTCGGTCTCACGATAGCGGCGGTCCATATTAGGAATGACCCCCTCGAAAGCATGTCGGCGTTTAAACACCGTGCCACGGTCATTGACATACGAGAATTCAATTTCTTCACCGTCACTGCCGTACAGAATAATGTCGCGATGCTTTTGCGAGAGCTTGTTGAAAGGCTTCTCCATATCAAAGTCGTAGTGTTTGGAGAGTGAGCGCAGCAGGTGAAAGTAGTAAACGTTGCGGCGGTCCCAGCCCCGAATGGCCCCCTCTGCGAGGCTAGCCTCGGGATGGAGTACTACTCGACTTTCGTCAAAGAATTGGGTGACACCCAGGCCATCACAGCTGCTGCAGGCCCCCGCGGGGTTGTTGAAGGAGAATAGCCGCGGCTCCAACTCGTCGATGGAATGGCCACAGATCGGACAGGCNTAACGGGCCGAGAANAAGGTCTCCTCGCCGTCGCCCTCCATCGGGGCAATGGCCGCCACGCCATCAGTGAGTTCCAGTGCCGTCTCGAAGGATTCTGCCAGTCGCAGCTTGAGGTCATCGCGGACTTTGAAGCGGTCCACCACCACATCGATCCGGTGTTTTTTCTTCTTGTCGAGTGTGGGGACGTCGTCGAGATCCACCACAATGCCGTCGACCCGCACGCGGATAAAACCCGCGGCGCGCATTTGCTCAAACACGTGCAGATGCTCGCCCTTTCGATCGCGTACTACCGGGGCGAGCAGCATGAGTTTGCTGCCTTCGGGCAGCGCGAGTACCGCATCCACCATCTGCGTCACGGTTTGCGCTTTCAGCGTCACGCCGTGGGTTGGGCAGCGCGGGTCTCCGACCCGGGCAAACAGCAGGCGCAGGTAGTCATAGATCTCGGTGATGGTGCCAACCGTGGACCGGGGGTTGTGGGAGGTCGATTTCTGCTCGATCGAGATGGCGGGCGACAGGCCTTCGATATGGTCGATATCCGGCTTTTCCATCATCGACAGAAACTGTCGCGCGTAGGTCGAGAGTGATTCGACATAGCGCCTTTGCCCCTCGGCGTAAAGGGTGTCGAAGGCGAGGGAGGACTTCCCCGACCCGGAGAGGCCTGTAATCACCACCAGCTTATCCCGCGGAATATCTAGGTCGATATTCTTGAGGTTATGGGTGCGCGCGCCGCGTACCTCAATGGTATCCATGTGTAAGACCTGCCGAAATTTTGCCAACGTGACAGTATACGAGGATACGGCGGCGGCGGACCCCCTCCGTCCGGTTTTTGACCGCGTGATACACTGAAAAACCGCTTAGGCGACGGATCTCGTGTTAGCCAAAGAACCCTTTACCGCTCTAGAACGCCGCGCTGTGCTGGGCTTGGCCAGTCTTTATTGTCTGCGCATGCTGGGCCTGTTCATGGTGTTGCCCTTATTCGCGGTCTACACGCAGGAGCTGGCCGGGTCGAATGTGGCCAGCATCGGGATTGCCCTGGGGGCCTATGGTCTGACTCAGGCCGTCTTGCAGGTGCCCCTGGGCTGGTTGTCCGACAGGATAGGCCGTAAGCCGGTGATCCTTGGAGGCCTGAGTCTATTGGTGCTTGGCAGCGTGGTGGCAGCGGCTGCCGACACGCTCATGGGTTTGGCGATTGGCCGCCTGTTGCAAGGCTCCGGAGCCATTGCGTCCGCGACGATGGCACTGGCTGCGGACTACACCCGGATCGAACAGCGCACTAAAGCTTCTGCCATTATCGGCGCTAGTATTGGTATTTCCTTTGCCCTCGCACTGGTACTGGGCCCGGTTCTGGCGGCCTGGGGCGGATTGTCGCGGGTATTTGAGAGCACCGCCGTGATGGGCGGTCTGGGGCTTTTGGTGGTGATCTTCTGGTTACCCGCTACGCCGCAGCTCAGTGAGGGGGGACGCGCGCACATTGCAGACCGTGAACGGCTCGGCGAAGCGCTCTGGGGGCGGGGGTTGGGAATACTGTATGCCAGTATTTTCTGTTTGCACCTTCTGCTGATGGCGGCGTTTACGGCGATTCCGTCGGTGATGACACAGCAGGTGGGGCTGGCGCCTGCGCACCATGCGTGGATGTATCTCGCCACCCTGTGTGGCGCGCTTCCCGGCGTGGCACTCTTAATCCGCAGACGCCACGAGCTCGAGGATCCGCGCCCCTTGTTGGCTCTGAGCGTGGTGCTGACAGTCATCGGATTGGTCATCGCGTTATGGGCGGTATCCCTCACGGCGCTGGGTCTGGGCCTGGTGCTGTTCTTTGCGGGCTTCACCGCGCTCGAGACGATACTGCCCGCGCTGGTCTCTATTTTCGCTCCCATCTCATTGCGCGGTACGGCAATGGGCATTTTCGCCAGTGCGCAGTTTCTGGGGGTGTTTACCGGAGGGGTGCTGGGTGGAAGCGCGCTGCATTGGGGCGGTGCTCTGGGGTTGGTGATGGTCCTCGCCGGACTCACCGCGATCTGGCTTTTCGGACTATCGCGTTATGGCCGCACCCCGATGACGGCAGTTTAAGCGCGCAATTGTCGGAGAATGATGTACCCCCCGACCGGTAGCATTGCTATAGTCATCAGGTCAGTCACATAGACCCGTGAGCTTTGCAGGCAAAGTTTCCGGGAGCAAGAAGGGAGAACCCTATGGCCTCGCGCGGCATTAATAAAGTCATTCTGGTTGGTAATTTGGGCAACGACCCGGAGCACCGTGTGCTGCCTTCAGGCGGCGGTGTGACCAACATCAGTCTCGCCACCTCTGAGAGCTGGCGCGACAAGAATACGGGGGACCAGCAGGAGCGTACTGAATGGCATCGGGTGGTGTTTTTTAACCGCCTGTCCGAGATCGCTGCCGAGTATCTGCGCAAAGGCTCCAAGGTCTACGTTGAAGGTTCTTTGAGAACCCGAAAATGGCAGGACCAATCGGGCCAGGATCGTTACTCAACAGAAATCGTAGCCCAGGAAATGCAGATGCTCGACAGCCGCAATGCGGCGTCTGATGGTGGCGGCTACCAGAGCGCACCTGCCCCGAGTGCGCCTGCAGCGGCGGCTGAGCCTGCGCCCATTGATTTCCCGGAAGACGACATCCCCTTTTAAACAAGGGCTGTATTGACAGTCGCGTCACGTACGCCCTAATTGCTTATGCGCATACTCGTTCTGGGCCTGGACTCGCCGTTGGGCTACGCTCTTCGGTCTTTCGCTACCCCGTTAATGCGCCATGAGATCGTCGGTGTCGATATGGACACGACCCGGTGGCGCCGAGAGAGGCAAGTCAAAAAGCTGATTCGCCGTGAGCCTATCGACCTGATATTGGACGCGAGACTGGTCACGCAAATTGACGGCGTCGATCCTGTGGGGCAACCCGATGTTGAACGCACCCGCTGGTTGGCAGAGCTTGCGGCGCGGGATCGCGTAAGCTACCTGTTTCTCTCGAGTGCCCGCGTCTTTTCCGGCACGCTGACCCGCCCTTATCGGGAAAGTGATCAGCCAGACGCCACCGACGCCGTGGGTAAAACGTTAATCGAGGTTGAGGAGTTGCTCAAAGCCTCCCTTGAAGAGGTGTTTATTCTGCGATTGGGGTTAATGTTTGGCGGCCGTCGACCCAATCCTCTGGCGAGGGNCCTGGATGCGCTAGCCCGAGGGGACCGCATCAGAGTCAGTGAGCAGGCCAGAGGGAGCCCCGTCCATGTCGCGGAGGTCGCGCGCGTAATACACGGCATTATCGATCAGATGGGTGCTGGCTCGCCGCGCTCGGGCCTTTATCATTACAGCGGCATTGGCGAGGTCAACCTCTACTCCTTTATGGAGACGGTATTGGCGAACGCGTCCCAATATCAGCCCTTTACCGAGGCCCGGGAGCTCATGGAGTTGATCGCAGGTCAGGCGGAGTCTCCCACAAGCCTGAGTCTGGATTGTGCCGAGATCCGGCATCAGTTTGGTATACAGCAGTTGAGTTGGCGGGAATTTGTTCCTCGCGCGGTTCGGCGCTACATTGAGCTTTACGCGGACGCATAAGGGTTAAGCAGAGTGAGTGCAGCACTAAAAGTGGCGGTTTTGACCGTCAGTGATACCCGTACGCGGGATACCGATACCTCGGGAACGTTTTTGGAAGACGCGTTATTGGCGGCGGGTCATGAGCTGGCCGACCGACAGATCGCGCTAGACGATATTTATCAGCTTCGCGCCATTGTCTCGGACTGGATCGCGAACCCCGGCATCGAAGTNGTGTTGACCACGGGTGGTACCGGCTTTTCGGGTCGTGATTCGACGCCCGAGGCGTTGGCGCCCCTATTTGATAAAACCATCGACGGGTTCGGAGAGGTATTTCGCGCGCTGAGCCTCACCGAAATTGGCTCCTCGACGGTCCAATCGAGGGCGTTGGCCGGCATGGCGAATGGGACGGTCATCTTTTGCATGCCCGGTTCAACCGGTGCCTGCCGCACCGCATGGGAGGGCATTCTTCAGGATCAGCTCGACAGTGAACATCGCCCCTGCAACTTTGTCGGAGTGCTGCGAGGCCNCTGACCGATGGCGCTGACTCCCCTCTCTGAAGCGCTTGAGCTGATCCTCGCCACTGCTGTGGCACAGCCTGAGCGCGAGGTCGTGGCGCTCGAGGTAGCAGCCAATCGCTTTTGTGCAGAGGCGATCTGCGCTGACCGGGCGGTTCCCCCCGCGGACAACAGCGCCATGGATGGCTATGCGGTGGCAAGTTGGGATGTGCCCGGCGTGCTTTCAGTCAGCCAGCGTGTTCCTGCGGGGCAGGTCCCTGCACCACTGCAGGAGGGCACTGCAGCCCGCATCTTTACCGGTGCAGAAATTCCGGAAGGAGCGGATTCGGTGATCCTTCAGGAGGAGGCTCAGGCCCTTGCCGTGGGCGTTAAGCTCCCCGCAGCGACATTGGGGCAGCATATTCGCCGACGAGGCGATGATATTCAGCCAGGCGACCGGCTGGTGGCAGCCGGGCAGCGCATGACGCCTCAGGACATGGGCTTGTTGGCCTCGGTGGGCATCGACGCGGTCAAGGTCTTTANGCCACTCACCGTTGCAGTATTGACCACCGGGGATGAGCTGCGCGAGCCCGGCAGCGGCGATTTGAGTCCCGGCCAGATCTACAATAGTAACCGCTTCAGTTTAGGGGCACAGATCGGCGCCTTGGGGATGACGGTATTGGATTTGGGCAACATCCCTGATGATCCCGAGCGCGTTGGCGAGGCGCTGGAGCNCGCGGCAGCGGAGGCTGATTGCGTTGTGACGGCNGGCGGCGTATCGGTTGGAGAGGAAGACCATGTTCGCAGCCAGATTGAAAGTCGGGGATCATTGAATCTCTGGAAACTGGCCATCAAGCCCGGCAAACCTCTGGCATTTGGCGAGGTTTGCGGCACGCCGATCTTTGGATTGCCTGGTAATCCGGTTTCCGCCTTTATCACCTTTGCGCTGGTGGCCAAGCCCTGGCTGATAGCGCGCCAGGGCGGACGGGTGACGCCTGCGCTGCGTTTCCCGGTGCAGGCGGCTTTTACCGTGTCNCGGCCCGGGTCACGGGAGGAGTTTCTCCGCGTCCAGCTGCTTGGCGCGGGGACAGCGATGCGCGCGCATCTTGCCCGAAGCCAGAGCTCCGGCGTGCTCAGTAGTCTTAGTGAGGCGGATGCGGTGGCGGTGATTGCCCCCGGCACGACGGTGGCCGAGGGGGATTGGTTGGAGGTGATACCGCTGTCTGCACTCTGATAGCGCTGCGCGGTCCGAGCCGCGTCAGTCGGCGTAGCGACGAAAAATCAGCGTTGCGTTGGTGCCGCCGAAGCCAAAGCTGTTTGACATGACCTGACTCAGCCCGGCGTTGTCGACCCGNTCTATTGCAATGGGCATACCTTCAGCACCTTCATCGAGATTGTCGATGTTGGCNGAGGCCGCGACGAAGTCGTCTTGCATCATCAAAAGCGAATAGATCGCTTCCTGAACGCCCGCAGCGCCGAGCGAGTGTCCCGACAGCGACTTGGTTGAGCCAATTACCGGTGCGTTATCGCCAAATACCGTTCGCAGCGCATTGAGCTCCTGAATGTCTCCAGCGGGGGTGCTGGTGCCGTGAGCATTGATGTAATCGATGCTCCCATCGATCGTTTCCATCGCCTGCTGCATGCAGCGCACAGCTCCTTCGCCAGAGGGTGCCACCATGTCGTAACCGTCCGAGGTGGCACCGTAGCCCACCAGTTCGGCAAGTATCGTCGCACCTCTCGCTTTGGCATGGGTGAGAGATTCCACCACGACCATGCCGCCGCCACCGGCGATNACAAAACCATCCCGGTCGGTATCGTAGGCGCGCGAGGCGCGCTCCGGCGTCTCGTTATATTGGCTTGAGAGTGCGCCCATCGCGTCGAACAGGGCGCTCATGGTCCAGTGNAGTTCCTCTCCGCCACCGGCGAACATTACGTCCTGTTTGCCGAGTTGAATCAGTTCCATCGCATGTCCGATGCAGTGCGCACTGGTGGAGCACGCCGAGGANATGGAGTAGTTGACTCCCNTTATCTGAAAGGGTGTTGCCAGACAGGCCGATACGGTGCTGCCCATAGTCTGTGTTACGCGATAAGGCCCGACCCTGCGAATGCCGCGGTCCCGAAGGATATCGGCTGCTTCCACNTGACTCGCAGAGGAGGCACCGCCCGANCCGGCGACAATACCGGTGCGCGGGTCAGAGATTTGCGCTTGCGTCAGACCCGCCTGCGCGATGGCCTGCTGCAGGCTCAGGTAGGCGTAGCCTGCGGCGTCGCCCATGAACCGCCATTGTTTGCGATCGATGTGCTCGGAGAGGTCAATCTGCGGCGCGCCGGCAACCTGTGAGCGCATACCGGCATCAATGTGGTCCTGATACAGCGCGATACCCGATCGTCCGTTAAATAGGGCATCNCGCACCGCGGCGGCGTCATTACCGAGGCAGGAGACAATTCCCAGGCCGGTGATCACAACCCGCTCGGTCATTACATCGCCTCCGTATTCTGGAAAAGGCCAACGCGAAGATCTGAGGCGGTATAAATGGTCTCGCCATCTACCGAGACCGATCCGTCGGCAATACCCATTACTAGCTTACGTTCGATGACCCGCTTCATTTGGATGTGGTAGCGCACCTGAGTGTGGTTGGGCAGGATCTGCCCAGTGAACTTCACTTCACCGCATCCTAGGGCACGTCCGCGGCCCGGGTTACCCCGCCAGCCAAGGAAAAACCCGACCAGCTGCCACATGGCATCGAGGCCGAGGCAGCCCGGCATCACTGGATCGCCCGGGAAATGGCAGGCGAAAAACCACAGGTCAGAATGAATGTCGAGCTCGGCGATGAGTTCGCCCTTGCCTGCGGCACCTCCCTCGGAGCTGATATGGGTGATGCGGTCNACCATCAACATATTCTCGACGGGGAGNTGCGCATTACCCGGNCCGAATAANTCGCCTAGGCCGCAGGCCACNAGCTCGGCCNTGTCGTAATGCGGNTGCGGNNTAAAGGAAGAGCGCTCGGTCATTCGGGGAGTTTTCCAGAAAGCNTAGNNCGNAGNCGGNNACGCANCACGTNCATCNCCGNCNNGANGANGANNGNCGNCNNAATTGTAGAGGAAGGGCGCGACACGATCCAGCNANGGCTGAGCGTNACGCTGTGGTGTCGATCGNANTGNNTCCGNGGAGNCTANGTCGACTANCATAATCCGAAAAATCACCANTGGGGTGACGCATCGCGNTNCTTCCAGTAGCATCATCGTTCGTTTTTGANCCCGCTA
>NYTG01000060.1 GCA_002683395.1 Halieaceae bacterium | reverse complement strand
GGGGGATTTTACTGGCTGACTACGCAGTACTGGGCGTAATCGGCTACTTCTTGGGTTGTCCAGTCGCCTTTGGGCGTCTCTTTGAGATTTTCACACCAGGTGTCACTGCCGATGGTGGTGCTGTCGAGTACGCAGTGCGCGGCATAGCTTTTAGCCTCTTCACCGGTCCACTCGCTTTTGCTCTTGGCGCTCATTGTTTCGCACCAGCCCTCGCTGCCAGTCTTGTCTGCGCAAGCGCTGAGCAATGCCACGCTGGCCACTGCGACAAGAGACAGACCAATTTGACGGTATTGACGATCGCGCATATTCATAGGCTCCTATTCAGGTCATGGGTGTGGTTCATTGGCTGACCATCTCAGGTCTCGAGCCACGGGGTCGAGCATAGCGGAGCGGGCCCTCAGCATGTTGAGCAATTCGTGACAGCTTTTCACTTGAATCTTTGCGATCCAAGGACTGTGCCCCGGTGCTTGTTCAAGAGGCGGTATTCGTGAGACTGTCCGACAAGGCACAGTTTTACGGGTGATATGCCTCATTTAAGTGTATGTAAAGCAACCACAAGGGGAAGAGAAATGATTAAGAAGATCACGTTAATGTTAGCTGCAACGTTCTGCATGCCGTTCGCGCTAGCACAGGATCTTGACTACGGAGAAGGCGGATTTACGGCGAATTTTGATATTGATTCTGCCCATACCACCGACGGCACCAACTACAAGATTTCTGCTACGGGTGAGGCGGGGCCTTACGGGCGGGTGTGGCTGTCTTATGAATTTACCGATAAGCAAAGTAGGGGCGATTCAGGTGAATTTACGGGTTTTGCGTGGACCCAAAATGGCGAAGAGTTTGCGACCGCAACGTTACAGGGTGTCTACCGGCGCAAGGGAGCAGTTTTTCAGATGTACTCCCTCGACATGGTTTCCGACGGGGTTATCAATATCGTATCGGGCGAGGTTGATTTTGTGGCCAAGACGATGACCTTCGAAGTCTCTCCGCTGAAGTAAGCAGGCGCAAAAAAGGGGGCCTTAGCCCCCTCGAAAGACAGTGCAAAGACGTCTGAATATTAGTTGTTATCCCACTTGGCTAACAGGAAGACGTAGACGGTCAGGACGAGATTGATCACCACCTGAATCAGAGACAACGCCATCATCCAACCCGGTGGATTGATCGTCTCGCCAATCGGCATGCCTGCCGAGGTGAGAAAGGTCGTTGCCGCTTCAGATCCATTTCCGGCCATTTCGCTGAGCATGGTGAGCATCATGAAAAAGGCGTTCTGCGAACCCATAGAGAAGAAGGTGAGCATTACAACCCCTATCAGGGCAGACACCATCGCGCCACCGCGAATAGCAGTAGGAAAGCTTCTAAAGAGGTAGGCGACGATCACTACGCCCAACGGCATTAACACGCCGCACAGAAAGAATGTAGCGAAGATAGAACGGTTCGTGCCGATAAAACCGAATAGGTCTAATTCAGACATTTTTTTCCCCCAGGTATCGTTTTCGTTGGCTGCGCTTGTGCGCGCATTCACCGTACTCCCCTGACTTGGCGCATGCAAGCGAGAGGTTTAGGGGCGTGTTTTTCGGGCCTTCAGGTGAGCGGCTGCATTTCAGTCCGCGAGAATTTGGTTCACCTCGAGAATGTACCCGTCAGCGTCGTAGAACTTAGAAACCAACACGCGAATCTTGCCGACTCCGCCGTAACCCGGGTATTCCGTTAGCTTGGGTTTGCTGATCACTTCAACCCCGGGAGCACCGATAATGGTCGGCCATTTTTCTTCGAGGCCCTCTGTATTGAAGAGCAAAATGGCGTTGCCCGGAGTGAAGCCCTCTCGACGAACTGGCTTGGTGTGGGCGGGATGGTCGGGGTAGCCATATTCGTAGTCGATCAAACCAATCACTCCCACATAGTCATGGGAAGCCTTGAGAAAGATGAGCCGTAGCTTCTGCTCTCGATCCTCGCTGGAATGCGGGCGGTTAATTTCCTCATCGTAGATGACCTCCATGCCTAATCCGTCGCGGTAGAGCTTCAGTGACGCTTCGATATCACGGACGATAAGCGTTGTGCGGCGGAGCAAGAGGGGAAATTCCGCGGCAGCTGAGATTGGGTCGTCGGCTTGCTCCTCTTCGTGGTGCCCGGCAAGAGATAGTGGTGCAAACGTCAGAGCAGAGGTGAGAGAGGCAAGAAGCGCAGCACAGAGCACGCGAGCGATAGCATTCATTTGGCAGTCCTTTGAGGTATTCCTATTTGTTCTAAAGTTACATCAATATGTCTTTTAGATGCAAACCTAGATAAACAGGGGTCTCCGCCGCCGCTTTTGGCCCTGCCGGTCATCAACTCGTAAGCTAGGGCGCGTTTAGGAAGGCGCGTGACTCGCCGGCGATCACATTGGGGGCGGTATCAAATATGCCGTATTTCAGATCGGGTAATTCGACCAGTACCGAGTTAGGCAACAATGCGGCGAACGCGCGTGTGGGTTCCTTCAGGTTCCCATGGGGGTTGAGCACCAGCGTTGGGTGCTGGAGGAGTGGTGCTCTTTGCTCTGCCGGATATTGAAACACAGCCGCATAAATGCGGGCCTTGTTCTGCCAGGCCGCCGCGGATTCAAGGAAATTGGAGTAGCCTCGGTCAAGAGTGACGCCTGGCGCGCGGTTGTCGACCGCAAAGATCCAGTCCTGCCCCAGCGCAGCAAAGGAGTCCGGAAGTGGCTTAACGCTGCCGAGATTTTGATAGCGCTTGCTGCGTTCGCTGCCCTCATAAAACGGGATTCCGATTAATACGACTCGGCGGACCAGGCCCGGGTGCCGGAGCGCCAATTCTGTCGCGATGAACGCGCCTGTGTGATAACCGCAGGCATCAATCGGGCCATTCGCCTCGGGCCCCCAGCCGGCAGCAATGAGCATGTCGGCCATGATGTCGGCGTGCGCCGCAATGTCGAGGTCGCTATCGGGCCGATCTGACTGACCGAGCCCGGGGTAGTCAGGAGCCAGCACAATGCGATCCTGCCCCAGTGCCTGCATGAGCAGCCGATAATAATTACCTGAGTAGGGGGTCGGTGCAAAGCACACCACTGGTGCGGCGGTGGCCGCTTGCGTCGGGGTGGCGCTCAGCAGGTGAATCTGGCCCCACTCAAGATCGACGTAGCGACGCTCGAAAGTAACTTCACTGGCGAGGGCTGCTGTGCTCCAGATCAGCACAATTAAGATAAGGCATGGGGTCGGGAATCGCGTCATTACAATGGTCCTCGCATAAGAGTAGAGCATTGGGGTTATTAGACAGAAATTAGCGCTTGTTTATTGGTTTGCAAGTCTCGCTTTAAACTTCTCGCGCCCATCCACAAAAAGAATATACCGACGAAACTAATGGTTAGGGTGCAGGCCATGGCGTAGCGCAAGTTGTTTTCGCCGTATGTGTCCGCAAATGTATCACTGAGAATGCCCACCGTCAGCGGGCCCAGGCCCAGGCCGATGATATTCAGCACAAAGTAGAGGATCGCCGAGGCCATGGCGCGCATGCCGGGCGACACCAAGTTGTGGCAGGTGGCGATGCAAGGGCCGAGATAGAGCGCACCCAATATTTGAGAGGGGATCATGGCGGCAATGATCAGCGTCGTATTGTTGCCCAGCAGCGTGTAATAGGCGGGAATCATCGCCGACAGTGCGCCCAGCATCGGTATCCAGATGTACCAACGCATGTCACGTATGCCCAATCGGTCGGCGAGAACCCCGCCAAGAAAGGTGCCCGTTGCGCCCGACAGGCCCGAGATTAAACCCAGAATGACGCCGACCTCAGACAGCGACAGCCCATGGTTGCGCATGAGAAACGAGGGCATGAAGTTGCCATTGCCGTAGGATACAAATGCGGTAAACGCGCAGCCCACAGAAATCCACCAGAAAGTCGGGCGGCTGCTGAGATGCGCCATGGTTTCCTTCAGGGAAGACTTGGCGGGCACCCCCCCCGGATCGTACTGACCTCGTTTAGGCTCTTTGACGACCCAAAATACCGCCAGAGCATACAGAATCCCCGGTATGCCGATGACGAAAAAGGCGTTGCGCCAGCCGAAGTTTTCAGCGATCCAGCCCCCTGCCGCAAAGCCAAACAGTACCCCGATATAGATGCCCATGCTGTAGAACGAGAGCGCCGTGCCGCGACTGCTTGGCGGGAAGTAATCACTGATCATCGAGTGGGAGGGCGGGGAGCCACCGGCTTCTCCCACTCCGACACCGATGCGGGCGGCGAGCAGCTGACCATAGTTTTGCACCAGCCCGGAGATGGTGGTCATAAAGGACCAAAACGTCAGTGAGGCCACGACAATATTGCGCCGGTTACTGCGATCCGCGAGCCAGGCAATGGGTATGCCGGCGGTGACGTAGACGAGGGCGAAGCTGAAGCCGGTGAGCAGCCCGAGTTGCGCATCGCTCAGGCCGAGATCAGCCTTGATGGGCTCCTGCAGAATGACAAGGATCTGCCGATCAATAAAATTGAAGGTGTAGACCAGTGTCAGCATGACCAGCACGGTCCAGCGATAGCGAGCGCTTTCAGCCGGAGGCTGCTCTGGCGTCATGTTTTATCCGGGATAACTGCTTTGGTTGGGCATCATGCCAGCTTATGCCGTTTACCGCACCGGAGTGTTAGCATTGTCCTATGCCAGAACAGTCAGATCGCCTTACCCATCTCGACGATGCGGGACGGGCGCACATTGTTGATGTCACTGAGAAAGCTGTCACCGCTCGTGAGGCGACAGCCTCTAGTCGTGTGCGTATGCAGGCTGCGACGCTCGCTGCCATCATGGAGGGCGCGGTGCCCAAGGGTGACGTAATGGCAGTGGCGCGCGTCGCCGGTATTCAGGCGGCCAAGAAGTGCGCCGAGTTGATCCCCTTGTGCCATCCACTGCCTCTGTCTTCGGTCAAGATCGATCTGAGTCCCGACTCCACTTTACCGGGTATTTGCATCGAGGTGACGTGTAAGGTCACAGGGCAGACAGGGGTTGAAATGGAGGCGCTCACCGCAGCGTCGGTGACGGCGTTGACGCTCTATGACATGTGCAAAGCGATAGACCGNGGTATGACAATTGAAACAACACAGCTGGTGCATAAAGACGGCGGGGCGAGCGGAGAGTGGCGGCGTGAGCATCACGATTAAGCTTTTTTCTGCACTTCGCGAAGCACTGGGCGAGAGCGAGTTTGAGCTGGATCTCGTTGGGATGGAGCCCGCGGCGAATGAACTCGATGTCGCGGCGATTAAGGCAGCGCTGTCAAAGCGCGGCGCCGCCTGGCGTGACGCGCTCAACCAGCCTAACGTGGTGCACGCACTCAACCACAAGGTGGTTTTTACCGATGCATTGGTTTCCGAGGGAGACGAGCTCGCGTTTTTCCCGCCGATGACGGGGGGATAGCGTGTCGGTCGCCTTGCAAGCTCAAGCAATCGATGTCGCCACTGAGTATGCGCGTCTTGTGGGCGATGCGCCGGGNGCCGCTGTGGCCACCTTCACCGGATACGTGCGCGATCACACCGATCAGCAGGCGGTCACGGAGCTGGCGCTTGAGCACTATCCTGAGATGGCGCAGAAAGTCCTCGACGAATTGGGTCATGCTGCTGCTGAACGCTTTCAGCTCAGCCAGTGGCGGATCGTGCATCGCTATGGCGTGTTGGGGATATCGGAGACAATAGTATGGGTGGGGGCGGTGGCCGATCATCGGGGTGAAGCGATAAGTGCCTGCGAATTCATGATGGATAGCCTGAAAACCGACGCACCATTTTGGAAGCGGGAGCAGCGCCTAACGGGCGAGCAATGGGTGACCAGCCGCGACAGTGACAATGCACGCCGGGCGCGATGGCAGTCTGTGGAGGTCGAATGAAGTTTTGTAGTGTCTGTGGCGGTCCCGTCACGTTGCAGATTCCCGAAGACGATGACCGTGAGCGTCACGTTTGCCAGAACTGCGGCGCGATTCACTATGTCAATCCGAAAGTCATCGTGGGGTGCCTCCCCACGGTGGGCGATCAAATTCTGCTGTGCAAACGCGCGATCGAGCCGCGCTATGGTAAATGGACGCTGCCTGCGGGTTTTATGGAGAACGGAGAAACCTCGGCAGCGGGCGCTGCCCGTGAGACCTGGGAAGAAGCCGCGGCCAAGGCCATAAACCTCGACCTTTATCGCATCTTTGATGTGCCCCATATCAGCCAGGTGTATCTGTTTTATCGCTGCCAAATCGAAAACGATGTCTTTGGCGTAGGGCCAGAGTCATTGGAGAGCGCGTTATTCAGCCAGGAAGATATCCCCTGGGATGAACTCGCCTTTCCAGTCGTCCGCGAGATACTGCAGGAATTTCTGGACGACAGGGTGAGCGGNCAGTACCCGATTCGCAATACGGAGATNGAGTATCCTCGCCGGTAAGGGCGAGGGCTGAGGGTGAGTGGCTGATCTTCGCGTCTCTCGGTGGCGTACTATTCCTAATCTCATTTGACTGACATGGAGGCCGACATGGCGTTTCCCAAGGTGGGCAATCTGGCACCCAAATTTTCGTTGCAGGACCACTGCGGCAGGACGGTGACCCTTGCTGAGTTCAAGGGCAAGGCGGCGGTAGTGGTTTACTTTTACCCCAAAGCGATGACGCCGGGCTGCACCGTTCAGGCGCAGGGTCTGCGCGATTCTGTTAAGGCATTGAAAGGGTTAAGCACGGTCGTGCTGGGCATCAGCCCTGATCCGGTGAACAAGCTCGCCAAGTTTGTCGAGCGCGATGGACTGAATTTTCAGCTGCTGAGTGACGAGGATCACGCAACGGCAGACAAGTATGGCGCTTGGGGCCCGAAGAAGTTCATGGGGAGGGAGTTCGACGGCATCCTGCGCACGACTTTTATCGTCGGGAAGGATGGAAAACTGAAGGCGGTAATGGACAAGTTTAAGACCAAAGATCATCACACTGAGCTACTGACTACGCTAAAAGCGTTGGATCTGGGCTAGCCCACGGGGCTACAACGTGCCCCAGGTCGGTGCGTTCATGCTCCAGGGTATTTGCTTAATGCGCGATTTTTCTATCCGATAGCGGCCGCAGAGCAAGCTGGCAAACGCCTTTGCGCGCTGATTGGTTTACGGAGATTGATGGGCGTACACTCAAATGTCCCTAACATAAGAGAAGAAAGGGGGTATCTGATGGAAGCGTCTTCCATTTCGCGCGGAGGGTCCGCAGTCGCGCTGTTTCATCGAGCGCTATGTACCGCACTGGGCATGATGTTACTGGTGCTGACCTCATCCATTGCCCTGGGTGATGAGGAGGCAGTGCTAGAGCAATGCGACAGCCCCAAGGGTACTATTGCAGTGGCTGAGCCACAGAGCCATGTGATTATGACGCTGTCGCGTTACAACCTGCCGCCACCCACCAGCCTGCTCCGCCAGTACATACAGAACTCGAATTGTTTCCAAGTGGTTGAGCGGGGCCGGGCCATGCGGAATATCCAGCAGGAACGGAGTCTGTCTGAGTCGGGAATGCTGCAGCAGGGCGCTAATATGGGCGGTGCGCAGATGGTGACCGCAGATTTTGTCATGACCCCCGATGTGATCTTCAAAGACGGGAACGCGGGTGGCGCTGGCGTGGGCGCGGCAGTGGGGTCGCTTTTCGGNGGAATAGGTTCGCTTGTGGGCGCGGTAGCCGGCGGNGTGAAGTTTCAGGAAGCGCAAACGACGCTGACGATGGCAGACACCCGNTCAACCATTCAGGTGGCAGCGGCCAGCGGAACCTACAAGAAGGCGGACTGGGCATTCGGCGGGGTGCTGGGCGCGATCGGCGGCGGTGCCTACACCAGCACCGACGAGGGAAAGATTGTCGCGGCGGCGTTACTGGATAACTACAACAATATTGTCCGCGATGTGCGCAATAACCCGTCGCTACTCGAGTCGACCTCGGCAGTGGCTGAGCAGAACGCAGCTGCGTCTCTGCAAGCGGTAAGCCACCGGCCCGGTGCGGTGCTCAGCGCTAAGCTCGATAACGTGAAGGTCCTTGAAGGTCCGGAGCGGGGTGCGGATGTGGTCACTAAACTGAAAAAAGGTGAGGAGGTGGTCTTCATGGGTGACGCCGAAGACGGATTCCTCTTGATTCAGGGGTCTGAAGCAGAGGGTTGGGTACAGGAGTTCATGCTCGACGGCTGAGTCCACTCGCGGGTGTAGTTCAATGGTAGAACGAGAGCTTCCCAAGCTTTAGACGTGGGTTCGATTCCCATCACCCGCTCCAAACCAACCGAACAGGGCGCCACAACACGCCTTTTTTCCTGCAATATCAAGCATACATGAGATGTGATCGGTTAATACCTTTCGTCGGGAGATTGAAAAGTCGAGTTTGCGTGGATACGGTGAGAGCCATGGGAATCAAGAGATAGCTATGGCGATAAAAGGATCGTGTGAGTGCGGGGAGGTGACTTTCTCTAGCTCGGCTTGCACACGCAATTCACGATGTTGCCGCCTTCTTCACATCGCCCTCGGCCGCAGGATGCACTATGACCGCTTGCCGCCGGTGCAAATCCAGTGATTCCATTCAGGGCAGCGATCATCGCTCTTTACGAGGGCCCCGCATATCTCTGGATCAAAGCGGCGCTCTACACGCTCTTATTACTCAATTTCGGCTATTACTTGGTTGAAGACTGGTCGAGAACGAGCTTTTCACTCACCAATGCGGCCAGTTTTTATGACTGGGTAAGGGAGTTCAATACGAGTTTAGACGAGGTGGCCTGGTTCACCCTGCTGCTGATTTTTGAACTCGAGACGTATCTACTCGATGAGTCTGGATGGACACCGCGCTGGGCGCGAATCGTGGTGATGATTAAGCTCATCACTTTTTTTCTGATTGGGCATACGCTCTATGTGAACCTTTTGGCATTGATGGAGATTCTTGGCCCTGTTGCACCCTCGGCCGCATCGGAT